>JAFQWY010000351.1 GCA_017407225.1 Clostridia bacterium | reverse complement strand
GTATGTTCCTGTTCGGCATTCAGATTGCCTGCCAGATGACTTTTGTCTCCCTCGGCAACGCTCCGTCTTCCGTGCTTGTAGCGGTTGTGCGGAAGTTTGTCCTGCTTCTGCCGCTGATTTACATCCTGCCGAATCTTGTCAGCGATCCCACCACCGGCGTTTACATGGCAGAACCCGCGGCGGATATCATTGCGGTGACATTCACGGCAGTTCTGTTCACGTTCCAGTTCCGGAAGGCAATGAAAAAAATAGAAAATGAAAAATAACATACAAGGAGTCACAATACCATGAAAATTGCAGTAACTTATGAAAACGGAAGAATCTTTCAGCACTTCGGTCATACCGAACAGTTCAAAATCTATACGGCGGAAAACGGCAGAATCGTCTCTTCCGAAGTAACGGATACCAACGGAAGCGGTCACGGTGCGCTGGCAGGAATGCTTTCCGCCCTGGGTGTCGATGTTCTCATCTGCGGCGGAATTGGCGGGGGCGCAAAGACGGCTCTTGCCAATGCAGGCATCCGGCTTTATGGCGGCGTCACCGGCTTCTGCGATGAAGCGGTAAACGCCCTTCTTGCAGGCAGACTGTTTTACAATCCCGAAGTCAGATGCGATCATCACGACCATGAGCATGGCAATAAAGACCATACCTGCGGGGATCATGACTGCGGAACACATCATTGTGGAAATCATGACTGCAAATAATCAGGATGCGTGAGCTGTGGCTTATACTCTCACTACATGGGAAGGAAAAAAGACAGTTCACAGGGTGACAACGGAATGAAAGAGGACTGAAAAACTTAAAAAATTTATGATTATTCGAGGATAGCTATGATGAAATTTGAGCCTGAACTGCTGCGTTTCGAAAACGGTACACCGATTACAGAGCCCGGTCAATGGCCTGCCAGACGAGAAGAGCTTCTGGAAATTCTGCGCCGTGAGGTTTACGGTTATTCACCTGCTGCGCCCGACAAAGTGACCTGCGAAGTTTTGAACCGGCAGGAAAATTTCTGCAGCGGTCAGATGTCCATGGAACGGATCAGTGTCGGCTTTGAAACCGATCATGGATTCTTTTCCTTCCCCGTTCATCTGTTCATCCCCCATCAGGAGCAGCCCGTGCCGGTTTTTGTTCTGCTGAATTTCAGACCGGACATTTTTGACCAGTATTATCCGCTGGAAGAGATTGTGGATAACGGCTTTGCGCTGGCTGTGATCCATTACAACGATGTCACCGCTGATACGGACGACTGGAACAGCGGTCTTGCGGGAATGTACAGCCGTGAGAAATACAATTGGGGCAAAATCGGAATGTGGGCGTTTGCTGCCAGCCGTGTACTGGACTATCTGCTCACCCGTCCGGAAATCGATCCGTCCAACGCCGCGGTAATCGGGCACTCCCGTCTGGGCAAAACCGCATTGTGGTGTGCGGCACAGGATGAACGCTTCCGTTTTGGAATTTCCAACAATTCGGGCTCCGGCGGTGCGGCGTACAATCGTGCCAAAGTTCCCGGCAACGAGAGAATCTGCGACTGCATTCCCTATAAGGTTCCGTTCTGGTATTGTTCCGGCTATCCGGAATGGGGGGATAAAATCGAAGAAATGCCCTTTGACCAGCATTTTCTGCTTGCCGCCATCGCTCCCCGGTATGTCTGTGTTGGTTCTGCCGCCGAAGATCTCTGGGCAGGTCCCGTACAGGAGCAGGCCTCCTGTCTCGGTGCATCGCCGGCGTGGGAATTCCTCGGTCTGCCGGGGTATGTCGGAAAAACAGAACCTGCGGCGGTGGGAGATGATTTTTCGGAGGGACACATCGGCTATCACCTTCGGGACGGTGTGCATTTTCTGAGCCGGCGTGACTGGGTTTCCTATATGAATTTTGTAAAAACACATATGGCAAAGTGATATCCCCCGCTTTTTAAGGTAAGGATGAAATCTCCTTGATATCCGTGACACGGTATAGTATAATAAAGAAAAAACATGAGGAAAAACCATATGAGATTCACCAGCAAAACCACCCTTGCTGATATGACTGCCATCCGGGAAGCCCTTCTCGATCAGATGACCGATCCCGGGAAGCTTCCCATCCGCTATCGCCTCGACGGCAAGCTCCTGCGCGGGATTCCCGCTGAATTCTCTCCAAAAATCACACGGAAGATAATCGACGCCAATCTTGCCGAGCGCATCTATTCCTGCCGCATCCCGAACACGCCCCTGAGTCTGCGGGTGGAATGTCAGGAATACAGGGATTTCCCCGTCTGGGAGTGGACCGCTTACTTCGAAAACGTCGGAGAGGAAAATTCTCCCGTCATCTCCGACTTTATGGGCATCGATGCCGTACTCCCCGGAGGGGATGAAGTCATTCTGTACCACAACAACGGCGACTACTGCAGCCGAGACGGATTGGAAACCACTGAATGTAAGCTGGAAGTGGGAAACAGTTTCACCGCCGCGTCCTCCGAAGGGCATTCCTGCGACCATGCATGGCCGTATTACCGGATCGTCACCGGAGACACCGCTTACAATATTGCCATCGGCTGGCCGGGAAGCTGGCAGGTATGGTTTGAAAAGGCATCATGCGGCGTCCATGTTGAAGCAAAACAGGAACATACCAATTTCTATCTGAAACCGGGTGAGACCGCACGTTCCCCGAGAATGGTGGTCATGGCACTCAGAGGCGACTCCGACCGTGCTGTCAATATGTGGAGACGCTGGTACTTCGCGCACTGCCTCAACCGTTCCGAGGGCAATCCGCTCGGTACCAAGTCTTGCTACTCTCACAACGGCGGCGGCGATGAACACACCCTTGCCGATGAACAGAACCAGATCGACGCCATTTCGACCTATCTCGAACGCGGCGAAAAGCCCGATATCTGGTGGATCGATGCCGGCTGGTATCCCTGTACGAATCCGGACGGTCTCAAAGGCTGGACCCGCACAGGCGACTGGCGTCCCGATCCGGAAAAATTCCCGAACGGTCTTTCTCCCATCGGAAAACTGTGCGAAAAAAACGGAATTCAGCCCCTGTTGTGGTTCATGCCCGAGTTTATCCATCCGGATCACTGGCCAAAGGAAAATCCGGCGGAATTCTTTATAGGACTCAAAAACTCCGTGGGGGACCAGTGGATGGACCGTATCGGGCTTCTGGATCTGGGCAATCCCGACTGCCGTGAGTGGCTGACCGAACGCATCAAGCGCATCATGACCGAAGGGCATTTCAGTATCTACCGACAGGATTTCTGGCCCGGTCCCTTCCCTATGGCATGGTGGCGCGAAATGGACGGAGAAGAAAACCGCACCGGTATCTCCGAAAACCTCCATATTCAGGGGTATCTGCGCTTCTGGGATGATTTGCTTATGGACATTCCCGATCTCTGGATCGATTCCTGTGCAGGCGGCGGACGGAGAAACGATATCGAAGCGATGCGCCGCGGTGTCGCCCTTCATGCCACCGATTACGGCTACGGCGAGCATCCGGTCAAGCAGGCCTTCCAGAAAACGTGGTTTGAGTGGACACCCTATTTCCGCTCCGCACCCCAGTCCTGGGACGATGAGGACGGATGCTATGATCAGGACAAGCCTCCCGTCCATCCCTTCGATTCCTATGCCGGTCACTGTTCCCTCAGCCCTGTATCCGCATTCCCCGCAGGAGCCTACGATGATGAGGACGCTTTCCGCACCGCATCCGACTGGCACAAGCTTCTCAAACGCGCCGCACCCTATACGCTGAACAGTGATTTCTTCTGTCTCACACCCGTCCGCAAGAGCAGCGAGGATTACTTCTCGATCCAGTTCTACAAGGAGGACGAGGATGCGGGACTGATTCAGGTCATCCGCAACACCCGATGCGAGGAGGAATCGCTCACGGTCTTCCCGAAGACGTTTGAAAACGGAAGGCTCTATGAATTCGAAGCCCCCGAAACCGGTGAGAGATTCACGGCAAGCGGTGACGAGATCAATGAGAAGGGTCTGACCGTTCGGATTCCCAAGAGATCGGGCATCTTCTGGTTCTACAAGGCTGTTCAGAAGTAATGAATCCACTGCATTTTAAATGAAAACGACAAAGCACAGACCATTTCGCTTTTGAAATCGGATCTGTGCTTTGTTTTCTTTCGATAGACTGACGCCGCTGTATGATTTTTGTGTAAAATAGTAATTCCGGTGAAGGGAAATTACTCATTTACACGGATTTCAATCCCTCAAAACCACAAAATCAGCTGATCCGGAACTTGAACAGTACCGTATTAAATTTTGCAATCCTCGGATATCCGACCGTTGTGCCGGAGGGTACTTCACTGTATGTTCCATTGTCGGTTTTCACTTCGATCACGAAAGATTCGATTCTCTGACTCATGGGGATATGTTCCTTGCTTTCCACATGGCTGATCTATCTGACGCCATCGAATTTCACAGTAACCGCATTTTCACCGTCAAACGGATTGCAGCAGGCGTCACAGCTGTTCACAAGCACATTATTTACCCATAGATACCATAGACAAAAAGACACCTTTCAGATACATTTATTAAAATTTCGCTCATATTCCGCATAATTTCTTTGATATATCTTGACAATTCCGACATATCACAGTATAATGGTTGAAAAAGGAATCTTAAAGGTATCTTAACAGGAGTCCCTATGAACACAAAAAACAATCAGCCGATATACAGACAGGTATATCAGAGTATCAAAGATAAAATCGAAAAGGAAGTTTACCCGGTAGGAATGCTTCTTCCAACCGAATCGGAACTTCAGCAGGAATACTCCGTGAGCCGTACCACGATCCGCCGCACCATTTCCCTTCTGCAGGCAGACGGTCTGATCCGCGTCAAGCAGGGATACGGCACAGAGATCCTCCGCAATAAAGTATCCCAGTGTATGAACAGCATTACATCTGTCTCCGAATCCCTGCGGAAAATGGGTCGTGAAGTCGGAGTGGGGAATATGTATATCGAAAAAGTACATGCCACTTTTGAGCTTGCGGAAGAGCTGAAGGTGGAAGTCGGGGAACCGCTCATTCTGATCAACCGGATACAGACATCCGACGGCATGCCGATCACCATCGCAAAAAACTACATTCCGGAAAAATTCGTACCGGGAATCATCAATGAGGAAGAAAACATCATCTCCCTGTATAAATACATCAATGAAAAATACCACCTGAACATCACAAAGGTACACGACAGAATCAGCGCATCCGCCGCAACCTTCGATGAATCCATCGCGCTTCAGGTGGAACCGAAATGCGCCCTCATTGTGATCCGGCGGGTATGCTATACCGGAGACACCCCTTTTGAAGTCGATTTCGTCAAAATTATCGCAAGCAAATATGAATACAACAATTATTTCGAAGCGGAAAGGTGATAAAATGGACATTCCATCAATTGCACGAATGATAGACATCAGCTCTGTTAAAGCAGAATCAACCATTCCGGAAATTAACCGTATGGTTGAAGTTGCACAGCATTTCAGATTCATCTGTGCTTTTGCAATGCCCTGCTTCACAAAGCGTCTTGTGGATCTTCTTGCCAATGACAGGGACATCATGGCAGGCGGTGTTGTCGGTTTTCCGTCCGGTGCCGATACCACATCGCTCAAAATTGCAGCCGCAAAGGAAATGATGGCAGCAGGCGTGGATGAGCTGGACATGGTTATCAATGTAGGCGCACTGAAAAGCGGTCTGTACGACATGGTCTACGATGATATTCACTCCGTCGTTGAAACAGCAGACGGCATGCCTGTCAAGTGCATCCTTGAAATCGCACATCTTACCGATGATGAAATCCGCCGCGGTGCTGAAATCGCTGTACGCGCAGGCGTTGCATATGTAAAATCCGGTACCGGCTGGGCATCCAGACCCACCACAGTCGATACCATCAGAATTATCAAGTCCGAGATCGGCGATTCTGCCGGGATCAAAGCGGCGGGCGGCGTCAGATCTCTCGATACTCTGCTCGCAATGAACGAAGCCGGTGCTTCCCGCTTCGGAATCGGAACGGTCAGTGCCATCAGCATCATGAAGGAAGTCTACGAAAGATGCGGCACTCCGTGGGATTTTGAGGTATGACCGTGAAATATGTAATTGCTTATGACCTCGGAACCGGAGGCATCAAAACCAGTATTTTCGGAGAAGACGGGATCTCCCGCGGATTCAGTTTTCTTCCCTATGAAACCAGCTTTCCCCGTGAAGGATTCCGTGAACAGCGTCCCGAAACCTGGTGGGAAGCTGTAAAACAGACCACATCGGAAGTGCTCCGCGAAACCGGAATTGAGCCGAAGAAGATTCTATCTCTTGCGGTATCCGGTCACAGCCTCGGTGCGATCCCGATCGGGTATGACGGTCGGCTTCTCTGTGATGCCGTGCCCGTCTGGAACGATTCCCGTGCAGCCGCACAGGCGGAAACATTCTTCCGGAATACCTCCGAAGATGAATGGTACCTCTCTACCGGAAACGGATTCCCGCCGGAGCTGTACAGTATTTTCAAAATTCTCTGGTACAGGGACAATATGCCGGAAGTTTATGAAAACACCGACAAGTTCATCGGAACCAAGGACTATATCAACTACAAAATGACCGGAGTTCTCGCCACGGACCGAAGCTATGCCTCCGGATGCGGTGTCTACTCCCTCAAAGACGACTGCTACAACGAAAAGTATATCGCACTCAGCGGCGTTGACAGAGATAAATTTCCAAAGATTCTGGCAAGCACGGACGTGGTGGGACATATTCTCCCCGAGATTGCTGCCGAACTGGGTCTGACCGCCGACACCCTGGTCTGCGCGGGCGGTGTTGACAATGCCTGCATGGCACTGGGAGCCGGCTGTATCGGTGACGGTGATGTTTACACCAGTCTCGGCTCCTCCGCGTGGATTGCAGAATGCGACAGCAAACCGGTCGTGGAAGTCACTCACCGTCCCTATGTGTTTGCCCACTGCATTCCCGGCAAGTATGTCTCCGCAGTTGCCATCTTCTCTGCCGGAAACAGTCTCAGATGGGTGCGCGATATGCTGTTTACCGATCTTTGCGCAATCGAAGAAGCCGGTGGTGAATCCGCATACCGAGTCATTGACCGACTGGCAGAAAAAAGCCCTCTCGGCGCGAACAAGCTGTTCTTCGTTCCCACTCTGGCAGGCGGCAGTTCTCTCGACAAAAGCGCATCCGCAAAAGGTATTTTCGCCGGACTGGATCTGATGCACAAACGTGAGGACATCGCGCGTGCGGCACTGGAAGGAATTGCGCTCAATCTCCGTGCGGCACTGGATGTTCTGAAGAAATACGTCTCCGTCAGCGACAGTATGCTCATTGTGGGCGGTGGCTCCAAGAGTAAGGTATGGCGTCAGATTTTCGCCGATGCATACGGCATGAACATCGCGGCGGCAAAGGTCGGACAGGATGCGGGCAGTTTCGGTGCGGCAGCTCTTGCGGCAGTCGGTGCCGGATTATGGGAGGACTTCAGCAGAATTCAGTCCATGGTAAAGGACGAAAAACTGATCCGCCCCATCCCCGAAAACATGGAATACTACAACTCGATCCTGCTCTCCTATCAGAAACTGATCGATATCAGCTCCGATGTGGGCGAAATTCTGAAATTCTGACGAAAAACGCCCGGCATCACATCAAATCAGGAGGATACAGCTGTTGAAAGGAATCATTTTTGATATTCAGCGTTTTTCTGTCCATGACGGTCCCGGAATCCGCACCACGGTTTTCATGAAAGGCTGTCCCCTTCGCTGCCGGTGGTGTCACAATCCGGAAGGACTCATCCGGTCGCCGCAGCTTCAGTATTTCAGGGATCAATGTATCGGCTGCAGACGCTGCGGGGAGAGAAACTCCCTTGACGATGCCGAAAAATGTCCTGCCGATGCTCTGAAGATCTGCGGAAGAGAGGCGGAGGAAGAAGAAATTCTGAACATCATTCTCCGGGATCGGATTTTCTACGCAGATAACGGCGGCGTTACCATGTCGGGCGGCGAGTGTCTGATGCAGGCTGATTTTGTTGCATCGGTTCTGACACAGGCTAAAGCCAACGGACTGCACTGCACCATCGACACATCGGGATATGTTCCGTGGGAGGATGTCGAGAAGACACTGGACTGCTGCGATCTGTATCTGTATGATATTAAATGCCTTGATAACGATCGTCATCGGGAATACACCGGTGCGTCAAATGTACTCATCCTTGAAAATCTGAAACGGCTGTCGTCCTGCGGAAAGGAAATCTGGATCCGCATTCCCGTGATTCCCGATTTCAACAATTCTGCAGCAGAAATGACATCAATCGCTGAATTTGTTCTGACACTTCCTTCCGTGACACAGGTCACCCTTATGCCGTATCATACACTCGGTGCCAGCAAATATCCGACTCTGGGGCTTGAGTACCCATACGATACCGCGAAACAAATTCCCCGGGCTGAACTTGCTGCATTCCGCAGAATATTTACCGATCGAAATATTCCTTTGATTTAATCTGGAGGACGGATCTATGACAAGAACTGAATTTTTGAGAGAACAGACAGTCTCCGGTGCCAATAAATGCCGCAGAACGCCTTGTCCGTCAATGTCTTCTGCCAATGAAGACTGCAGCTTATCGGAAAGAAAGGCACTGGCACTGAAGCTGCTGTTTGATACCATGCCGGTCTATATCGGACCCCGGGAGCTGATTGTCGGCACGAGAACGTACTTCACTGCCAACCCCGGAAATGAGGACGGTCATGATATTTATGCATACAGTCCCCCGACCCGTGTGCCGTATATCAACGAAAAAGATATCGAACTTTTCGGCTGTAACCAGGGTTATTACAATAAAACGCACTATACCCCCGATTTCAGCATCATCCTTCATAAGGGAATCGCCGGAATCATCCGGGAAGCCAAGGAGCGCCGAGAAGATCCGACCCTGCACAGTCTGAACCGGGAATTCCTGTCGGCAATTGTGATTGCTTATACGGGTATGAAGAATCTGATCCTCCGATATGCCGAAGAAGCTCTCGCTCTTGCCGGAACAGCAGCGGGAGAGGATCGGGAGGAACTTCTTGAAATCGCACGGATCTGCCGGAAAATCAGCGGAGAGTGCCCCGACACCTTCCATGAAGCAGTCCAGCTGTTCTGGTTTGCTCATCTCTGTACGATCATTGAAAGCTTTGAGCAGATCAATTACGGGCGTGTCGATGTGATTCTCGGTGAATTTCTGAAGGATACGCCCAGGGAAGAAGCATCTCAGCTCATTGACTGTCTCCTGCTGAAAATGTACGATCAGGTCGATCTGACCACCGGCGGTATCGGCAAGTATTCCGCACAGCTCGTTGCAACACTCGGCGGTGTGCTTCCCGACGGTGAAAGTGCGGTCAATGATGTTACCATGTATTTTCTGGATGCCATTGACAGGGTGCGTCTGCCCGAACCGGAATTCAATCTGCGTCTCCACAGCAAGAATCCGCCGGAGTTTCTTGATAAAGCTGCGGAACTGACTGTCAGCGGCTGCAACTTTGTATCCTACTTTAATGATGATCTGTTTGTGGAAAGTCTGCATCGTGCAGGAATCCCCGCCGAAAACGCACGGGAATACAGTTTTGACCTGTGTCAGGATATCAATATTCCCGGCAAGGGTGACTTCTATACCTGCGGCAATGTATCCCTCTCCCATATTCTGATGAATCTTCTGAAAAACAGACGGGATTTCGCATCCTTCGGAGAGTTTCTGGCTGAATACAAGCGCATTATTGCGGGAACTATCGCCGGATGTGTGGAAAGATTCAGCAAAGCCGAAGCGCAGATGGATCTCTATGCAGCGGGACAGTTTGACGAATACTTCGACGGAATCCGGAATCACGGCAAGCCGGTGAACCGCGCTGGAAACAGCCCGATGGCACCTCTCCCCCTCCTCAGTGCACTGTATCACGGTTCCATTGAAAAAGCACTGGATTTATCATTTGAACCTTATCCAATCAAGGCAAAAGGTCTCATGTTCGGTACAGCTGCCGAAGCAGTCAATTCGCTTGCCGCGATCAAAAAAACGGTTTTCGACAAAAAACTCTATACACTGGATGAAATCTACACGGCCTGTGAAAACAATTTCGCCGGGGATGACGGAGCTGTCATGAAAAACATCCTCTGGAACTGCCCGAAATGGGGGAATGACGACGATTATATTGACAGCATCGCCATAGACATTCTGGAATTCGGTCTCAAAGAATGCCGAAACCATAAAACCTACTTCGGCGGACAGGTACTTGGCGGTATCCATCAGCCCCATCCCGTTCCCACCGGCAGAGGTCTGATGGCGACTCCCGAAGGACGGTATGCCGGCGTTCCCACCACGGTTACACTGACACCGGAAACCGGAACCATGAAGAACGGTCCTACCGCCGCCCTCCGCTCCGCAAGCAAACTGGATCCGATGCTGATTCAGTGGAATTTCTGTGTCATGGTGAATTATTTCGCTTCTGTATTCAAAGGAAATTCCGGTAAGGAAAACTTCAAGACTCTGCTGAACGGGTATTTCAAAGCCGGCGGACTCCAGCATCAGCCCAATGTATCCGATGCTGAGGAACTGAGAAAAGCTCAGCTTGAACCCGAAAAATACAAAGATCTCATTGTACGTCTGTGGGGCGTATCTGCACACTTTGTGGAACTTCCCCGCGAACTGCAGGACGAAATGATCTCAAGATTTATCTGAAGGAGCCGACTATGATCTATAAGGAACACAGAAATCTGAAGCTGTCCGAACTTGGCATGGGCTGTATGCGTCTGCCGGTCACTGCGGAAGATCCCGACACAGTTGATCTGGATGCCGTAAAACAGATGGCAGCGTATGCCATGGAAAAAGGCATCAACTATTACGACACCGCATGGGGATACCATGGCGGGATGTCCGAAATCATTATGGGCGAGGTTCTGAAGGAATATCCCAGAGACAGCTTTTATCTTGCCGACAAATTTCCCGGCTACGATCTCTCCAACATGGACAAGGTGAAGGAAATTTTTGAAAAACAGCTTGAAAAGTGTCAGGTTGATTATTTCGATTACTATATGTTCCACAATGTGTGTGAGCTGAACGTGGAAGCTTATCTGGATCCGAAATACGGAATCCTCGACTACCTGCTGGAGCAGAAGAGAAACGGTCGGATCCGCCATCTCGGATTTTCCGCACACGGTGCCTGCGATACGCTCAGACGTTTCCTGGATGCATACGGTGAGCATATGGAATTCTGCCAGATTCAGTTGAACTGGATGGACTGGACCATGCAGAATGCCCGTGAAAAAGTGACTCTGCTGAATGAATACCATATGCCCATCTGGGTAATGGAACCTCTCCGCGGCGGAAAACTGGTTATGCTGGAAGAGAAACATGCCGCAAAGCTGAAAGCACTGCATCCCGATGAGCCGGTATCTGCGTGGTCTTTCCGTTTCCTGCAGAGCATCCCCGGTGTGACGATGGTTCTCTCGGGTATGTCGAGTTTCGATCAGCTGCAGGAAAATATCGCCACCTTTGAAACCGAAGAGCCGCTGAATGATGAGGAGAAAAACGTGCTGTTTGCGATTTCTGCGGAAATGACTTCCAAAGGAACCCTGCCATGCACTGCCTGCCGCTACTGTACCGATCACTGTCCCATGGAACTGGATATTCCCGGGCTGATTGCACTGTACAACGACCACACTTATACCGGCGGCGGTCTGATGGTTCCCATGGCGGTCGAAGCGATGCCGGAAAACAAGCGTCCTTCTGCCTGTATTGGATGCCAGTCCTGTGAAGCGGTGTGTCCGCAGAATATCGGAATCAGCAAAATGATGACGGATTTTTCTGAAATCGTGAAGCTGTAAGGCTATGGAATCCGAAGTGAAAAACACCGTATGAAAGGAGTCAATCCACATGGAAATTCATTTCAGTCATGAACAGTATGAAGCCCTGCGGCATACCTATCGGAAATGGTGGGCAGGCGAACTGGAACGTCCCATTGTTCCGATTATTACCCACGGGCATTCTTCGAGCATTCCTCCGTCCAAGGGACCCCACCTTGCCTTCCCGACCGCATGGGATTTCTCCATCGACCCGAGACAGTTTGTGGAATCCCATCACGCCGGACTGACCACCCACCGCTGGTACGGCGATGCATTCCCGTATTTTCCCACCACGGCATTCGGTCCCGGTGCTCTGGCGGCATTCCTCGGCTGTACTCCGATAGGCGCCCAGTCCACAGTATGGTTCAAGCCGCCGCGTGAGGATATCCCGATTGAGGAGCTGCATTTTGAATTTGATGAAAACAATCCGAACTACCGCCGTGTGCTGAATCTGTACGAAGCCGCAATGGAAAAATGGCACGGTTCCGTCGTTGTCGGCATGGTGGACATGGGAGGGATTCTCGATGTACTCCAGAGCTTCCGCGGTGCAGAGAATCTTCTGATGGATCTGTACGATGATCCCGATGAAGTCACCCGCTGTGTGAAGGAACTGCAGGAGCTGTGGTTTGTTTACTACAACAAATTCAACGAAATCATGGCGCCGGAAGCAGAGGGATATACCGACTGGTACCATATGTACGGCGAAAAGCCCGGTTATATTCTCCAGTCCGACTTTTCCTACATGATCGGACCGGAGATGTTTGATACCTTTGTTGCGCCCGAGCTTGCTTCTTCTGCAGCACGGATTACCAATGCGGTGTACCACATGGACGGGATCGGTCAGATTCCCCATCTCGATTCCCTTCTCGCCATCGACGGAATCAGGGGAATTCAATGGCAGCCCGGCGCAGGGGAACCCGAAAAACAGAACTGGGATGAAATACTCTCCAGAATTCTTGCATCCGGCAAAAAGCTCATCCATCTTGCCCAGAAACCGGACGGACGTCCCATTGACCTTGCCAGCGATCCCGGTCAGCTCTATTTTCATGAGAGAGGCTGGCGTGCGGGGGATCTTGACAATGCAAAGCGTTACGGTGATCTTTACGGACTCGAAGTCAGAGAATACTGAGATCACACCTGAAGCAATTCTCCTCCATTCCTTATGTTCCGGCATAACTGTTGTCACATAAAATCTTATGTTAAAGGAGAGACCCGATATGAAAAGAACAATCGCATTCATTCTCGCACTGACCATGCTGCTGTCCGCTTCTGCATGCGGAGCGCCGGCGGAGGACGAAACCAAGCCTGCTGATACTGCAGAAACTCCGGCTGCCAGTGATGCCGCTCAGGAAACGGAAACTGCTGCACCGGAAGAAACCGAAACCAACAAACGGGATATTCCCGATATGCTTCCCGAGAAGAGTTTTGATGGTCAGGTTCTCAAAATTGCCGCCGAAGAATCCAAGCAGTTTGAAATCACCTCCGAAGACTTGAACGGTGAAGCCATGAATGATGCCGTTTACAACAGAAATATTAAAATTGAAGACCGGTTCGATGCAAAAATTCAGGCTCTCGCTGTATCCGCTCCTCACAACGACGTCAACACAACCGTTACAGCCGGAGAATACGCATACGACATTATCGGCACACTTTCTTACAAATCCAATGTTCCGATTCTTGCACGTTCCGTTCTCAACTGGCATGAACTCACGTATGTCAATCTGGATCAGCCGTGGTACTACAACAGCACGAACAAAAATGCGGAGATCAATGGCAAACTGTTCAATCTTACCTCATATCTTGCCATTACCACGCTTCTTGATACTTACGCAATGTTCTTCAACGAAAGAATCTGCTCGGATTTCGGCTATCAGACTTCCGATCTGTATCAGCTGGTATATGACAACAAATGGACCTACGACAACTTCAACGAAATTCTTTCCGGAATCTATGTGGACGAAAACGGCAACGGCGAAGCTGATGTGGAAGATGTTTTCGGTTACATCGGCGGTCTGTGTCATCCGCTTGATATGTGGCTCGCCGCATTCGATCAGCCTCTTACTTCCCGTGACAGCGAAGGAAATCTCACTGTTGAGATCATGACCGAAAAGACAGCATCGGCTCTTGAAAAGATTTACGAACTGACCTACAACAACAAATCCTCCTTCCGTGAACGGGTAAACTATACGGAATACAGACATTTTGCCAATGCACGCGCAGCATTCACACCGCTTCCCTTCAATGTAGCATTCAATGAACTGCGTGACATGGAGGACACCTACGGCATTCTCCCGCTTCCGAAATGGAATGAAGAACAGGAAGAATACCGTACGCATATTCATGACCAGTATACAAGTTATTTCCTGCCGAAAATCATCCCCCAGGAAAATTACGACTTCGTCGGTATCATGATGGAAGCATTGTGTGCCGAAAGCTACAAAACAGTATATCCCGTTTATTACGATGTGGCTCTGAAGAACAAATATGTTTCCGACCCCGATGCTGCCGAGATGATTGATATCATTGTGAGCGGCGCAGGAATGGATCTGGCCTATGTTTTCAGCGACAGCCTCAACCGTGTTGCGTTCTGGTTCCGCGAACTGATCAATAACGAAAGCACCGACATTGCTTCCCAGCATAAGAAGAATCAGAAATCCATCAAAAATAACATCAAGAAGATTTATGCTGTATATGAGGCTGAAGAGTGATCTGCCTGGATAACTGCATCCGCGTTTACCCGAACTGAGACTGGGAGGATCGGAAATCCGCGGAATCGGTGCGGCATTGGGCAGCGGGGCATGAATTCCACCGTTGAAAACCTATGGGATTATACGGAAAAGTCCTCACTGCCGGCGGAGTTATCCACCTATGACAGTAAATTCAACAGATGTGAGGCCGGCGGATCCCCGGAGAGAGTGTGATTGAGCTTATGGAAAAAAGCCGAAGGCAATGAAAAGCACCCCCAAAGTTAGACGATATGATATAACAAATCATAACGACTGACAGGGGGTGCATTTTTCATGCCTAAGGGACAACCGAACAAAAGATACACAGGAGAATTTAAACAGATGGTGGTGGAAGCTGTCATCAAAGAGAAAATGAGTTATACCGAAGCGGCCGGAATATTTGAAGTCAGCAATCATCATCGGATACAAAGCTGGGAGCGAATCTATCTGGAAGAAGGTCCGGAAGGATTGTACATAGGTATCGCGTTCGATTTCACCTGTCTCCATTCAATCCACACTCCCGCGAGGGGAGTGACGGCGGCGAGGTGTCCAAGGGGATCCTGCTGGGCATTTCAATCCACACTCCCGCGAGGGGAGTGACTTGTCATAGAGGTGACAGAGCGCGCGCAGTTTGGATTTCAATCCACACTCCCGCGAGGGGAGTGACGGCGGAATCAACAAATTATTCAGATTCCGCGATTTGCTGTATTTTTGAAACTGCATGATGCAGATTTCCATTTGATCGGTTCAGCTTCCAATTTTTATCGTGAGAGTTAACTTATGAGGTGCGAACCTCCATAGGTTTTATGTGCACTTGTGGTTCGCACAGGTTACATAAACATAATCACGCAGCTCATCCGTAATGCTGATTTTTACCCGATGATGGGTTTCAAAGTAATACAATGCCCCTTCGGAAATCGTGCAGTACAGCATTTCTTCCAGACACATTGCCTGAGCGGTCAGCTGAAGAATATCGCATAGGGATTCTTTCGGAGCGCCTCGCTTGTACTCAACAGGGTAGACAGTGTAGTAACCGCCTTTTCCGCGCAGTGAGATGCCCTGTTCTGCGTTTTTACGGAATTCTACGACATCGCATTCACCGGACAGTCCCAGAGTGCGCGAAAATACAGGCATTGCCCGGGAAATAATCACTTCTCCTCTGGACTCGGAACGGTAAGCATCATGGGCATTGTCGTGCAGAATTTTCCCTTCCCTTCCGTTGTCCGTTCATTCTCAGCCTATGCATCATCAATATGGATCAATGCCCATTGCCTGCGGCAGAATGCGAAATGCTGAATACCTGACAGCATCAGATAACTGTCTTCGTTAAATTCCATCGATGACCTCAAGGGCAAGATCAGGAAGAGAATCTACGGTGATGGTATAGTCATCGGCGGAAGAAGGCTCGGAAACGCCTTCATTCAGAGCTACATTCAGCAGCTTATGTACCTTGGCGGAGGAATACTGACCGTCTTTGCAGTTATGCTTCCACCAGAATACCCGGATGACTTCCATGGAGCCGTCGGGGCGTGCAGAAGAGGCATCATTCACAAACAGCGTTCTGAGGCATTCCTTGACGGTTTCGGCATCGTCTTCAGTAAAACCGGTTTTCTCTGCCAGCTGTACATTGATGGAGCCTTTGATTTTGTACAGTCCGAAACGAACAAAATGCTTCATACCCATAGTATCGGAAGCCTTTTTTTCTCCGGGCTCACCATTTACACTTTTTGTGATCTGAATAGACTGAATTTCCACGGGGGATGCACTGACTGCCTGATGGATGGAAACGGGACCACGCACACCAACGGAGACACTGTCAGATTTAAACGCAAACACCTGACCGAAGGTGCGAACGTCGAGCCATTCTTCGCAGGCTTTTCTTGCGTATTCTTCCTTGTTCTTTACTTTGCCGATGGTTTTGGAGGCACGTTCACTGAGACTGGTAAAGTCGTCATCCGCTCTGTCGTCGGACTGGACAAAAATTCTGTTGCCCAGATCCTGCATACGGTTGCGGATTTTTCTTTTGATGCATACATCGGACATTTCGCCAAAGCCGTTATAGTCGGTGCGGGGGCGGTTCCCGTTCAGAGGGTCGCCGTTCACGTTGGCCATGTTAGCGGATACCAGTACGATAAAGTCGATCTTGTTGGTAAGTTTACTCATTTTCAGATTCCTCCGTTTCAGTCATATCTTTATTCTTTGTATAGAGTGCGTTCTTCTGGAGATAGTAGCCGAGGATATAGGTTTCTTTCAGGGGAGCATTCCATTGGCTTTCGGGATGAGAGGAGATTTTTTCGTAGATCTCTCCGATCAGGCGGTCATAGTATGCCCGGAAGCCGGGTTTCAGTCTTGGCAGATAGCTTTTCTTAAGCTGCTCGATTACTGTTTTTGCAGTCTGAGCCGGTCTTGTGCAGAATACAGACTGCATCCGAATTGCATTGGGGTCACGGGACTCACTGTTGTTATAGGTATCCCGTTCAGCTTTTTCCAGTACTGCCAGCAGTCTGCCGTACTGGTAGCTGATATCATTCCTGTCTTTTTCCAGAGCCATATCGTATTCCTCCTGTTTATGATCCAAATAATATTTTCTGATGACAGCACAGGCTGTGAACTGCAGATAATCCCGGGAGCCGGATTCGTATGCCATCGGCCGCATGGTTTTCTGGGAAATCGCATGCACGATATCATACGGCATTTTTGTGTTTTCCACCCGGCAGATCAGAAGCCTCTGCATATGCTGCTTCACAATTTTTTCGTCCGCTTCAATCTTTCCGGATCTTTCCGTGCCGAAAGCGCAGTTGATGATGCGTTCCAGTGACGGAGCTTCGACACCAAAACGGTTGTGTTTGAAGCAGCAGGACAGATCCCACTTTGCGAGATTGTCGAGAAAATCATAGGCAGACATCTCATTGTAATAGGTTACAGCCAGCCGTCCGGTAGTTGCGGCATCAAATACTGCAATCACGGCGTCATCTGCAGGGGTGAAATTGCTTTTATAACTCAAAAGTATTCTCGTAAGATCCTGCCGGTAGTCTTCGATTTCCGGTACACGGTCATCGGTTCTGTTTTTCCGCAGACTCTGACGGGGAGGCAATTGTTTCCCCTGCGGATTCCAGCAGAGGAATGTCCGTCCGCCGATGATGACACCCTGATCTGCGGCAAGCCATTTCAGGGCATTGTGCGCTTTCTGGGAAGCATCATACCCGACCGTTGCAGCCTGATCGTCCGTTTTGAACCGCCCGCGGTAAGTAAAGTTTGAAGTATCATTGGCGGAGATCAGCTTGGCGTTGCCGTTTATGGAAATGATTCCTTTGAGATGCTGATGTGCCTGCGCGGTTGTCTGTCCGGTTATCATGCAGAGCACCTGAGCGTCTGCTGCTTTTTTTGCGGAATAGTAGCCGATAAAGGCTTCGAACAGTTTCCTGTTCTGCCAGCAGTTTTCGCTGTCTTCATCATCCGCACCGATCACGGTCCATCGCACAGTATCTTTTTCTGCCGGGTTGGCAATACCGGATCGTGCCAGATCGGAAAGGATTGTTCCGCCTTTCACATATGTGAGAATCGGTTCCAGCATGGGATGGCTGTATTCGGATTCTGCCCAGTCGGTAAGTTGTTCCACATAAGCATCATGCTTTTTGGCATTGGCGGGAGAGATATATCCGATCTGATCGCACAGAGGATGAGGACATATCCCGCTTGTCCGTCCCGAGGATTCTTCAGTAACCGGAATGATGATTTTCGGCTCATCTTTTCCGACGGGCAATGCGCGGATGAATTTTCCCCCCCTGTCCAATGTGATTTCGATCTGCGCAGAAGTAATGATATGACCGACGGGGGCCAGCGGTTCTTTCCGGTTGGAGTAAATCCCGGCCTGACCGCTGAAATGTTCGTAAGTTTCATAAGCTTTCTGAAACAGTCACATCATTCTACCTCCCCGAATTCCTTGAGTCCGCTGAAGTTATCATACTCCTCGCCGAATTTCTTCATTTCCATATTACCAAGAGTCTTGTGGAGGGGGCAGTTCTGCGGCTTCGGAAATGTGATTACACCGTTTTTCATGACAGGGTACCAGAAATTTGCTGTCATTCTGTTTTTTGTTTCCTCGGAATATGCCTCGTCCGCATATGTGATGCCGTGGTACATCAGTCCGAAGCCCAGCTCATCAAGATTGTCATAGGCACCGGTATCTTCACCGAAAACACATGGTTCCACATATCCCTGACATTCCCGTGTCCCGAGGAAAACATCACGCCGGCCGCCTTTTTTAATCATTCTTCGTGCGATATTGTGATGCTTGTTTTCGTCCCTGTCGCCGGCAAGCTCGGGGCGGTTCAGATTCCACTCGAAATGTGCGCGAACCTGATACCGGCAGTCCCGCAGATAGGTGTAATAGGATAAATCATTTCCCCGTTGTACTTGATGGGACGCATCCCTTTTACTTCCGTACGGATCAGGTTCATCACCCGAACAGCGTCAATGATCCAGATGATCGTCGGTTTCCAGTAGACAGAGGCAAGAATGCCTTTGAGTGCTTCGTAGGTCGGAATATGATAACTGCATTTTTCGCCGCCGACTCTCATGATCGGGTCGGAGAACAGCCCGTAGTCGCCCGAGACTTCAAATTCTACCAGATTTGGATATCGCATTCACTGTGCACCTCCTTTTCAGTGTTGATTTATATTCCTGTATCTTTATCGTAGTATAGCGGATCAAGACTGAGAATTGTTCCTTCAAGAATCGGATGGAGCGCGCCGCATTCTTCCAGTTTCTTTTTCTGATAGGAATACAGGGAAACCGTATAGTTTTTTGCACGGATCAGCAGTTCCCTGACATAGCTTAGATTGTGCTTGGCACGCTCGGAAGATAAATCGGCAATGATGTTTTCGCCGTCTCCCCAGGGCACAATCACATCCGTGGTGTCGCTGTCAAATACTTCAAACAGCTTTCCCGCCAGATCAAATGCCTGACAGAGGAAATAGGGTGTCTTGTACTTTTCATTCCATAAATGCGGATTGCCTGACAGAAGATCAAAGAGAGTTGATTTCTGTTTCGTCGGAAACTCATGGTATTTTACGTTTGTTCCTGTCTGGTTTCTGAACAGACGCCTGTAATAATACTGCATGGCTTCGTCAGAAGACAGGTCGGAACCGTACTTTTCCGGTGCTCTTTCATATACATCCAGAAGTGATTCGGTTGCCTGCTGCGCCAGTCGGATATCTGTCAGATGGTTCAGACTTTCATCCAATGGCCGTACAATATAGACCGGAGCAGATGTGTCGGATTCACCGTTGCGGTTGCATCTGCCTGCAGACTGAATGATACTGTCCAGACCTGCTGTCAGACGCATTACGGCACCGAAGGAGATATCCACCCCGGCTTCGATGACCTGAGTTGCCACGCAGATGGTTTTTCTGTCACCGTTATCCAGTGAATTCTGAAGTGCAGAAAGTGTTTTTCTGCGATGCTCCATACACATGGCCGCGGACAGGTGAAAATTTCTGTGTCCGCTGTCTTTGAGTGCATGATAAATAAATTCCGATTCGGATTTTTTATTGCAAACGATCAGCAGACTGCTCATGTCGTTCAGCACTTTATCCGCAAAAGCCGGAATATCCTCCATGCGGAAACTTCCTGTCGGACGGATGTCGGTACGCCGGAACACTTCCCAAATTACTGGATCGTATGGTACAATTTCATCAATCGCCGTCCGGATGGGATGATCCATATCTTCCAGGCAGGGCTGAGTTGCCGAACACAGCAGAACGGTGGTATTGCAGAATTCTGCCAGAAATGTAACTGCCAGATTGAACAGAGTCAGCATATTCCCGGGAACTGTCTGAACCTCATCAATGACGATGACGGTATCTGTCAGAG
>JAFQWY010000350.1 GCA_017407225.1 Clostridia bacterium | reverse complement strand
TTTTTTCATCCATACTCATATCTCCTGTTCCTTGTTTTTTTGTTTCGGTTTATCCGACGGCTCCTGCCTCAAGGGAGCTTTGAGCTGCGCCAGAACCGATGGTCTTGCCGATTTCGCTACCACTTCTTCCTCACCGACCGTCTGTTCAATCGGGGTCCGGTCATCGATGTTCAGTTCGGCATTGAGTTCTGCCAGTCGCGCCGATTTGATACGCAGTTCTTCCTCCTGCGGGAACGGTTTCCCGATTTCCGCTTTCGCAGCTTCCAACTGTGCGTAAAGATTATCCAGTTTTTCCTGTACGGTCTGCTTGCGTTTTTCCATACTGTTCAACACATTGTCAATACGGATAAGATTTCCGCGAACATCTTTGCTGAGTTCCACGCGATGAGACATCTTACCTTTCAGTGTCAGAATATAGTCCCGACCGAAGTCCTCAAGGGTCAGTACCATGGTGAATCCCCGGTAGATACCGATCGGAACCGGTTCCATCCCTTTTGCATCCTTGAAAGTTTCCAGAATCGCTGCTCCCGCATTGTCCTTGTCGGTGAGAAGATCGCCGCGGACTTCCATACCGGCGAATCCATCGGTGGGATGCGGATGTTCCGCGAGAATAAGCATATCCGCTTCAAAACCGGCGATATATCCCTTGTTCTGCTCGATCTGTTCGGGAAAATGTTTCAGCAGATTATCCTCCAGCCGGAATTGCTGGCTTTGATGACTGGCTTTCATCAGTTTCAGACGGGCTACATCTACATCGAGGTCCATTTTTTCTTTGATTCTCTCATCACCTGCACACAGAGCCTTGATTTCGGCATACGAAAGTGCGGTTTCATCCACATCATCACAGGAACGAACCGGAGATTTGGAAGTCATGATCTGGCTGATGAACTTCTGTTTGTTTTCCACGGTTTGCCAAGAATAGGCATCAAACGTCTGCTCGGTGACATAACGATAGATATGTACTTCCGGATTCATATTCCCCTGACGGACGATTCGACCAGCGCGCTGAGCCAGATCACCCGGCCGCCACGGGCAGACGAGGTCATGCAGAGCGATAAGTTTGTCCTGAACATTTGTGCCGGCTCCCATTTTTTGGGTGCTTCCGATCAGCACACGAACCGTTCCGCTTCTGACCTTTGCAAAAAGATCTTTTTTCTTTACTTCGGTGTCCGCATCGTGGATAAAAGCAATTTCGGATTTTGGAACTCCGCGGGCAATCAGCTTGTCACGGATATCCTCATATACGGTAAATACCGATTCTGTTGGTACATCAATGCTTTCCGCAATTCCGTGGACCTCCGCACTGACGGATTTTGCGGCAATTTTGTCGGTCTGTGTTTGTTTTTTCGGTGTCGAGAGGTCGGAGAACACAAGCTGTGTCAGCCGGTCTGCTTTACTGTCTTCCCATATCCGGAAGATATTGTCCACGCAGAGATTCACCTTGCTCATGGGATCGTCCGGCAGATCGGGATTGATGATCCGCTGATCCAGCCCAAGTTTACGTCCGTCCGAGGTCACTTTCAGCATATTGTCAATGCTTGGATCAACCGTACCGGTATGGATTTTTGATGCTCTCTCCGAAAGTTCTTTCACCATGCCTTGCTGGATTTCCGTAGGCTGTGTGACTTCGTTGTGATAGATTGCTTTCGGTACAGGCAGATTGAGCTGATCGGATGTTTTGATATCCGCTACTTCCTTGAACATATTCATGAGTTCGGGGAGGTTGAAAAATTTTGAAAATCGGGTTCTTGCACGATAGCCGGTACCTTCGGGAGCCAGTTCGATGGCAGTGGTGGTTTCTCCGAAGGTAGAAGCCCAGCAGTCGAAATGGGCAAGCCCTTTTTTCTGTAATGTGTCATGCTGTAAATACCGCATCATGGTAAAAAGTTCTGTCATGGAGTTGCTGACCGGTGTGCCGGTGGCAAATACAATCCCACGGTTTCCGGTGATTTCATCAATGTAACGGCATTTCAGAAGCATATCCGAGGATTTCTGGGCATCGGTGGTGGAAAGTCCGGCGACATTTCTCATCTTTGTGTACAAAAAAAGTTTTTGTAGTTGTGTGCTTCGTCTACATACAGTCTGTCCACCCCCAGCTGCTCAAACGTGATTACATCATCCTTGCGGGTATCGTCCTGTAATTTTTTCAGCTTTGTTTCCAGAGATTTTTTCGTCCGTTCCAGACTTTTGATGGTGAACTTTTCCGCACGGCTTGCTTTCAGTTCTTCCAGACCTTCTTCGATTTCCATGATCTGCTCATGCAGAAGCCGTTCCTGCCGTTCTTT
>JAFQWY010000349.1 GCA_017407225.1 Clostridia bacterium | reverse complement strand
CTGCGGAACTGTGCCACGGTTCGTATGCCAAGCTGTTGTTCCTCCATCGCGGCAAGGAGTTCGCCGATTTCCTTTTGACGCTCCACAGAGTTGCTGTATTTTTCGTAGGTTGCTTCGTCCAGTCCGAGGTCATAGGACTGCGCCAGTTCACAGGCATCGATAAAGTTCTGCGTTTCTTTCAGTTCCATCATCAGTTCATTCTTTGTTTTCTGCATACCAAATCCTCCGTCGTTATTCAATTTTTTCAATCATCCCACGGTCTTCTTCGGATATTTCCACACCGAACACGGCTGTAATCCACTCGAACACATCCGTTTCCGTATCAGCATACAGGAAACAATCCGCCAGATCGTTGTAGAAGTTTTCCTCATCCTCCCGACCGACAAGACAGGTCAGATAGATCGCTTCTGCCTTTCGTTCATCGGATACGGACAATCCTTTGATCTCAAACACGTTCTGGATGGTGTCGCAGACCGTGTTCATCTGCTCAATCACAGCGGCATTTTCTTCGGGAAGATTGTTCAGCAGTTCCTCACGAAGTATGAGCGTACCTCCGTCGTTTTCCATCCAGCCGAACAGTCCGCAGACTACGATCACGGGCAGGAGCAACAAAAAAACAGCTATGCAGAGAACATAGCCGAGGAATTTTCTGCCGCTGTCGTTCACGGCAAGGAGTTCGAGTGCTTTCTTTACGACTGTGCCTATAGTGATTGCGATGTCCACCTTCTTTCATTTTTCCTGATTTTTAACAGATACACTCTTTACGTTTTGAGAGAAATGGTGTATAATAGTATTACAGTTCACGGAGAGGAGTGATTTTCATGAGTACAGTTTCTTCTATCGAAACCATCAAATCCATGCTGACACCGGTATTTATGCGTTATGATATCAAGGGTGCCATTCTGTTTGGTTCTTTCGCAAAAGGTTCTGCCACCGAGCACAGCGATGTCGACCTGCTTGTGGAAAGCAATCTGCGGGGACTTCGCTTTGTCGGTTTTTCCGAAGCTGTACGTGAAGCTGTCGGACGTCCGGTGGATATCTTTGATGTGTCGCACATCGAAAAGGATTCCCGCATCGACCGTGAAATCCGTGAGACGGGGGTGACGATCTATCAAAGACATTGAACTGCTCCGTAAAATTCTTGACTGCATTGATAAAATCCAGTCCTACACGGAAGGCACGGAATACGAATCCTTTCAGCAAAACACGATGATGGTCGAAGCCTGTGTGTTCAATCTGAGCCAGATCGGAGAACACTGTCACAGCATTACTGACGAGTACAAGGAACTCCATCCGGAACTTCCATGGCATGAAATGTACGGCTTGCGCAACCGTATCGTCCATAATTACGAAGGCGTGAATCTGAAATTGGTCTGGGAAATCATTTCCGCTGACCTTTCGGAACTGCGCGAACAAATTTTGTCACTGCTATAGCATTTTCAGGATATCTCTGTATGAGGTATCCTTTTTGTTTTATCGTCCACCCGCCTTGCCGAACAGTGCCGCCTTGTACTCCGGTGCAATCACCTGAAGCAGATACCTCTCGTAAAAAACAGCCGTCCTGATATTTCAGAACGACTGCTTCCCCATATATTTTTACATTGTCAGATCAAATCCCTGATCTTCTTCCTCACGGATTTCTTCTTCAAGACCGCTCACAATACCAATCTCCGGCAGAGATTTCAGGAACTTACCGGCATTCCGGTACGCAATTCCTTCTTCCGTATCCATATCTTCTCCGAGATACAGGACATAGCGTCCCGCCAGATTTCCATATCGCGGCGTGACTGACGCAAGCATTTCCGGATTCCGAAGATGCCGTGCCTGTTCCGGTACATATTCCCTGCTGTGCTTGATTTCATATGCAGCACAGCAATTGTTCCCGATATCATAGATTACCATATCGTATTCACCGGTACGGTACTGGAGTTTGAACACACGGAATTTTTTGCCGAGAGCCTTTGCTGTTTCCAGCAGGATCATGTCTTCCATCATACGTCCCCGCACTTCCTCAAGGATACGCTCTGCCACATAGTTTTTCTCCATCTCATCAAGCTGCCGGAAGATATCGTCCTTCATCAGCGAATGCACCAGTGCCTGCGCCTGACAGTACCGCATACCGGGCTGCACAAACAGGAGGTGTTCTTCCGCTTCGATACCGGCTTCGCCATGTTCTATCGGGCAGTCCACGATCAGATCCAGTGCTTTCAGATATTGCTTAACCTGTATCACATGGGAATCGGTCAGCGGCACAGTCAGCTGCTCCCTGTTGCGGATATCCAGTATTTTCATGAGCCGTTCCGTCACTGCTTTCCGGTCTATGATGTCCAGAATGTCCGTCCGCTTCTCCGGATCGCGCTCTTTCCGAAGGTTGGAAGCAGAAACACCGAGGTCATGGGATTTGAAATCCTTTGTCAACACCGACAGCACGAATCTATGGTTCATGTCCTCAATGATGCGGTTGATCGCATTCGTCAGTTCCCCCGCTTCATATAGCATCATGAGATGGGCAAAGTATTTTCCTCTTTCAAAGCAGTCGAGAGAATGCTGGATATTTTTGCTGATCGCCGTGTCGATATATCTTCTGGTGGATTCATCATCCCGGAAGGAAGCATCTTCGGCATTCAGTTCCTCATCGTCAAAGTCCGTTTCCCCCATCCGAAGGGTGCCGCCGTATCGGATATATTCATCAATACTGTCGATTCCGAGGAGTCTCACATACTCCCGATAGGAAATGAAGGTCGTATGCACCATCCGAACACGGTCATACAGTTCATTGTCTTCAGCAAACCAGAATCCAAGGGAATCCGTACCGGAGAGAACAATCTTCATTCCCATTGCCACAAAGATATCCGAGAACATGGAAGCTGCGTCGATGAAATCTTCCATCAGGGTCACTTCATCGAGGAAAACATATCGGTATCCTTCCTTTTTCAGCCGCCGCAGGTCACGGCTGATCTTTCCCATCGTGTCGCCGGAGCGCAGTTTGATATACACGGTTTTTTCGAAGTCTTCCGCAGACATATCTGCGATTGCCTGATACAGCATCGTTGTTTTGCCGGTTCTGCGAAGACCGTATACGGCAAGCACATGGGTTCTGTCCGTACTGCAGATGTATTTTTCGATCTGCGGATACAGATCACGCTTCTGCAAATTCTTTACAGACTCCACCATATCCCGAAGGTCCTCACCGAGCACCACGCCGGTTTCATATTCGGCAGAAGGTGTTTCGGGATACAGCGCACGAAGCTCTTTCAGTTTTTCTTCCAGACGTTTTCGTTCCGCAATCTGTTCCCGGACAGCATCCACATCTTCCGCACGGATATACTTGCTTTTCAGTTTTCCGTCCTCACGCCATTGCCGGTAGTACTGCATTTTTCCCTTAATCATTTTTTCGGAAATATATCCGGCAGGAAGCTCTGCGATTCTGTCAGATATCCTCTGAATCAGTTCGTAACCGTCCGTCATGGTCATCCCCTCCTTTTCGTCTGTATTTATTATACCCTATGATAACCTATATATCAAGAGGTTATCCGAAATGATACAATTTTTTTACTTATCGTCCTCCCGCCTTGCCGAACAGTGCCGCCTTGTACTCCGGTGCGATCACCTGAAGCAGATACCTCTCATTCCCGCAGGCGAACAGACACACTCCGCGCTCCGGAAACTTGATCAGATCGAACTCCGATTCCTCGATCTGCAGGGCATCCATATACTCACGGGGATTGATGTTGCCTGCGTTGAATAGAAACCGATGCGTCGGAATGGCGAACAGAGGCTTTGTATATTCACGGATTCCGTCGATCAAGAAGTCTTCGATATTTTGCGACGCTAATATGATCGCCGATTCCTTCTTTCGCACACGCTTGGAGGCATTGCGGATATACTCAATAGCCGTCAGATTCGTGAGAAACAAATACAGCTCATCTATCGAAGCAACCGTATTCCCGCAGGTCAGCAGTTTGTGATTCATATAGGACAGGATGTTGAACAGCATCGCATCTTTCAGTTTCTTGTTGCTGTCCATGAGCCCTTTGACACCGAAGCACAGGAATTTGTCATCGGAAATGTTGGTGTGTCCGCAGAAGAATTTCGACTCCGCGCCCTTGCACATGGAGTTCAGACCGAGACAGATTTCACGGAGCAGTTCTTCCGTGAACAGGGATTTGCTACCTTGATCGTATTTCTGATACTCACTTTCCACCAGATCATACAGGTCGGACATGATGGGATAGTCCGCAGAACGCAGCCGATTATAGTCCGTGTGGTCGGTAATCCCGTATTTTGTATACAGCATGGACAGCAGAATTTCGATGGCATCAATATGCTCGTCGGCGAAATCCTTGTAGGAACGGAAAAAATCCTTCAGATATGAGATATGCTGACTGAGTCTGGTGGATTTACGGAAGGCTTCGGGTGCATCATCATCTTCGGAAAAATCGTCCGCCCAGGCTTTCGGTTCCAGCGGATTGATGATGTACCTGCCGGACATGAGGTCGATATAGCATCCTCCGAGATTGTTGGTCAGGTCTTCATACTCCTGCTCGGCATCGAGAATGATGATGGACTTTCCGGCTTCACGGAGATTTGTCAGCAGGAGCTTCATTAGGTAGGACTTGCCCTGACCGGAGTTGCCGAGAATGAGGATGTTGCTGTTGGTCTTGTCATCGGCACGGCGATCCAGATCGAGCAAAATGTTCGTGCCGTATCGGTCCTTGCCGATATAGAATCCATGCGGATCGGTCTTTCCGGAGTAGTTGAACGGGTAGAGATTCGCCACGGATGATGCAGGCAGGACACGCTCGAACTGGCTGCCGAAATTGTTGGAGCCGCACGGCATGACGGTGAGAAAGCCCTCTTTCTGGCGCAGAGTCAGTCGGTCGATGGTGAGCTTTTCTCTTGTCAGTTCCATCGCCACTTCGCTCTGCAGTTCCTTCAGCTTTTCATAACTGGCCGCACACAGTTCGAGGAATACCGCACAGTGAAGCAGAGGTTCCTTATTTTTTCGCATTTCGGAAAGCAAAGTCACCACATCTTCCATGTTTCCTTCGGCAGTGATGGACTCCTGTACATCCTCTGATGTGGACTGCATTTTGTTTTTACGAGTGGCATTCTGCAGGATTCGCCGCTGTTCCATATTGTCCACGAAACGTGAATAAATGTGGACGGTCACGTTTTCTTTATCTCCGAATCGGCACAGGATCGCCTGCTCGGTTGTCTGCGGCGGGTATTCACGGATCGCCCATATACAGCGGTAGGTATCCCCGCAGATGATGTGATCGACGTTGAAT
>JAFQWY010000348.1 GCA_017407225.1 Clostridia bacterium | reverse complement strand
GTATTTACTTTTGTTGATTTGCAAGCATCCAGAGGTGCGTCAGCATGGCTCCGACACTGCCGCCGAAGATCATACTCACGATAAAGAGGATGATTCCGTCATCCAAGCGTCATCCCTTCTTCCTCAGCACATTCCAGTGCTTCTTTTTCGGCTTCGATGATCTCCTTCATCGTAAGGACGGCACCAATGAAATTGATTCCGTTTTCTTCGGTCAGTTCAAGAACTCCGCTTTCTCCGAAATCCAGCGGCTCGGTGGTAATCACGCTGCCTGCATGGTTGATCGCTACTTTCGGTTCGACGGTTGCGAAGTCGGAAAGATCGTCATCAAACCGCAGATGATAGCAATAGAATCCCTGCGGTATATCTTCATTGCTGATTCGATCATTGGTAAAGAAAGCAGGATTTCCAAACAGCTCCACCATCTCATATTCGGTATCGTCTTCCGTATTGAGATACCTTGTCCCGCTGGCATTGAGGACATATCCACATTCATCCGGTGTCATCTTCCAGACGGAACAAGCTAATTCAAAGGATTCACGGTCGGTTTCAGGAATGATTTCGCCAACCGTTTCGCCGTTCAGATATTCATGGGAACCGCATTCCTTTCCGATTTCGTCCTTTGCCCATTCATGGGTGATATACACGCCGTGGAACATTCCCGTCAATTCTTCGAGAATCTTATGCGGCGGGGTCCATGATGTCTGGAAGCCAATTTCGTTCCCATCCTGCGTGAATCGATATGAATTATGGCTCGTCCCCCAATTCTCGATGCTCCAATCGTACCAGTTGTTCTTACCGTAGATTCTCCGTTCCCGCAGACCAAGTTCACCCTGATACACAGTATCCGGCATCGGAATGATCTTGTTGAAATCTACAAACTTCTTACCGGTTTCTTCATCAACCGAACAGATCGCCGCCAGAATTTCAGACATTTTTTCCTCAGAACAATCGAATGTGACTCGGTTCTGTATATAGTTCGGCATCAGCATCCTCCTTCCAGACTTTTGTTGATGAGATACTGCAGATATTCTGTGAAGGTTTCATCAATATCTTCACGACAGTTGATCTTCTTGCAGAACAGCAGAAAATAGTACACCGCTTCCGGATCGTCGCCGATGGATACTGCCACATAATCGTCCGTCATGGGATTGCGGAAAATGCACTTTTCCAAAGCCAGCCAGCGACGGAAGTTCCGGTCACGGTCGAAGAAGGATTCGGCAACGGCGTTCATGAAGTTATCGGCATCCCGCTTCCACTTCATGTCGCCAGTAATCCGTTGCCGGACAATCCTTCTGGCTGCATCCTTATATCGGACATACCCGTGGCAGAACTGCTTGAAGGTCATTACAGAATCGTCGGTCATGAGCATTCCTCCAATTTCTGAATTTCCTGCAGTAATTTCAATCCCACGGCAGTCACCACATTGGTAGTCACAGAATTACCTGCCATCTTATACAGCTGCGATTCTGGTATCCCGATTTCGACGAGTTTATAGAACTGCTCATCGGTATATCCCTGCAAACGGAAACATTCGATGGGCATTAACCGTCTGACTCTGCCACTGTATTCCACACCGTGTCTGTCCACAGTAGTGAGAGTAAACATCGGCTCATCCGGCTCCTTCATTCTCCTTCCATTCTGCCGTGTCTTATCTTTTGCGGGATTGAGAACGGCCCTTGCGCCGGTGACGAGCACGCCGGAATGCTCTCCTTTCCGATGGCTTATACCCGCGTCCTGCCTTGTTGTGATACATCGCGCTTCGTGTGTAACGTTAGGGTCGGGGTTCAAATCGACGCAGTAAAGTCCCGTTTTCGCTCCCCAACCGCCACCTTGACTTGTCAAACATGTGCTTGCTCCTTCTGTGC
>JAFQWY010000347.1 GCA_017407225.1 Clostridia bacterium | reverse complement strand
GGTGTGATGCTCGCTGGTACCGGGGATCGCTACCCACATAGCCGCTTCCTTTTCCGCCTGATCCTGTGTGTAGCCCTTGGCAAGATACTTGGCTACCTGATTGTCGTACAGAGTGACCTGTTTTTCATAGGTGCGGTAGGAGGAGCAGATGAGGGGGGACAGTCCTGCCGCACGGCAGTCGTCCATCATATCCTGCAGATCGGGATACGCGCGGCTGTCCACGGCGTGACCGCTCTTCAGATAGGTCAGATCCACCGTGAAGTCATCGGGCAGCTTGTTCCACAGATTCACGAGGAACAGATTCCAGGTCTGACCGTTGTATTCCGGGATCCGGTCGGGCTCCACGGGGAGGGTTTCCGCAAAGGTGGGACCTTCCGGTTCGGTTTCGGCGGGTTTGGTTTCGGGAGCGGATGTTTCGGGTGCAGAAGTCTCGGCAGGCTGGGTTTCTGCGGGTTCAGTCTCATCCGGTTCGGTTTCAGCGGATTCCGGGAAGGTTTCGCTGTCGTCCGTCTGGATTTCTTCGGGAGCACCGGATTCAGCTCCTTCGGATTCGGGCGGATTCTTGGATTTCAGCAGGGCAGTTCCCAAAAAGGCGCAGGTGACAACGAGACAGATGATCACAACGGCAAAGAAGCCGATCAGTACGCTGTTGTTCTTCATATGATACAGTCACTCCTTGGTGAGATAATCGGTATTTTTACCATTATACCACAAGAATATGAAGGAAACAAGGCGAATCTGCAAGGATTTGTTTACAAATCAGAAAAGACTGCCGTACCGGAATACGACAGTCTTGCTTTGATTCTGTTGATCTGCACCTTGGAGAATTTTCCGTCAGGGAAATTCTCGGGAAGCGGACGGATTGCTTACAAAAGAAACTGAAGATTATTCCGCTTCAATACCCATATCCTTGACTGCATCCTTGATCGCCTTGTTGATGGCCTTGTTTGCTTTCTTCATGGTGGAGGAGTAGCCGCTGATGTCCTGACCCTTCACACCTGCCATGGAACCGACGGAGGAGTAGATGGAACCCCAGTTGAACATGTAGCCAAGGTCATAGATTCTGGTGCTGAAGATCACATCCAGCATTGCGGAGGATTCTTCGTCGCGGGAAGCCTTTGATTTCAGGGTCTTTTCGTAGTAAGCTTCGGTCAGACCGTACATGGATTCTGCGGAGAGTGCTTCCAGAATCACACCGGTGCGCTCGAAGTTGGAGCCGGTCTTGAGAACCGCGATAGTGTTTGCGCAGTACATATGAACAAAGGAAGCGTAGTTTTCCTGAGCATCGTCGTACTTGGGCATGGGGATGATGCCGAAGTCGGTTTCCATTTCACGGAACAGGGAAGCGCGGTTGAGCCAGCAGATGTTGAACAGGGCACGGTCGGACTGGAAGGTAGCGTCCATGCATTCGGTCCATACATCGGTGAAACCGGACTGTGCATCGGCGTAAAGGGTCATGTCCCAGTTGTTCTGGATCTTCAGAACCTTTTCGTACATGGCGATGTAGGCTTCGTCAACAGCGGTGTTCACAGGAATGTCGGATGCATCCTTGGTGATCATGGTCAGACCCGCACCGGAGTTGAGAGCGAAGGTGGTTGCATATTCGGACATAGCGCCCCAGGTGTCTTCCATGGCGGTCATCTTGCCGTCGCCGTTGGTGTCGCGCTTCGCCAGATCTGCATATTCGGTCAGCTTGTCGATGGTCCAGGTGCCCGCGTCAACCATTTCGTACAGATTGGGCAGACCGTTGGCATCGGCCAGTTTCTTGTTGAAGAATACAGCCGCGGTAGCATCGTCGTCCATGGTCAGCATGGAACCCATGGTGCAGTACAGCTTGCCGCCCACGGACATCTGCTTGTTGGCGTTCTGGTCGTACCAGGGCCGGGTCAGATCCATGTGGGGAATGTCGTACAGATTCATGAGGTAGCCGTTGGCAATGAAGGAGGAGACAACGCCTTCGGGCTTCAGTGCCACCATGTCATATTCGTCGGTGCCTGCCTGACAGCTCAGGTTGACTTCGTTCTGCTGAGCAAAGTAGTCGGCAACATCGATTTCAAGGAACTTCACGTCATAGCGGTCGCCGATCAGGCTGTTTCTGTTGTAAACCGCGTCGTTGATGGGCTCACCGGTGATTTCATCTGCGGTCAGGTCCTTGGACTGCCAGTGAACCATGGTTTCGCCTTTGCCAAGCATACGGAATTCGTATCCGTCGAAGGTGATGGCGGGAAGATTGGGCTGGAGTTTGGTTTCTTCGGGAACTTCCGCTTCGGTTTCGCCTGCATCGGCGGAGGTTTCACCGGCAACAGGGGTATTTGCGGAGGGAGCATCGGTTTCCTGTACGGTGCTTTCGGAGCAGGATACGGCTGCGGGAGCCAGCATCAATGCGCAGAGAAGCAGGGAGAGTAGTTTCTTTGCGTTCATTTTCGTATCTCCTGATGAATAAATTATTAGGGATTATGCATATACGAATTTATTTTAACACAAATCCGCTGGGAAGTCAACGGGAACGGAGGATTTATACACAGGGTTGAATAACAGAAAAACAGCACCGGATATACACCCGATGCTGTGAGATATGCTGTGATTGATTCAGAAAACAAACGGTTTATTCCGTGATTCCCAGATCCTTGACCGCATTTTTGATGGCTTTGTCAATGGCTTTGGTGGCTTTCTTCATCGCGGATGCATAACCGCTGATGTCCTGTCCTTCGGTGCCGACGAGGGAACCTACGGAAGAGGAAATCGTTCCCCAGTTATACATGAAACCGAGGTCGTAAACTCTGGTATCGAAGATGAGATCGAGCATAGCCGCAGATTCTTCGTCCCGGGAAGCCTTTGATTTCAGGGTCTTTTCGTAATAAGCTTCGGTCAGACCGTACATGGATTCTGCGGAAAGTGCTTCCAGAATCACACCGGTACGTTCAAAATTCTGACCGGTGGTGGGAACCGCAATGGAATTGGCACAGGCAAGCTGGACAAAAGAGTAGTAACCGGACTGCGCTTCGTTGTACTTGGGCATGGGAACGATACCGAAGTCGGTTTCCATCTCACGGAACAGGGAAGCGCGGTTGAGCCAGCAGATATTGAACAGCGCACGGTCGGACTGGAAGGTGGCATCGATGCAGTCAGCCCAGACATCGGCAAAGCCCGACTGGTTTTCCGCATACATGGTCATATCATAATTGTTCTGGATTTTCAGAACCTTTTCGTACATGGAGATAAACGCTTCGTCGGAGGAGGTGTTCACGGGAAGATCGGCTTCATCCTTGGTAATCATGGTTTTACCGGATCCGGAAATGAGCGCAAACGTGGTGACATATTCGGAGATTGTACCCCAGACGTCTTCCATTGCAGTCATTTTGCCGTCACCGTTGGCATCACGCTTGGCAAGATCCGCATATTCGGTCAGCCTGTCGATAGTCCAGGTGCCGTTCTCAACCATTTCGTACAGATCCGGAAGAGCATTCATATCTGCCAGCTGCTTGTTGAAGAAGATTGCACCGGTGGCATCGTCGTCCATGGTCAGCATGGAGCCCATGGTGCAGAACAGTTTTCCGCCAACGGACATCTGTGCGATGCTGCTCTGGTCATACCAGGGGCGGGTCAGATCCATATGGGGAATGTCGTGCAGGTTCATGATATAGCCGTTGGAGATCAGGGAAGTGACGGCACCCTCGGGCTGAAACGCTGCCATGTCGTATTCGTCGGTACCGGCCTGACAGCTCAGAGCAACTTCGGTCTGCTGTGCGCTGAGATTGGCAACCGTGAATTCCTTGAAGTTCACATCATAACGCTCGCTGATGAGGGCATTTCGGTTGTAGACCGCATCGTTGATGGGCTCACCGGTGATTTCTTCCGCAGTGAGGTCTTTGGACTGCCAGTGAACGAGCGAGGTTCCCTTACCGATCATCCGGAACGTGAAGCCGTCAAAGGTAATCTCGGGCAGCTCGGGCATAAGCTTGGGAGTTTCGGTTTCTTCGGGCGTGCTTTCGGCAGTATCTGCTGCGGTTTCTGCGGATACAGGGGCATTGGTGTCGGCGGAAGTTTCCTGGACGTCGCTTTCGGAGCACGATACGGTACAGGAAGCCAGCATCAGCATGCTGAGAAGCAGGGCAAGCGTTTTTTTGGTATTCATCGGGTTATCTCCTTGCAGTCAGAACAGACTATGAATTGTGCGCGGTTATTATAGCACAATCAAACAGGCAAATCAAGAAATGAAGAGGCAAATCTTTATATGCGTTCTGTATGAAAAACAGCACCGGATATACACCCGATGCTGTCGTTGCTGCTGTACTTGGTTTGCTTAAACAATTATTTTCTGATTTCCCACTTCTTTGCGATGCCGGGGAACTTCACCAGATCAGCTTTGCCGGGGCAGAGGGGATACATACCGAGGCAGGCGAACACGTACCATGCCGCGGTGGTTCCGTTGTCTTCGTCGCCCGGGAAGCCGTCATCCTGCCAGGAGAAGGATTCCAGCGCCATCTTGTGTACCCAGTAACGGGTCTTTTCAGTTTCGCCCAGATATGCATAGATGAAGGGAATGTGGAAGGAAGGCTGGTTGTTGATGGAGCACTGACCGTAGTCCAGAGCCGCCATTTCGGTGATTTCGTGGATTTCTCCGCCGTAGCCCCATACACGGTAAGTGGGAGGTTCCGCGAAGAAGGCGTCCAGCTTGGCAATCATTGCATCCCGTCCGCCCATCAGTTCGGAAAGCCCTTCGATGTCGTGGGGAACCGCAAAGGAGGTCTGCCATGCAGCCGCTTCCGTGTAGTCACGCCCCCACTTGACGGGATCGAAGTCGGGAGTCATCACGCCGTTTGTATCCTTTGCCCGCATAAAGCCGGTTTCCGGATCCCAGAGATTTGTGTAATTTTTGGCGCGGCGCAGGTATTCGGGCACAATTTCGTCCCGTCCCAGCAGCTTTGCCACTTCCGCGATGCACCAGTCGCCGTAAGCCGCATCCAGAGTCAGGTTGACGGACTCGCCGCAGACATCTCGGGGAACATAGCCGTACTTCACATAGTCTTCCGCACCGTTCCGGCCGAACCGGGGCATGGGACCGTTGTTGTTGGCGTGCTTGATCATGCCGTCGAGAGCATCTTCCCAGGTCTTCCGGTCGCCGATGCCGTTGACAACCGCATGAGCGATGACACAGTCGATGAAGGTGGAGGGCATGCATCCCACTTCGCCGATGGAGATCCAGCGGGGCAGCCAGCCGCATTCCCGGTAGTCGTTGACGAAGCCTTCCAGCATCTCTGCGAATTCGTCACGCGCGATCAGGGTGAACAGAGGATATACCGTGCGTGCAGTATCCCAGAAACCGTTGTCGGTGTAGCGGGGACCCTCGTGAACGGAGCCGTCGATGGGGGTGTAGTGGATCATTCTGCCGTCACGGTCGTATTCGTAGCACTTGTGTGGGAACAGGAAGGTGCGCCACAGGCAGGTGTAGAAGGTCTTTTCCACATCGGGATCGTCGAACTGTGCATCGATCCGCGCCAGCTTTTCTTCCCAGATTCCGTTGTTTTCCGCGAGGATTTCGTCAAAGGACCGTCCGCCGATTTCTCTCTCAATCACCAGCTCCGCCAGCTCGGGGGAGATGTAGGAGGTGCCGAGGGAATATTCCACCTGCTTGACGTTCAGGAAAATGTGGATGTATCCCTCGCGGGTGCCGTTCTTTTCGATTTTCACTTCATCAAAGTCCACCGCGCCTTCGGGGAAGCGGAGAACGAAGTACATCCTGAAATCCTTGGCAATATCGCCGGAGTGACCGGTGGTGGAGCCGATGATCTGGTTCTTTTCGGGATCAACGGTGTATTCGTAGTCACCCATGAGAGGGAGAACGGACAGGCAGGATTTCCGGTCGGTGCGGAAATTCAGCCGGCAGACAGCACCGCGTTCGGTGGGAGTCACTTCAAAGTCGCACATGGGACGGAGGAAGTCGATCTTCACGTGTGACGGTGTCATCACAGCGTTCTGAGGGCGGAATCCACCCCATGCGGAGCCGTGATTATCCGCGATGATATCGTTCTGGGGAGTCATCAGGAAAGTGCCGTAGTCGTTGATCCACGGGCTGGGCTGGTGGGTGAGACGGATGCCTTCAATGCTGTGTGCATCGGGATGATAGTACCAGCTGCCGTGACGTTCCGTCTGGGGGGCAAACGCCGTCATGCCGAACGGACGCTGTACCAGAGGAAGGGTATTGCCCTGGGAGAAGCGAGGCACCGATTTGGTACCCTGCTTGATGTTGACGAGTTGGATTCTGCTCATTTCTGAACCTCCGGGGTTGTATTTTTAATAATTATACGATATCCCGGTGAAAAAAGCAAGAGTAATTTGGTGAAGTCACCCCCGATACCTTGACAAATTCGTATAATTTTACTACAATATATAAAGTAAAATCATTTTTGCTCCCTTCGGCGGACAATCCGCTGCTTTTTCTCCCGGATCAGGTACCCGTCCAACCAGCGGTGAACCACGGTTTTCCGCACCGACGGCGCACCGGATCTGCGAAAAGTCAGAGAAAGCGACACCGTCACAATTCCGTCCTCCTCCGTCACAGACGGGCGGCAGAAATACCCCGAGCGGCGGTCCTTCTCCGTCAGACTGCATCCGTATGCGTAAAGCTCGCGGAGCGCCGCTTCATAGAAACGATTCATCCGGCAGGCATCCTCATTTCCCAGAAAAACGGGAAGTGTCAGAGAGATCCCACCCGCCGATATCGTATATTCCGTAAATTCCATCGCATCCTCCATTTCATTCAAAGGAAAGGGCATCCCATGTCTCAGTTATCTCCCCTCGCAGACCGCGCCAGACCCCGCACCTTCGACGATATCGCCGGACAGACCCACCTGTTCGGACAGAACGGCATTCTGCGCCGTATGGTGGGCCGGGGCGTGATCCCATCCATGATCTTCTTCGGTCCTCCCGGATGCGGGAAAACCACTGCCGCTTCCATCATTGCCGCCCAGTGCGGAAAGACCCTGCACAAACTCAACGCCACCACCGCATCCCTCCAGGATATCCGCGATGTGGCAAAGGATACCGAGGGCATCATGGGTCAGAACGGCGTTCTCCTGTATCTGGACGAAATCCAGTATTTCAACAAAAAGCAGCAGCAGTCCCTTCTGGAGTATCTGGAGGACGGACGGATCACCCTTATCGCATCCACCACCGAAAATCCTTACTATTATATATATGACGCGCTTCTCTCAAGATGCTCGGTTTTTGAGTTCAGACACGTGCCGCCGGAAGCCATTGAGAACCGGATCCGCACCGTGGCTGAGAGGGAATTCCCGGATGTTACCGTCACCGATCAGGCATTCCACGATCTGGCAAACGCATCTGCCGGGGATGTGCGCCGCGGTCTGACCATGCTGGAAGTGGCTGTCAATGCTTCCGACACTGACGAAACCGGCGCACGGATTGTGGATGAGAACCTGATTGCCGATCTGACACCCTCCGTATCCCAGGGGAATTTCGACCGGGACGGGGACGTTCACTACGACCTTTTGTCCGGACTGCAGAAATCCATCCGGGGCTCCGATCCCGATGCGGCGGTGTTCTATCTGGCGCGTCTGCTGGAAGGCGGCGACCTGATTTCCCCCTGCCGCCGGCTCATGGTCATCGCATCGGAGGATGTGGGGCTTGCCTATCCCATGGCACCCGTCATCGTGAAGGCCTGCGTGGACTGTGCCAGAGAACTTGGTATGCCCGAAGCCAGAATTCCGCTGGTCAATGCTGCGGTGATGCTGGCAACCTCGCCAAAATCCAACTCCGCTTACGAAGCCTATGCCAGGGCTGACGCCGATATCAAAGCCGGACGGGGAACCGAGATTCCCGTACACCTGAGATCCCCCCAGTTCAAGGGTTACCAGTACCCCCACAGCTTCCCGAATCACTGGGTGAAGCAGCAGTACCTCCCCTCCGACATTGCCGACCGCCGGTACTACGAATACGCCGAAAACAAGACCGAGCAGGCCGCAAAAGCCTACTGGGAAAAGATCAAAGGGGAATGAGAATGAAGTCATCCGTACAGAATTACAACGGCGTGCCCGCACTCTTTATCGACGGGAACCCGCTGCCGGGATTTGCATACATCACATACCGCACATACAACGCCCGGTATGAGGATTTTGCCGGTCTCGGATGCCGCCTGTTCTCCATGCCGGTGTTCTTCGGCACCCAGACCATCAACGAAACCTCACAGATTCCGCCTATGGCGCCGGGGATTTTCGACAGCGATACACCGGATTACTCCCTGTTTGATGCCGACGTGGATAAAATCCTCGCCGCACGGCCCGATGCATGGATCTTCCCACGGGTAAATATGTCTCTCCCGAAGCAGTGGGAGGACGAACATCCGGAGGAATGCTGTGATTTCGGATTCTTCGAGCGCCGCCGTGCCTGCTTCTCATCGGATCTGTGGGCGGAGGAGACAAAGCGTCTGCTGGGACTGTTCATCGATCACGTGGAAAACGCCCCTTACCGGGAGCATATCGTGGGATATCAGCTGGCAGGCGGGAATACCGAAGAATGGTTCCCCTTTGATATGCGAGGCTCCGTCGGCAGACGTTCCGCAGAAGCCTTTGAGCGGTACTGCCGGGAAAAGAACCTTGCCGGTACCGAAGAGGAACTGCAGGCGTTCTATTCCGAAATGACTGCCCGGCGGATCATGGAGTTTTCCGCTTTCGCCAAGGAAAAAACGGAGCGAAGACTTGTGATCGGCTGCTTCTACGGCTACACCATGGAATGTACCAATCCCGGATCCGCACACCATGCCCTGCGTTGGATTCTGGAATGCCCGGATGTGGATTTTATCTGTTCTCCTGTGTCCTACGCAAAAACACGCCCGGTGGGAATGGATCACGCCTGTATGCTGCCGGTGGATTCCCTGAAGCACCACGGCAAGCTGTATTTTGCGGAAAACGATACCCGCACCCATCTGTCAGAAGCGCCCAATGAACTGCCGGCATACAACACACCCGTCTGGTTCGGGCCGGATCCGGAAAAATCCTGTGAGATCATCCGGATGCACTTCTCGCGGGCACTGACCCACGGCCACGCCATGTGGTGGTTCGATATGTGGGGCGGATGGTACGACGATGACCGGTACCGCAGTCTGCTGGAACAATGCCGGGAAATCTTCGAGGAAGCCCTCGCGGAAGACCGGACAAGCCGTGCGGAAACCGCGGTGTTCATTGACGAGCGCGCTTACGCAAAGGAACCCTGCTGCCGGACTCTGCCCTACGGAATCCGTCAGACTCTGGGGTATCTGGGCGCACCCTATGATATTTACCTGATTGACGATTATGCGGCTGTACGGGATCGCTACAAGGCGTTCATCTTCCTGAAGCCTGCGGAAACGGAACTTCTGACGGAAGCCGCGGCAGATGCGGGCAGGCGTGGGCTGTTGCTTGACGGATCGTGGGAGAACATCACCGCCGCGGAAATCCGCTCCTTCTGCCGGGATCGCGGCGTACATATCTGGTGTGACAGCGACACGGTTGTCCACGGATGCGGACGGTATCTGTTCGTCCACAGCGGTGATAACGATGCACCCGTGCTGAATATCCCCGACGGAATGAGCCTGATTCCTCTGTTTGAGGACGCAAAAATGAGCCGGCTGTACCGGATCGACATGAAATAAAAGAAAAAGGAGAGACCCATGCATAAACCTGACATGAAAAATCTCCCCCGGGAGTTTGTATTCCAGTACCGTAAAAATATCGCACTGCGTCTTGCCGGAACCCTCGTATTCACCGCAGCCGCAGGAGTTTTCTGCCTTCTGTACGATTTCGGCAGTGTGCGGAACGTGGGCGGTGCCAGACTGATGGTGTTTGCCGTTGTATTCGCCCTGTCCTGCCTGATCTTCCGACTCCATCTGATTTTTCAGAAATCCTGGATGGGTGAGATCACTGAAATCGTCCCCAAGCGTGCCAAGAGGGTCAAGCTGCAGGCGTCCACCAACCTCCGCACCCGCCTGATCGTGGATCTGGTGATCGACAGAGGGGAAGAGGAACCGTTCCGCTTTGAACTGTGGGACGAGGGCATGGAGCACGGGGGACAGCGCACGGAGGACGGATCTTCCGAAAGCTTTCCCGTCAATAAATTCCTGGATCAGGCGCCCTATAAGGTGGGCGACACCCTGATCTACCTGCGGGGGATGAAATATCCCATGCGGGTGGGTGTTGTCACCGAGGGAATGTTCGATGTGCTGTTTGTCTGCCCCTACTGCGGCGAAATCAATAAAGCCGAGAGGGAAACCTGCTACCACTGCGGAAAGATTCTGGTGAAATAAGGAGGCACGCCATGTTTGTGAAGGATATCCGGATAGATACGGAGGGGCTTGCAGAAACGGACTCCTACGTAAACGATCTGCCCTTTATCAGGTTCCTGGAGGGTGACTGCATTCACCTGACCTCGCCCGTCACCTTCTTCGTCGGCGAGAACGGAAGCGGAAAATCCACGCTCATCGAAGCCATTGCCGTGTCGGCAGGACTGAATCCCGAAGGCGGCAGCAAAAACTTCCGGTTCTCCACCCGATCCAGCCATTCGGATCTGCACCGTTTTCTGAGACTGTCCCGACCGGCGGGGAAGAAGTGGAGTGACAGCTATTTTCTCCGTGCCGAGAGTTTCTTCAATGTAGCTACCAATATCGAGGAGCTGGACAAAGGCCCCACCTACAATGACTGGGATATCATCGACACCTACGGCGGAAAATCCCTTCACGAGCAGTCCCACGGCGAGAGCTTCTTCGCTCTGATGAAGAACCGGTTCCGCGGAAACGGGCTGTACATTCTTGACGAACCGGAAGCAGCACTGTCGCCGGCACGGCAGATTGCTATGCTGCATATCATGCGGGATCTTGTGAAGGAAGGCTCCCAGTTCATCATCTCCACCCATTCGCCCATCCTGACGGCGTACCCCGGCGCACAGATTTATGAGTTCAGAGAGACAGGTCTGAGTGAAACCGCATGGGAGAGAACGGACAACTACATTCTCATGAAGCGATTCCTTTCATCGCCGGAATTCTTCCTGGACGAACATTGAATTGTGTGTATTTCACAGATGAATCTGCGGAATAACCGCGTAATTTGTACTGTATTTTATCAAAAAACTATTGACAAAAAACACCCGATGGTGTATAATACTATACGTTGTTGAACCAAAGACAGCAGGTTACAGTAAAAGCGATCCGCCATCCTGCCGAGGAGAGACCCATACATGAGATATTTATGTAAGTCTTTTTTCGTGCGAGCGGAGAAAGACTTTTTTGTTCCTGACTGATAGCTTATAAGGAGGAAAGTAATAATGCCCAGCGAGAAAATTTTAGAGCAGAAGAAAGCCGTTGTGGATGGTCTTGCAGATAAGCTTGGTCGTTGCGCTTCCAGCGTACTGGTAAAGTACGAAGGTATCACCGTTGACCAGGACACCCAGATGCGTAAGGCTCTCCGCGAAGCAGGCGTTGAATACTCTGTTATCAAGAATACTCTGATTGGCAAGGCATGCGACAAGGTTGGCTTCGAAGCTCTCAAGCCCAATCTGGAAGGCATGAACGCTATCGCAATCAGCTATGACGATCCGATCGCTCCTGCAAAGATCCTCAAGGAATATGCAGAAAAGATCGAAACCTTCGAAATCCGCGGCGGTATCCTGGAAGGTTCCGTTGTAGATGCAGCTACCGTTAACGAACTGGCTGACATCCCCCCGAAGGAAGTTCTCATTGCAAAGCTTCTCGGCTCCATGCAGAGCCCCCTGTACAAGTTCGCTTACGTTCTTCAGGCAATCGTCGACAAGGACGCAGAAGGCGAAGCTCCTGCAGAAGAAGCTCCCGCAGCAGAATAATTATTTTGCAAACAGCCTGACCGCTTAAAGGTCAAAACAAATTTCACAAAAAACTAACTTATATATTACGGAGGAAAATTAAAATGGCATCTGAAAAGTCTCTCCAGATTCTTGAAACCATCAAGTCTCTCACTATTCTCGAACTTGCTGACCTCGTAAAGGCAGTTGAAGAAGAATTCGGCGTATCCGCAGCGGCTCCCGTAGCAGTAGCAGGCGCAGCAGGCGCAGCAGCTCCCGCAGCAGAAGAAAAGACTGAATTCGACGTAGTTCTCACCAACTTCGGCGCTAAGAAGCTCGACGTTATCAAGGTTATCCGCGAAATCACCGGTCTCGGCCTCAAGGAAGCTAAGGAACTCGTAGAAGGCGCTCCCAAGACCATCAAGGAAGGTCTCTCCAAGGAAGACGCAGAAGCTATGAAGGCAAAGATCGCCGCTACCGGTGCAGAAGTAGAAATCAAGTAATTTCTTCACTACAGTCTCATAACTTCGGTTCCATTTGTTCAATAACCAAAGGCAGACATCGGATCAGACCGGTGTCTGTTTTTTGTTGCAGACCAGCAAACTGGTTATATGAAAATGTGCAATTCTGGTTATTGAAATATGACCAGAATGAGCGTATAATACTGCCATCAAAATATTGGAGGCTGAAAATGAAAAGAGCCGTGACCATTCAGGACATTTCCTGTTTCGGAAAATGTTCAATAACCGTAGCACTCCCCATCATATCCGCGATGGGGGTGGAGTGTGCTATTATTCCAACCGCTGTTCTTTCCACCCACACGGGAGGTTTCAAGGGCTGGACATTCCGCGATCTTGCGGATGATATTCCATCGATCTGCAGTCACTGGATGAAGGAAGGGATTACTTTCGACGGCGTGTACACCGGATATCTGGGATCTCCTGAACAGGCAAAGATGATCGAAGATTTCGTGGAAGAATTCAAACCGGAGATGGTGTTTGTGGATCCCGTCATGGGGGACAACGGAAAGCTGTACGCCGGCTTTGACGACAGAATTGTCACCGCCATGAAGCATCTCTGCTCAAAAGCCGATATCATAGTTCCTAATCTGACAGAAGCATCCTTTATGCTTGGGGAAGACTTCAGGCATCCCGGCGAATATGATGAAGCATATATCCGTGAACTTCTGAAAAAGCTCACCGGACTGGGCGCAAAAATCGCAGCTGTCACCGGAGTCCGGTATGACGATGAAATGCAGGGTGTGGTTGGCTACAACAGTGAAACCGGAGAATATACCGAATACTTTGCACCCCATCTGCCGCTGTCCTGCCACGGAACCGGAGACGTGTTCTCCTCCACGATGTTTGCGGCACTGATGCGCGGCAAAGACCTGCATGAATCCATGAGGATTGCCGCAGATAATACCTGTAACTGCATCAAGGCAACCATAGGTGATGAAAAGCACTGGTACGGCGTGAAATTCGAGCAGTGCATCCCCGATCTGATCAAAATGCTGTAACAGAAAACCGTGTATCTTCCGGAGAGGATACACGGTTCTTATGTTATACGCCGATTTTTGTCTGGTTCACACTGCACATATCGTGGTAGATGCCGCCCTTTTCCATGAGCTCCGCATGATTGCCCTGTTCGGCGATCCTGCCGTCCTTGAGAACAATGATGCTGTCGGCCTTCATGATGGTGGTAAGCCGGTGGGCGATGACGATGATGGTCTGGTGTCCCATGAGATTTTCAATGGCCTGCTGGATCTGGGCTTCTGTTTCGTTGTCAACTGCGGAGGTAGCTTCGTCCAGAATCAGAATGGGAGATTTGCGGAGAACCGCACGGGCAATGGCAATCCGCTGCTTCTGACCGCCGGACAGCCGCACGCCCCGCTCACCGATCATAGTGGCGTACCCCTCGGGCATCTCACGGATGAATCCGTCGACACAGGCGATCCGTGCGGCTTCGTACACATCCTCTTCGGTTACATTTTCCGCACCGTAGGCGATGTTGTCGTACACCGTGCCGTTGAACAGGAACACATCCTGCAGAACGATGGAAATATTGTCACGGAGGGATTTCAGTGTGATATGCTTTGTGTCGTGTCCGTCGATGAGAATCCGGCCGGACTGGGGATCGTAGAACCGCTCAAGGAGTGATACGATGGTGGTTTTGCCCACACCCGTTGCACCGACCAGTGCGATCATCTGACCGGGTTTGGCGGCAAAGGAAATGTCGTCCAGCACCTTTACATCGTCGGAGTAGCCGAAGGTCACGTTCTCGAAGGCAACTGCGCCATCCCCCTTGGGAACGGATACCGCATCATCGTCTTCCTTGATTTCGCTTTCCGTGTCAAGAAGTTCCAGCACACGATCCGCACAGGCGCCGGATACCTGAATATCCTCGGCAAGACGTGCCAGCGCGGACAGGGGAGAGTAGAACAGGGACAGGTACATGAAGAAGCCCACGATATCGGCGGTGGACATGGAGCCCTTCATGGCAAGAACGCCGCCTACGCCCATGACGATCACCGTACCGATGGAAGTCATGAACTCCACGGAAGGATGGTAGATGGCGTTGTAGAAGTTGGCGCGGATGTTTACATAGGAATAATGCTTGCAGTAGTTCTTCATCTTCAGGGATTCCCGGGTTTCCCGTCCGAACGCCTGAATCTCCTTCATCCCGGAGAGATTGTCCTGAGTACGGCCGTTGAGTCCGGCAAGCACTTCCTGATTGATTTTGAACAGGGGCGCAACTTTGGTGATGAAAATCCGGGACAGAATGATGATGAACGGCACCGGGATCATGGTGTACAGCGCCAGAATGGGATTGATCCGGAAGATCATCACGCAGACACCGGCGATCACAAGGACGTTTGTCGCCATATCCGGCAGGGAATGGGCGATCAGCACCTCCATCTGACGGGTGTCGTTAATCATCCGTGACATGATCTGCCCGGTTTGCTTGTCGGAATAATAGCGCATGGACAGGCTCTCCAGTTTGTCGTAGCACAGTCCGGTCAGATGACCAACAAAATTCCAAGCGCCCACATGGGACAGCCACATGGCGAGGAACCGGAATCCGCCCCGGAGCAGGTATGCTCCCACCATGATTCCCACATAAAAGAGGATGGCGGAAGTGGTCAGGTTTTCAGGATGTTCCAGAAGTGCGGTCAGCTGCCGTACGGCTTCCGGTGTCACCAGATTCAGAAGAGCGGCGGCAATCAGGGCAACGGTTGTGAGAACCAGCGATCCCCACCACGGCTTTGCCAGCAGAACCATTCGTTTGATCATAAATAATCCCTCCCGGGGAAGCCCCCCCGTGGCAATTACGGCAAATACAGCAGAAAAATCCCCTGCAAACGCCGCTTTTTACGGTATTCTACCACAAATCAGCAGCATTCGCAAGGGATTCTTTGGATTTTATACAATTTTACACCGAATCAGCGCAGCGGAAAGTCGTGGGATCGGCACAAATCCTGACTGAAAGAACGCCGAGCCTGCCAGCGGGGGGGCATCCCCGCTCAGGATACCCGATACGTCTTCGCCAGACCGCCTTCCGCGGTTTCACGGTAACGGAAGTTCAGGTCACGGCCGGTTTCGTACATGGTCCGCACCACCATATCGAAGGAAATCTTTCTGGTTTCCGACAGGAAGTTGGCAAGGCTGAGAGCATTGATGGCACGCATCGCCGCAACCGCGTTTCTCTCGATGCAGGGAATCTGCACCAGACCGCAGATGGGGTCGCAGGTCAGACCCAGATGATGCTCCAGCGCAACTTCGGCCGCATATTCGATCTGTCCGATGGACATGGAGTGAAGCTCACAGAGAGCCGCCGCCGCCATGGAGCAGGCAGTGCCCACTTCCGCCTGACAGCCGCATTCCGCACCGGAGATGGAGGCGTTCTTCTTTACCAGCGTACCGATCAGACCGGCAACCGCAAGGGCATTGATGACCTGATCGTCGGAGAAGCCCTTCTGCTCCTGCATATACCGGAGAACGGAGGGAAGAACAGCACAGGCACCGCAGGTGGGAGCCGTTACGATGGTGCCGCAGTCCGCATTCTGTTCGCTGACCGCAAAGGCATATGCACACACCAGACGGTTTTCGCGGGTGTTTGCGGATTCGTCGATGTGGCGCTGGTTGTAGAGGTACTGCGCCTTCTTTTCCACATTCAGACCGCCGGCAAGGGTACCTCGTCCCTTCAGACCGTCGGCAATGGCATGACGCATCACATCCCAGACCTCGTGGAGGAACAGCTTGATTTCCTGACCCTCGTGCTCGTACACATAGTCGGACAGACGGATGTTCCGGTCAAGGCATTTTTCCGCAATGTCGGTAAAGGAAGAATCCTCGTACACATCGGGAAGGTCATATTCCTGACGTCCTTCGATGACAATATCGCCGCCGCCCACGGACATGACTCTCATTCTGGCGGTTTCATTGCCGTTTTCATCGAACGCCAGCAGATCCATGGTGTTGTCGTGGGGAAGCTCGATGGTGCGGTCCACGCGGAATTCCACTTCGCACTTGCCCTCGTCAAAGGTTTCCAGAATGGCGGTATCGGTCAGATGCCCCTTGCCGGTTTCGGCGAGAGAACCGTAGAGAATGGCTTTGTAGGAAGCAGCATCGGGATTTTCGTTTTTGAAAATGGCAGCAGCCTTCTGGGGCCCCATGGTGTGGGAGCTGGACGGGCCTTTGCCGATTTTATAGATTTCACGGATCGATTTCATGGTGTAAATCCTCCAGAGTTGATGGGAAATTTCTGAAAAAATCAGGACGAACACAGAAAATGCCGCCCTGATTGGATGCCGTTATTTATCTTCGGTGAGGTAGCCTTCCGCGGCAAGACGGGCATAAAGCTCCTGAGCCTTCTTCTTGCGGCGGAGTGCGGGGATGAAGATGCATGCGCCGATGCCGACAATGACAACTGCCAGCAGAATGTAATCAACAAAGCCGGGAACACTGTCGCCGAAAACGGCACTGGTGCGGTGATTCTTCGCGATGGACTTGGTCTTTACGGAATTCTGACCGGCGTATTCGGTGGAACCGTCGGAGAACTGAACATCCTTGACGGTCAGATTCTTGGAGGCGAGAGCGGGGGAGGAAGCATTGATGTCAAGATTGACAGCCTCCGCAACCAGAGCATGGGTAGATTCCACGGGAGCATTGGCAGTGAATTTGCCGCCAAGGAGATTGACAACCCGTCCCTGAATAGCCTTGCCTGCGGGATCGGTTACATTGATGTCCATGGTACCGTCCACGAAGGAGAAGTCAGCCGCATCGCTGTAAACTCCGTACTTGCCTGCGGTGATGGTGTACTTGCCGTCGATGAGGCGGATCTTCTGGGTATTGTCCTGGGAGATCAGGTACATACCGATCTCACCCGCTTCAATGGTCAGAGTACCGGAACCCTTGATGATTACGGTGCCGGAGAAGGATACGCCGTACTTGGCCGCCTTGATGTAGTTGTTGCCCTTGAGCACAACGGTGGCATTCTTGGGAAGTCTCAGACCGTATGCGTCGGAGGTTTCGATGTGCAGATTGTTCAGGGTAAGGATGTCGAATCGGTTTGCCCAGTCGTAGCCGGGACCCCGTTCGTTCTTGGTGGCTTCCGCGATGTTGACGGTCTTGGTGACAACGTCAGCGGCGGAAACGGGAAGGATGGACACACACATGGCAATAACCATGGTGAACGCTAAAACTATGGATGTAAGGGATCGCCGAAAATTTCTCATGTGGTCGCCTTTCTTGAAACGGAAACTATACATATTGACTTATATTCTAACATATTTCAGGTAAAATATCAAGAGCGAATCCGTTTTTTGTACATTTTTCAGACTGCCGAAAGCTGATTGTCACAGAAAATTCACCTTTGTTTCCGGCTGATACCGCCGAAGAAGCCTTCCAGAGCGTAAACCAGCCGCAGAATCAGTGACTCCCCTATACCGGAGAGAAGAATCAGAGTATCAAGCGGTACGATTTCGTTGGCGGTCATGAAGGCATACAGAGGAGCCATCATCAGCAGCAGAACCGATGCGAGAATGCCCACGGTCCGCCGAAGAAATCCCGGTACGGCAGATCTGTTCCGCTTATCCGGCAGGGAAAGTAAGAAAGCGATCACGAGAATTCCCAGCAGCACCAGCAATACGGGAAGAGACACCCTGTAATGCTGGGCAAACATATCACGTGCCCAGGACATCCATGTCTCCGACTGACCGCTCCGGGATACTCCGGCTTCTGCGGCAGTCCGGCAAATGATAACGATAAGAACTCCGGCAGAGCACAGAATGAGATTCAGCCATTTCCAAACGGTAGACGGTTTCCGGGTTTCAAGCACTGTGATTCCGATGAGAGCGGCTGTCAGCAGCAGAGCAGTAATCAGGTAAATCATTCGATGATAACATCCTCAAGGGAACGCTTGGGAACATAGTGGAGATTTGCCTTGTCACGGTAGTATTTTGTAGATCCGCTCGGGGGTACATTGCAGATGAAAACGGTTTCATCGGGAATGCCCAGAGCAAGGAGAACGATGGGCTTGTACTTCTTGGGGATCAGCAGATGCATGGAAACTTCTTCGGGTTTGAAGGCGCCGATGATGCAGCCGCCCATACCCGCTTCGCAGGCCTGAAGCATAATGGTCTGGCTGGCGATTCCGGCATCAAACCGTGCGGAGTCCACATTTTCCGTCACAGTGGTGTCACAGCAGACTACGATGAATGCGGTGGGATGGTGGCCTTCCGGAGGAAGCTTCACATCGGGAAGGAAGCCCGCCCAGTGCGTCAGGGCGAGAAGCTCCTCCACTTCATCGTGTTCGTATACCAGACGGTACTTGAGAGGCTGGAAATTGCAGGCACTGGGGCAGAGCCGCGCGGTGTCAATGAAGGTTTCCAGATCCTCCTTGCCGATTTTGATGCTTTCGTTGAAGCTGCGGTAGCTTCTGGATTCGAGAACGATATCGTGAATCATAGTTTTGCCTTTCTGTTGAAATCAGTTACTCCATTATAATGTTCACACCGCTGGGGGCTTTGCAGTGGCCGCCGTTTTTGGTGATTTCCACTTCAATATCACCATTGGGAGTGGGATAAGTGCCTCTCGCCCAGTCAAGACCGTCGATGTGGGGATCGAACTTCACGGTTTTGCAGCCGGGTTCCACGGGTCTGATGCCCAGGACATTGGCCGCCAGATAGGGAGCGGGACCGGATGCCCAGCCGTGGCAGAGACTGTGGCGCAGCTTCACATAGCAGTGATTGCCGAAATCACCGTGAATGTCGATGCCGCCTTCGGGCACGATCTGGTCGATGGGGGTAGCGCCCTTCGCCCAGTTTACATCAAAATCTTCCCAGAATGTGGTGGCACCCATTTCAAGCATGGTGCCCCAGTAGCCCTTCATGATATCCAGCGCCGCACGGTATTCTCCCGCCTTACCGATGGCAGAGAGGGTGTAGTAGCCGAGGAAGGTAGACAGACCCTCCGCACCGCCCACGGAAATGCACCTGTCAAAGGTTTCTTTGGGATCCAGCAGACCGCCCATGACCATAAGTGCGGCAGGCTGTTTCCATTCCTTCGGATCGGGACGGTGAGCCAGCATTCTGTCAGCGGCAGCGAAGCACATGGCGGCGGTTTCCGGTTCGCTGAGGGTCTTCATGATCTCACCGCCGGCAAGGAGTGCATAGCGGAGCAGACCCTGCAGACCTGCGTGCTTGGCATCGGGATAATTGGCGGTAGGCCAGTCGAAGAACCGTCCTTCGGGGAGGATTTCATTGCCGTTTTCGTCCACATAGGAGGCGTAGCGGGTGAGAAGCTCCTGAATGTATTCCTTCTGCTGTGCCAGATAAGCGTAGTTGCCGGTGCCCATGTACCATTCCCAGTGGCAGAGCATCCACCACAGATTATAGGAGGACAGCCCGTTCATGGAAGCATCGGTGGGAGTGACGTCACGCACCAGATCCAGGGACTTGGGAACCACTTCGTTTTCACCGAATACCGCCAGAATTGCGGCAAGCTCGGTGTTCATGTCGCCAGCCCATACCAGACGGTCGCGCTTGATGCCGTCCCAGAGATATCTCTGCATATTCAGATGCACAGTGTAAGCGGAGGTATCGTAAATCCTGTTGAGAACGGGATCGCTGCACTCGAAGGATCCGCGGTAGTCGATATCACGGTAGATGAGGGTCGCTGTGATGCAGCGGATTTCCATGAACATACCGGGGGAGGTCAGCTCAATGCAGGCAAAGCGGAATCCGCTTTCATTGGTTTCGTTAGAGGACCAGGGACCGCTTCCGGTCTGCATATCACGGTTTGCATGGTCGTTGGTGGCATTCTTCACACCGATGGCGTGCATGGCTTCGGATACGCTTTCACCGAGACGGATGGTGTAGTTGGCGTAGGCGCCGTTCATGGACCAGACGGAAACGGTCAGGGTGCCGTGCAGTTCACGTCCGAAGTCCACGATCACACTGGCATTGGTATCGGAATTCCGGTTGTCCAGCACGCACTGATCGTGGTAGCCGTAGATGGCAACCTGAGCGGGCTTGTATTCGGTCAGATGCTCGGCTCCGCGTACATTACCGGTGGTGGTGACAACCCGGACGGGGAAGATCACCTTGCGGGAACGCTCGTCGTCGATGCCGAAGAGATTATATTTTTCACCGAGTTTCATAGGATTTGTCCTTTCGGAATGGGATTTTTGTGTATTATGTACCTATTATATCACATCAGCCCACCGCAGGCAAGGGTGAATTTGCTTTTTCCGTTGACAAAATGGCGCGGGTGCGGTATGATATTGATAATAGAATTCTGATTTTACAAGGAGTCACGACATGACACTGCTGAACCGCTTTCTCGATTATGTAAACATCCCCACATCCAGCGACCACGCATCCGATACCGTTCCCACCGCACAGAAGGAATTCGTCCTCGCCCGCCGTCTGGTGTCCGATCTGCATGAGATCGGCATTGCCGATGCGTATGTGGATGAGAAATGCTACGTCTACGGTCACATTCCCGCCGCACCCGGCTATGAAGAAAAAACAAAGATCGGATTCATCGCCCATATCGACACCTCCCCCGACTTCGCCGATGGTCCCATGAATGTGCAGATCATCGAAAACTACGACGGACATGACGTAAAGCTTGGCGATACCGGTCGGGTGATTACCAATGCCGCGTTCCCCCATCTGAAGAATCTGATCGGACGGACCCTCATTACCACCGACGGAACTACACTTCTCGGCGCCGACGACAAGGCCGGTGTGGCCGAAATCATGCACGCTCTGGCGAAAATCATCGCGGATGGTATCCCCCACGGGCAGATTTCCGTCTGCTTCACGCCCGATGAAGAATGCGGCACCTCCGCCGACAACTTCAATCTTACCGCATTTGATGCACAGTTCGCCTATACCGTGGACGGAAGCGCTGAAGGGGAAGTGGTTTACGAAAACTTCAACGCCTGCGCCGCATCCTTTGAGGTGAACGGCTACAACATCCATCCCGGCTCCGCCAAGGACCGCATGATCAACGCATCTCTGGTTGCCATGGAAATCAACGCCATGCTGCCCTCCGGTGAAACTCCCCGGGGCACCGAAGGATACGAAGGCTTCTACCATCTGACCGATATGCAGGGATCCGTGGAGTCCGCTCAGCTGGACTACATCATCCGCGATCACGATGCCGCCATGTTTGATGCCCGGAAGCGCACCCTCGCACATATCGAAAAGCTCATCAACGAAAAGTACGGAGAGGGTACCGTAAAGCTGACCGTTACCGATTCCTACCGCAATATGGCGGAAATGATCCGTCCTGTGTTCCATATCGTGGAAATTGCTGATGAAGCAGTGCGGATGGCGGGACTGGAACCCGTTCACGATCCCATCCGCGGTGGTACCGACGGATCCAGACTGTCCTTCATGGGGCTTCCCACTCCCAATCTGGGCACCGGCGGATACGCATTCCACGGTCCTTACGAACACGCAACCGTTGAAGGCATGGAAAAAGCGGCGGAAATCATCCGGAATATCGTCGTTCTGTTCGCAAAATAAGCGAATCATGCACCGAACCGGCGGACAGCTCTCCGTCTGATCCATGGAAAACGCTGCGGATTTCCGGTACAATGATACCGACGGATCCGGAAAACAAAACAGAAACGGAGGACTATCATGAAAATCGGAAAGAACATCTCGGAACTGAGGAAAAATGCGAACATGACGCAGGAGCAGCTGGCGGAAATTCTCTGCGTCAGCGCACAGTCCGTTTCCAAATGGGAGAACGACACCACCATGCCGGACATCATGCTTCTTCCCGCCATTGCCGGATGCTTCGGCATTACTGTGGACGAGCTTTACGGCGGACGGAAGCCCGAACCTGCCTGCGAGCCCGTGGATTACGACAAAATCCCGGAAATGCTGTACGATTCCATCATCGACCTGACCCAGCGCGGATGGGTGGGAACGGTGAGCGGCAAGGATATTGATGAAGAAAACGCCCGGATGAAGGCGTATCTGGAAGGGGATCACAGTGTCAAGACCGCAACCTTCTCCAACGAAGGAGGGGCTGTCATTGCCACATCGGAAATCGGTCTGCTCCACCGTGGAAAACCGAGAGCGGATCAGCTGACCGGAGAGGGCATCGGACGTGTGCTTGCCGTCCTGTCGGAAGATCCGGTGAGAAAGGTGTTTGCTTATGAAACCGAGCATCCCACAGAATTCCTGACAGCGGCTTATGCTGCGAAAAAATGCGGGATTACCCGGGAAGAAGCCGATGATGCTCTGGAAAAGCTGACGGAAATCCATGTCAATTACCTCAAGGATGTGATGGTGGACGAGGATATGCCCCTGAAGATGTACTCCCTCGACTCCGGTGAGTGGGTGTTGTATGTGCTGATGATTCTCAAAACTGCAAAGCTGATGGCGGATTATAACCAGCACTACTTCAACTACCGCGGCTCCTACAACAGCATGTGGCTGAAATAAACACAAACGGGACGGATTTCCTGAGGAATCACGTCCTGTTTTTTTCTCATTCTCTTGACATCACCGGAAAAATGCGGTATAACAGATACAGAAAAAATTTATCACGCCAAAGGAGATGCACTATGAAGATTTCGACAAACGGAAGATATATTCTTGCACGTTTCGGGTACGAAAAAGGCTTTGCTCTGCTGAAGGAAGCCGGATTTGATGCGGTGGATGTGGGGCTTGACGAAATGACCTCCATGGATTCCGTCCTGAATCAGCCCGGATACGAAAAGAAGGCGCAGGAAATCCGTGCTGCGGCGGATGCGGCAGGGATTCCCATCAACCAGACCCATGCCCCCTTCAAATATCCGCTGGATATCTGGGAAAAGAGCGAGAATCTGTATCCCATCCTGAACCGGACTCTGGAGATCTCCGGTATTTTCGGTGCGGAAGTGGCAGTGGTTCACCCCTACCATCATCCGGTATTTCTGGGTCATGAAGACGAAATGTTCGAGAAAAACATGGAATACTACGGCAAGCTGATCCCTGTTGCGGCATCTGCCAACGTGAAGATCGGCGTGGAGAATATGTTCCAGACCGATGCAAGACGGAAGTACATCATTGATGACACCTGCTCCCGCCTGTACGATTTCATCCGCTACGTGGACACTCTGAACAGCCCCTGGGCGGTTGCCTGCCTGGATATCGGACACGTTGCCGTCATCCAGCAGAAGGATGAACCGTGGGACTTCGTGCGCGGACTGGGTCACGACCGTCTCAAGGCACTGCACGTTCACGATAACGACTACCGAAACGACCAGCATAAGCTGCCCTACGAAGGAATCATCAACTGGAACGAAGTAACAAAGGCTCTGGGCGAGATCGACTATCAGGGATATTTCACCTACGAAACCAACGGCCATCTCACTGCATACGGCGACGAATTCATTCCTACCGCGCTGAAATACATGGCGGATCTGGCGAAGCATCTTGCCGACAAGGTGGAACGCGCCCGGATTCCTTACGGAAAGTAAACTTCAGAATTCCGATTGAATTTCAGCAATCCTATTGTAATCGGAGCGTATTTATAGTACAATATTATCAGACAACAACACAATCCGGGAGGACGAAAACATGAAAATCGAAAAACTTGGATTACAGCTCTATACCATCCGCAATACCATGGGCAATGCCAATGATATCCGTGAAAGCTTCAAGCGGATCCGCGAAATGGGCTTCACCGTCGGTCAGACCGCAGGATGCGCCGTTCCTTATGAAGAATACGGCAGAATCGCTCAGGAAGAGGGAATCGAAATCTGCGGTACCCACGACGACTTCGGTCTGATGGTCAACGATACCGAGCTTGCCATGGCCAACCACAGAGCGCTCGGCACCACCAATATGGGGATCGGCGGCTTCCATCCCGCTGACGTTGCCGCAGTGGAAGCGTTCATTGAAAAGGCAAATGCACTGGCGGAAAAGATTTACCCCCACGGCTTCAAGTTCACCTACCATAACCACAGCCACGAATTCATGAAGATGGAAAACGGAAAGACCACCATGGAAATGCTCATCGAAGGTCTGGATCCTGTGAAGACCTCTTTCGTTCTGGATACCTACTGGGTACAGCACGGCGGCGGAGATGTCCGGCACTGGATCGAAAAGCTGGCAGGCAGAATCGATATTCTCCACCTGAAGGATATGGGCAGAAACCAGAACGGGCCCTTCATCACCGAAGTTGGCAACGGCAATATCTGGTGGGAAGGTGTTTTGGAAACCGCGGCTCAGGCAGGCGTCAAGCACTATGTGGTAGAGCAGGACAGCTGGCCGGGAGATCCTTTTGACTCCGTCAGAATGGCGGCAGATTACCTCAAGAGATTCATGTAATCATGACATACTCCGTCGGGACTTCTCGGCGGAGTTTCTGCGAGAATATATTATTGTAACAAAAGGGTGATACTATTTGGATAAACGCGAAAATATCATGGAACAGTCCATGGGCGGACTGCACGATCTGTTCCGGGACTACCGGGAACTGGCGGAAATGGAGCATCTGTACAACGCGGCCATCCGTCAGCTGACCAGTAAATTTGAGATTCTCAACGACGAATTCCGGGTGAAATACGAGCGGAGTCCCATCCACCACATCGGCTCCCGTCTGAAATCCTCGGCGAGCATTGTAAAAAAGCTCATGAAGCGGGGCAAGGAAGTGTCGGTGGACTCTGCAAAGGAAAACATCAACGACATCGCCGGTGTACGGGTGGTGTGCCATTATCTGGACGATGTTTACGATGTGGCGGATATGCTTCTCCGACAGTCCGATGTGAAGCTGATCCGGAAACAGGACTACATAGAGACTCCCAACTACAATGGTTACCGGAGCCTCCATCTGGATGTGGAGATTCCCGTGTACCTGTCCGACAAAACCGAACTGGTACAGGCGGAAGTACAGCTGCGCACCATCGGTATGGACTTCTGGGCAAGTCTGGAGCACGACCTGAGATACAAATCCGACAAGGAAATTCCCGGCGGTATCATTGAGCAGATGCTGGCGTGCGCCGCTGAAATCGAGGATATCGATAAGCGGATGCAGGAAATTTACAAACAGATACAGGAATTATAATATGAAGATAACGGAAGTTGTGGCGGCGCTGATCTGGCAGAACGGACGGTTTCTCATCTGTCAGCGGCCTGAGAATAAGGCTCGCGCTCTGCTGTGGGAATTTGTGGGCGGCAAAATCGAACCGGGCGAGAGCGGGGAAGAAGCCCTTGTGCGTGAGTGCCGGGAAGAACTGGGCATGACCGTGGCGGTGGGAGATATCTTCACCGACGTGACTCATGTGTACCCGGATCTGACGGTGCATCTGACCCTGTACCACTGCACCATCGCCGAAGGAGAACCGATACTGCTGGAACACGCCGACATGGCATGGATCACACCGGATGAGATCGGAAACTACGAATTCTGCCCGGCGGATGTGGAAATTCTGGTGAAAATCGTGAAGACCTATGGAAATCAGAGTCTGTAAGCCGGAGAATCCCTCCGGTCACATTGTGTGGATTCACGAAAACAACCCGTCGGAATTGTGGAATCTGCTGAATGATACCGGCGTGACCCTGATCTGCGTCACCGATGCGGACTGGAACCGGGATCTGTCGCCATGGCCGGCGGAGAAGGTATTCCGGGGAGCGGATTTCGCCGGCGGGGCATCGGAGCATCTGGCGGATCTGCTGAAAAGCATCCCGGACACCGAAGAATCCCTCGGATACCCCGTGAAATTCCGCACCATTGCCGGGTATTCACTGGCGGGACTGTTCGCACTCTGGGCTTCCTGCGTCACCGACTGCTTCGACGGCGTGGTATCGGCATCCGGATCCCTGTGGTTCGACGGATTCACGGAGTTTCTCACAGCAAACCGGACTCACGCGGATGCGGTGTATCTGTCTCTCGGCGACGCGGAGCATAAAACGAAGAATCCGCGGATGGCGAAGGTGGAAGACTGCACCCGGGGCTGTTGCCGGATTCTGACGGAGCAGGGGATTCCGTGTATATTTGCAATGAACCCCGGCGGACATTTCACGGATCCTGCGGGACGGCTGGCGAAAGGCATCCGATGGATCGACGAAAGGATTTGACTATGACGGAAATCAAGATTGGGAAATACCGCCACTTCAAGGGCATGGAATATGAGGTCATTGCGGTGGCAAAGCATTCGGAAACGCTGGAACCCATGGTGGTTTACCGGGCACTGTACGGGGATCACGATGTGTGGGTGCGCCCGGCGTCCATGTGGAACGAAACCGTGGAGCGGGACGGGAAAACTTTCCTGCGCTTCACCTACATCGGAAACGAATAAAATCGGAGATGACTGTGAAAAAACGGTCATCTTTTTTCATTCTTCCCCTTGACAAACGGGTTTGTATCATATAAACTATAGGTGGACTACATGATATAAACCCGAAAGGAGAAACGATATGACCGAATACAGACTGGGTGAAATGGAAGAAAAATTCGCCGATCTGATCTGGGAGCACGCTCCGGTGGGATCCGGGGAGCTGGTGAAGATTGCAGCGGAAGTGCTGGGCTGGAAAAAGTCCACAACCTACACGGTACTGCGGCGTCTTTGCGATAAGGGATTGTTTGTCAACGAAAACGGCGTGGTCAGCGCTTTGATGAGCAAAGACGAATGGAGGGGAAAGCAGAGCGAAAACTTTGTTGAAGAAGCCTTCGGCGGCTCTCTGCCCATGTTCCTGACCGCATTCACATCCCGGAAAAAACTGACGGAGGACGAAATCGAAGCACTGCGGAAGATGATCGCGGAAGCGGACGGAAAGTGAGGACGGGATGGATCTGAATCTGATTCTCACACGGATTGCGGAGAAATGGTGCTACTTTGCGCCGTCCGTGCTTCTGAACATGACTCTGACCGGATCGGTGGCGATTCTCTGCGTGCTGGTTCTGCGGCTGATTCTGAAAAACGCACCGAAAACGCTCACCTTTCTGCTGTGGACGGTGGTGCTGTTCCGGCTGATCTGCCCGGCGTCCTTCTCGCTGCCCGTGTCCCTGTACTCGGTATTTGATACGGACATCCGGACGGAAGCGGTCATCGAATACATCCCCACGGATATCGTCCACACGCCCTATCCGAAGGTGAATCTGCCCCTGCCCGATGCGGTCAATGATGCCGTCAATGAGGAACTGCCCTACGGTCTGCAGCAGACTGTTGGGGATCCTCTGGAAGCACCGGCGGCGTTTTTTTCCTTTCTCTGGCTGAACGGCGCGGCACTTCTGCTTCTCTGGAATCTGGCGGCATACATCATCCTGCTCATCCGGCTGCGGAAATCCGTGAAAACCGGGAAGGGAATCTACGAATCCGACCGGCTGGACACGGCGATCGTCACGGGAATGGTATTTCCCCGGATCTGGCTGCCTGCGGGACTGGATGAGGAAACCCGGCAGTGCGTGCTTGCCCATGAGAAACAGCACATCCGCCGGGGAGATCCGTGGTTCAAATTCCTGTTTTTCCTCGCCCTGTCCATCCACTGGTACAATCCGCTGGTGTGGATCGCCTTCCGGATGGCTGTCAGGGATATGGAGCTTGCTTGTGATGAAGGAGTGCTTCGGAAACTGGGCGAAGAATCCCGTCAGCTCTACGCATCCGCACTGCTGAATGTGGCGGCCGGACGGAAAATCAATCCCGTGTACCCCATAGCCTTCGGGGAATCGGACATCAGAACCAGAATCCGGAACGTGCTGTCCTTCGGGAAAACCGCAAAATGGATTGCAGTCATCGCCGCCATGCTGGTTCTCGCCGTGACGGTGGTTCTGGCGGCAAATCCCGTGAAGAAGCCGGACGTGTACGAAGCATCCTATAAAGTGGCAGGCACGCTGAACTATCAGGACATGACGGATTACGAGCCTTACCGGGTGACAGTTACGGAAAACGAGCTGATTGTGAGCGACGACGGAAAGACCCAGCTCTTCAGCGGACAGCTCGTTGAGAGAAAATCCGGTTTTCCGGCAGAAATCGAAGAACAGTTTGCTCAAAAGAACAAGCACATCCGGGAACGCTATCAGGCATCCTCAGTCCGAGGGGAATGCTATCTTGCCGTAACCGTGACGGGTGAAATCTGGCTCGCCGTGGACTGGACGGTGGTTTATCTGCACGACGTGACCCATATGGAAGGCATCTACCTGCTGGAATCCAACACGGCTGAACCGGATGAACTGTACTTTCTCGCCATGATTGAGAGCTACGGCGGTCCCCGGGCACAGCTGATGTCCACATGGCAGTCGGAGAAATTCCTCTCCGGTGAGACCTGGTACATCGTATCCTACCGCGCCCATGGACGGGAAATCTATCCGCCCGACAACAGCATCTGGACCATCGGCTACGCCACATTCCGCATGAAGGACGGACAGTATGAAATGACTGCCAACCGCCGTTATCCCGTGGAGGAAATCCTGCCCGGTGTGATGCTGTGCGACGATCCCGCATCCCTCAGCGTGGACTATAATCTGGCGAAGGAATCCTACGATGTGCTGTTCATCCTCGACGACAGCGTGACCCAGCTGGATCAGAAGCTCAACGGCAAGGACTACACCCGCGTGTGGTTCAGTTCCGCTCCCGCCATGGTGGTTGTGCCCTACGAAAAAGAGGGAATCACCTACACGGCGACTTACGGAGACGGGACGGAATCGAAAACCTATCACTGTGACCGCAGTGCTGAGATTGCGGCCATGAAACAGGAATGGGAAAGTCTTCTGAGTCAGACTGCGGTGATGGAAAACCAATATGCCTCCCAGCTGGAAAATCTCACCGCATATCGGACGGAATATGACATAACTCTGGCGGCCGAAGCAAAGCTGAATGATGAAATCACACAGCTGCAAATCAGGATCAATCAATACAGCTCCGTTATAGACGAGTATCTGAACGGCGATGAATCGGTACGGACGAAGATGGAGCGTGCATACAGCAAGGCAGTGGAGGATATAGACTATTGCCGATCCCTGCTGCGGAACCGTACAGCGGACATGGAAAAGCTGCACAGCGCGGCGGCCCTGAATGAAAAGAACATAGCGTCAGGGATCGCATGGCTGGCAGAGCTGGAAGCGCAGATGGCTCTGTATCAGCAGAGAATTGACCTCCTGGAAGGTGAAATGTACTCCTGATGAACTAAAAAACACACAATAATTTCTCACAATTGAGCAAATCTCCGATTGAACAAATCTCCCTGTTGTGCTATAATGTAGACATCACTACAGAAACGCACAGCAAGGAGATTTTTCTATGAGTACATTACCGTACCGCAATAAGATTTCCGTGGCGGCTCACCGGGGCAACTCCAGGTATTTCCCGGAAAACACCATGGCGGCATTCCGTTCCGCAGTGACTCTCAATCCCGATATGGTGGAGATCGACCTGCACATGACCAAGGACGGCGAAATCATCCTGATGCACGACCACAAGGTTGACCGTACCACCAACGGCACCGGCTTCATAAAGGACTTCACTCTCGAAGAAATCCGACAGCTTGATGCAGGCTCCTGGAAGGGCGAACAGTTCACCGGCGAAAAAGTACCCACCTTCTTGGAATTTCTGGAATTCTTCAAGGACTACCCGGATATGATGTTCAACGTGGAGCTGAAGGATTATCCCGCCATGTCCGGCGAGTTTGCCTATGAATCCGCGAAAAAATCCATCGCCCTCATGGATCAGTACGGCATCACCGAACGCAGTGTCATCAACACATGGAGCGGCGTTCTCAACGAATGGATCGACGAAACCTACGGCAAGCGGATCCGGATTCACGCATACCATCCCCAGGAACTGATGGGTGCGGATCAGAAGCGGTTTGTGTACGACTATGCCTACTGCGTGTGCCTGTTCGGAACCTCCGGCGTCACCGTGGTGGAAAAGAAATTCTTTGATTTCGCAAAATCTTATGGCGTGGAACCGTGGGTATACTACCCGAAGGACGGCGCCGAAAACTACGACAAGGCAATCGAAAACGGCGCGGTTCTCTTTACCTCAAACGACCCCAAGTGGGCAATGGACTATCTCCGCGAAAAGGGACTGCACGACTAGACGCTTCGCTTAAAGAATAAAGAAGAAAGAATAAATAAGAAATAAGAATCGGTTTCACCGGAACTCCCCGTCTGCCGGTGCCCGAAACAATTCTGTCTCGCCGCCGGCAGGGCTGAACAGAACGAGGAAATTCAGAGCCAAAATCCATGAAGGAAAGATCGTTTCATTCCTAAACTGCACGGGTATAGTGCCGCAGGCGGGGATTCCCAAGGGGAACGCTTGGGTCGGGGAGATCTCCAAGAGGGCTTCGTTAAGTCCTTTTGGACGCCCTCCGCGCAGGAGATAAAACTCCACCGCTGCGGTGAATCAAACTTGATAATCAAAATAACAAATAATAAAATAAAAACAAAGGACAAAATAAATACCATGGTTATTGTTACAATCATCGGCGCGGGCATGATGGGCTCCGCTCTGGCATTCCCCGCACGCGAAAACGGTCACGAAGTCCGTCTTGTCGGCACTCCCCTTGACCGTGAAATCATCGACACATGCAGAAAGACCGACCGTCATCCCAAGTTCACAAAGGATTTCCCCGCAGGCGTGAAGTATTACCAGATCGAAGAAATGACCGATGCGATCGACGGTGCTGACATGATTATCGGCGGTGTATCCAGCTTCGGCGTGGACTGGTTCAGCGAAACCGTACTTCCCGTGATTCCCGAATCCATTCCCGTGCTCACCGTTACCAAGGGTCTGATGGACACCGCTGACGGAAAGCTGCTGACCTATCCCGCAGTATGGGAAGAACGTCTGGCAAAGATGGGCAAGAAGCTGAACCTCAATGCTATCGGCGGTCCCTGCACCAGCTATGAACTGGTGGCGCACGACCAGACCGAAGTTGCGTTCTGCGGTCACGATATCGAAACTCTGAAGAAACTCCGCGAAATCATGCAGACCTCCTACTACCACATCAGCCTTTCCACCGACGTGGTTGGTATCGAATCCGCAGTTGCCCTGAAGAACGGCTACGCACTGGGCATTGCGCTGACCATCGGTCTGAACCAGAAGGAATTCGGCCTTGACAGCGAACTGCACTTCAACTCCCAGGCGGCAGTGTTCGGGCAGGCAGTGAAGGAAATGACCAAGCTGCTGAATCTGCAGGGAGCCTGCACGCTGGAAAACATCTGCGTCGGTGCCGGCGACCTTTACGTTACCGTATACGGCGGACGTACCCGTCTGGTGGGCATCCTGCTGGGCCGCGGTCTGAACATCGACGAAGCCAAGGCTGAACTAAACGGCGTAACCCTGGAATCCCTCGTGGTAGCGGAACGTGTGGCAAGAGCCATCAAGGTTCTCTCCGCAAAGGGTGAAGTTGACATCAAAGAATTCCCCCTGCTTATGGCAGTTGACGCAATCCTTACCGAAAAGAAGCCTGTGGACATTCCGTGGGACGAATTCCGGTTCATCAAGGAATAATACCGATCAAAGAAAACGGTTTTCCGGAAAGGGAAGACCGTTTTTCTCATGGGATTCTAATGGAAATCGCAAATCCTGTTCACATCTGTACGGTATAATGAAAACGAAAACAGACAGGAGGTGCAGTATGAAGAACAAAATCATGAATTCTCTGATCCGGTTCCAGTATTTCGCGGCAATGGCAGTCCTGACAATCAACCTGAGTGCCCATTTTCTCTTTCTGATGAACGAAGCCGGATGGATCCGTCTGCAGCTTTACGAATGGATGCAGGGATGGCTGTTTCTGTACCCGCTCATCTGGCTGATCCCGCTGGCGTGGATGCTGATTCTGAGCAGTCTGACCCAAATTACCGCAATCCGTCCGCTTCTCATCACATCTGTTCTTCCTCTTGCCATGCTGGTCGGAAGAGAAATTCTCAAGCATCTGCAGAAACCGTGGTTCAATTATCCCGCATCGTGGATTTTCGCTGTGATCCAGCTGATTCTGTTTGCGATGCTGTGGAGACACATTGTCATTTCAAATAAGCCCAAAACGGAATAAACACAAAAAAACCACAAACCTTGCGGAATGTGGTTTTTTTCACGCAAAACAACATAAGTCTGAATACACTGATTTGCTGCCACTGTAAGCCAAACTCAGGAACATACGACGGAGTCGGATGTTCAGCATGAGCCGGACAGATCAATGGTGTCAGTGCATAAAACGCTCATGCATTAGTCAGCGATGTAGGGAAGAAGTGCAACGTGGCGGGCTCTCTTGATAGCGAGAGTAAGCTGTCTCTGGTGCTTAGCGCAGGTACCGGAGATTCTTCTGGGGAGGATCTTGCCTCTTTCGGAAGTGCACTTCTGCAGTCTCTTGGTGTCCTTGTAGTCGATGTGATCGATACCGTCAGCACAGAAGGTGCAAACTTTCTTTCTTCTGTTTCTGTTGGGACGCTGCATTCTCTGGGGAGCAGATTCGGTTCTTTCAGCTGCGGGAGCAGTGGTTTCTTCCGCAACAACTTCAGTTCTTTCGTTATCCATTGCTTACTTAAGCCTCCTGTTAAAGTTAAAATGTGTGATTACCTCAGAAGGGTAATTCATCGTCGCCGGATAATTCTTCGAATTTCGGCGCGGACTGGGTCTGATATGCACCTGCCTGGGGCATGCCGCCAAAGGAGCCGTAGCCGTCGGGTACATAAGAGGGTGCCTGATTCTGCTGCATCATAGCCGCTGCCTGCTGTACTGCGATGGGGCTTTCGCTCTTCGCATCAACGAAGTAAGCCTCGTCAGCAACAATCTCGGTAGCGAAACGCTTCTGACCGTTCTGATCAATCCAGCTTCTGGTCTGGAGGGAACCCATCACGCAGATGGAGGAAGCCTTCCGGAAATAGCGGGTGATGAACTCAGCGGTCTGGCGCCATGCGGTTACGTTGAAGAAGTCTGCCTGTGCTTCCTCGCCGTTCTTGCCGCCGAAACGACGGTTTACAGCAACGGTGAAGGAAGTTACGGAGATGCCCGAAGGAGTGGTTTTCAGCTCGGGATCAGCGGTAAGGCGACCACCCAGAATAACCTTGTTAAAGTTGAAGTTTGCCATACTCGTTCCTTGTAAATTCCAAGAAGGGGTGAGCCTTATGCCTCAGCCTTAGCGGTCTTGGAAGCCTTCTTTTCTTCGTGACGGATCACGATGGAGCGGTAGATGCCTTCGGTGATACCGAAAATTCTTTCCAGCTCAGCGGGAAGAGTGCCTTCAGCCTTGAAGTTAATCAGGACATAGTAACCTTCGATCTTGTCGTTGATAGGATAAGCGAGACGACGCTTGCCCCATTCTGCAACCTCGGTAACTTCGCCGTTCTCAGCGATGAGAGCAGTGAACTTCTCAACGAGAGCCTTGGTAGCTTCTTCGGTCAGATCAGGATCGATAACAAAAAGGGTTTCGTAAGAGTTGATGATCTTTTCCATGTTTATACCTCCCTATGGACTTCAGACCGTCGACGTAAAGTATTTTCGACGGCAGAGAGACGGGTTGAAATTTGCCCGTTCGACTATAAATTATACCACTGTGCGCAGTCTTTGTCAAGCAGAATTTTATTGTTTTTCTGTGTGAAATACAATTGCGAAATCCGGATTCTGCTGTGAATTCTGACGAACGCTGCCGTGAGGACACGTCTCCCTATATATAAATGATAGAAATTCCAGCAGCGGCAGCCGTGAACTGGAATACAGGAACGGAGGGCAATCGGCAAAACATACGAAACACTAGTTTCAGCTGTTCAAAATTTATGAAAATCGTAAATTCTGAAAAATATTCCGAAAAACACTTGTATAATTTCGGAAAATGAGTTAAAATATATTCTTGAAGGGCACAAAGCTCTTTAACCAAAAGCCCAAAATAAATTATTATATAACCGGAGGAAACTCAAAATGTCTGTAAAAGTTGCTATTAACGGTTTCGGTCGTATCGGTCGTCTCGCATTCCGCCAGATGTTCGGTGCTGAAGGCTACGAAGTTGTTGCTATCAACGACCTCACCAGCCCCAAGATGCTCGCTCACCTTCTGAAGTACGATACCGCTCAGGGTCGTTACGACGGTCACACCGTAGAAGCTGGCGAAGACACCATCACCGTAGACGGCAAGACCCTCAAGATCTACGCTGAAAAGAACGC
>JAFQWY010000346.1 GCA_017407225.1 Clostridia bacterium | reverse complement strand
GAAATCATGCTCCCATCTCATGCACCTCCCGAATTTGCTGACCGCTCAACCCTCTGGAATGCCGTAGAGGAAGTGGAGAAAAGCTGTAAAGCCCAGCTTGCCCGTGAGATCAATATTGCACTTCCGGTGGAGCTTTCCCGGGAACAGCAGATCGAGCTTGTCCGGGAATTTTGTCGTGACAATTTTGTGTCCGTCGGAATGTGTGCCGACTTCGCTGTTCATGACACCGGAAGTGGAAATCCTCATGCGCATATCATGCTGACCATGCGTCCGTTCCGGGAAGACGGAACATGGGATGATAAACAGCGGAAGGTTTACCGTCTGGATGAGAACGGACAGAAAATCTACGATCCCGTGAAGCGGCAGTACGATTGTGACTCCGTCCCCATAACCGACTGGAACGAACACACAAAAGCTGAGGAATGGCGGTCAGCATGGGCAAGCTTGACCAACAAATATCTGGAGCAGAACGAAATACAGGTTCGTGTCGATCATCAGAGTTACAAACGGCAAGGCATCGAACAGATACCAACGATTCATCTTGGTTCTGCTGCTACACAGATGGAACGACGGGGAATTCGTACCGAAAAGGGCGACACTAACCGTCAGATTGCCGCTGACAATAAGATGATTAAGGACCTCCGGGCAAGACTGAGCAGACTGTACGCATGGTCTGCGGAAGACGATCACGGAGTGGATTCGGAAAAGGATATCCGGCTGGAGGTTATCAATCGTGTACTATCCCGTTCTCAGAATGACAGCGAATACCAGAAAACCATCCGTCTGAAAACCGGCTGGGCGATCTTCAATTTCATGCGGGAACATCAGATTCAGTCTCTGGCCGACCTTCATCAGTACATCAAAGACAAGAACAGCGAATACTACAGTATCCGCCGTGAGATTGTCGATACAGAAAAACAGATCGCACTGCTGAAAGAACGGCTTGCCATGTGGGAACAGTATGAAACCAACAAACCTGTTCGTCAGAAGCTGAGTGAAATCAAACCGAACAAGCGTGAGAAATACAAGGAAAATCATCGTGCAGAACTGCTTCTGTTTGAGAGTGCCGGCAATTACTTTGATGAACTGACCGCATCCGGTGAAAAAATCACCCCAAAGGTATGGAAGAAGGAACTGGACAAGCTGTCTGCTGAAAAGGAACGTCTGTACAGAAAAATGAAAACACTGAAGGAAGAAGTCAAAACCATGGAAGCTTTCAGGAAAACCGTTGATGAACTTGCAAAGGAGCAGACTGTCGAACAGGATCACAGTATGGAAGTACGGAAGGAGAGTATTTTTCGGTGATATTCCGGAGACTATTCTCTTTTTACCGAACCGGAAGATAGTCCCCCATATATCTACCCTGCCCATATAAGATACATTGCGAAAACAGGGGTACATACTCCATATTTTTACCCCAATTTCACACCGGAAGGAGGCTGAATACAGCACTTATCTCATTTGAAACCATAAAAAACACCGTCGATATCCGCACTGCCGCTGAACACTACGGTCTGACTGTCCGGAACAGCGGCATGACCTGCTGTCCGTTCCACGATGATCGTCACCCGTCCATGCGGATTTACGACAACAATCACAGCGATTCCCGCTATATCTGTTTCGGAT
>JAFQWY010000345.1 GCA_017407225.1 Clostridia bacterium | reverse complement strand
GAAACACTCAGGACACATGAAAAAGTTCCTTTTTTGCTTCTTTTTTCCTCGCTAAAGGAAAAAAGAAGAACTATATCACAGATATAAACAATAATGGCGTGTTGCAAATTACATTTTTCAACGTAAATGCGACACGCCCTTCTTTTCTTTATTCGGCAGGAACCAGTTCCACGGTAACAATCTTCTTTGCAGGAACGGAAACAGTCACGGAACCGCCGCGGCAGGGGAGCTTCTTCTGACGTTCCTCGCCAAGGTTGACGAGATAAGCCGCAGAGAATTTCTCACCCAGATCCAGCTTCATTTTGGTATCGCTGGTATATGGATTGAAGACACGGAGGACTACGGAATCCCTCTCTTCCGCCATCTTGAGAGCGCTGACGATGAAGCCGTGACCGCTCAGACCGACGAGGGAACCGTCAGCCGGACTCGAGCCATCATGAACGGGAGCGCAGAACGCGGCAGGCTCATAAGCGGCGAAGGAATAGCACTCGAGAGCGGCGTTTTCCCGGTCACGCACCGCATTGGCGTAGGGTACCAGCGCGTATTCTAGAGTCAGCGTACCCTTGCACTGTGCCTCGGGGGTGGGGAAGTAGTTCCAGTCGCCCAGTTCCGCCACACCGCGGTGGAGCGTCAGAGCCATGGTGCGGTGCTCGTCCCGGCGGACTTCGTATTCGCAAAGTCCCCGTCCGGCGATGTACAGACCGCGGTTTTCGTCTTCCAGCCCGAAGAAGGTGGTCATCTTGCCGGGTTTCATGGGATTCTGCCACTGTTCGCAGGGAACGATGGTGCGCTTGACAAAGTCAAACTGACCTTCCGCGGTGACGGTGTCGCAGACAATGCCGTGACGGGTCAGCACCACAACGCGGTGGTTTTCCGCATCATTGTGGATGACAGTGCGGAAATCGGGACGGCGCGCACCTTCTCTCAGGGTGCAGAAGTTCTCGATTACCATGTCACATTCCCCGGTGCGGCATCCGTTTTCGTCAAGCCCTGCGGGAATCTTCATCTTGTGGACAATCCGGAAGGTGACGGCAGCGGCGGATTCGGAGAACAGCTCTGCTCGGGCATGGGTGCCTTCGGTGGTTACGCGGGTCTTGTCATTTGCTTCCCGGTAGTTGTATTCTTCGCCCCGGTCGCCGGAATCCTCGAAAATACCGGTCAGGTAAGAAGCACCGGTCCTGCGGTCGGTTACCAGAACGGAGCCGTCGCGCTGAATCTTCACTTTTAGCCGCTTGTTCTGCATGCCGGACTTGTACACGGTCAGATCGGACTGTACATCCTTTGCACCGTCTGCGGAAATGCCGAAGGTCTTGTAGCCCAGTGCGGGAACATCAGCGGCACGGAAGCTCAGGGAGAACCGGCGGCAGCGGAAGGGAATGCGGAATCTGTCCTTGGGGAGGATGTAGTCGGACACAATGCCCAGATCCTTCACATCGGCGGGAATTGCCTTGCCGTTGTCGAGAACCGCGATCATCTCAGCGGTGACAGCGGTGTCCTCGGGCAGATCCACGGTGACGGTAACCGCCTCGGAGGAGATGCAGCCTGCCGGATTGAATACGGTTACGGCATAGGGAGTGCCCGCGGATGCGGTGTTCAGGGATGCGGCAAAGACGGATTTTTCTTCCTTCAGAACCTCCCCGCCGGCATGGAGAACCTTCTTGAACCGGGTCACCATTTCGCTGTGCACATCGTCCACGGAACAGCCGCAGATGGAGTCGTGGGGGTGATTCTGCATCAGGGTCTTCCACATCCAGCGGAAGTAATCCCGGTCAACGGCACCGTCTGCGTACATCCGGGAGAATACGGACATGGGTTCCGCGTTCTTTTCAAGAAGTGCCTGACAGCGTGCATTGTACTGTTTGAGGTAGATCCGCGCGGATGCTGTGTTGGCGAGTGTGCCCCATCCGTTGGAGTTTTCGCCGTTCAGCTCGCCCACAAAAATACCGAAATTGTCACGGTAGGGCTTGATGGCATCGAAATAATCCGCGAAACTGGAGTGAACCAGAGTGTCCTCAAATCCGCTTTCGTTCATCCGGTCAATAATCTGTCCGATGTCGCACTGGACGGGCTGATGGTCGCATCCGTTCATCATCAGAAGATGGGGCGTGGTGGCGCATCTTTCGGCAGCGGCGCGGATGGCACGGATTCTTTCAGCCGCTTCGTCGGGATCCGCCGGGATTTCGTTTCCGTTGTTGTACCAGTTCTGGAATACGGCGCCGATCACCTCGGATCCGTCGGGGGAACGCCACACGATCTCGGAGTTCGCATTGCCGTAATTTTCCTCGCCGGTGTCGTACAGATCCCCGTGGGTATCCACAACGCCCCGGCCGAACGCTACGGTGTCAATGCCGAAGCCCCGGAGAATCTGGGGAGCCTGTCCGATGTTGCCGAAGGCATCGGGGAAGTAGCCCACGTTGGATACCTTGCCGTACTGAGCGGACACCTGACGTCCCACCAGCATATTGCGGATATTGGATTCACCGTCCACCAGATACTCGTCCTGCAGGATGTACCAGGGACCGTTCACAAGCCGTCCTTCGGCGATGTATTTCTCGATTCTCTCCCGCATCTGGGGACGGACTTCCAGATAGTCTTCGATCATGATGGTCTGACCGTCCAGATGGAAAGACCGGAAAGACGGATCGGTGTCCAGGGTGTTCAGAAGCCGGTCGAAGAATTCCACCAGCTTGTACCGGTGTGCTTCAAAGGGCATATACCATTCCCGGTCCCAGTGGGTGTGGGAGACAAAATGTAAAGTCTTGCTGCTCATTGTTTGTTTACCTCATCAGATAATAGAGAATGGAGAAGAGATAATAGAGAATAGTAAAGGAAAAATGCTCCGCATTTGTTTAATAATAACGGTGTTCTTTCCAGATGTCGAGAATCATCAGATACCGTTCCAGAGGCAGACCCCGGAAGGGGACGTTGCTGGTGGAGAAGATGTAGCCGCCGCCGGGCTTGCCGTGTTCCAGGGCATACAGCGCGCTCTGCCGGACTTCTTCATCGGTTCCGGTCTGCATCAGGGCGCAGTTGACATTGCCGCAGATTGCCACGCTGTGAGCCTGTGTGATCTTCTTCACTTCCGCAATATCCACGCCTGCCATGGGGTCAATGGAGTGGATGCAGTGGGGTTCGCAGGCGATGAGCTGATCCAGAATGGGCATGATGTTGCCGTCGGTGTGCTTGATGGCGTACCCGCCCATCTTGCGGATTTCCCGGATGATGTCGTGGAGATAGGGGGTGACGAATTCCGAGAACATCCCGGGGGACATGAAGGGGCCGCTGTTGTAGCAGTAGTCGGAGCAGAGCATGAAGGATTCGATGCCGCAGTCGAACAGCCGCTTGTTGTACTCGATGGCATTGTCCGCCATCCGACGCGCCTGTTCATGAACGCCTTCGGGATCATCGGCGAGACGGTAGGCGAAATCGTACATCTGGTTGCCGTCGGGGATGGAGAAGGTGCCGTCGCCGTGGTGGGTCAGCAGGAATTTGTCGCCGCTAAGCTCCTTGATGAACTTTACGGTGGTCTTCACATCCTCAAAATTCAGGTACGCCACATTGAAAATGGAGTATTCCAGCTTTGAATACACCTCCACCATCAGCTGAGCGTTTTCGTACAGCTTCTTTTCTCTTTCCAGCCCGGAAAGTCCGTCAAGCTGCCAGCTGGAGATGAAATTCCGTCCGTCCCCCATCAGCTCCGGGGTCAGCTGGAATTCCAGCTCAAAAGTGGGAACCGCATCGGGAATTCTGTATTCCAGAGCGGCAATCGCCCGTTCGCGCAGAGTCATAAGCAGTCTCCTTTGCATACATTTTTTCTTCATTTTATCACACCGGGCACCGCTCTGTCAAGCATAAACCCGGGAGGCGGCGCATAGATTCTACCAACCAACATCCCACCGAAAGGAATCGTCCCATGAAACGACTTCTTCTCCTTCTGACAGCGGCATTTCTTCTCACCGTCCCCGTTCATGCCTATTCCTCCGCCATTCTCAGCCCGGCTCTCGAGCACCTGACCGCGGACTGCGGCATGATCATGTCCTCCCTCACCGCCACGGAAATCACCTTTGATGCGTCCGATTTTGAAAATGCCCTCGGCATCCTGCCGGCATCGGTCACGATTACCGCACTGCCGCCGGCTGATGACGGAACCCTGTACTACGGCTCCGCTCCCGTCAGCGTCAATCAGCTCATCACTTCCGCGGGACTGGGGCAGCTGCGGTTTGTGCCGTCGAAATCCTGTGAATCTTCCTCCTTCCGGTTCAAGGCAGGCGGGGAATACAGCACGGAATGCGCCCTGAAATTCACCGATACCGTCAATCATGCTCCTGTGACTTCGGCGAGCCCCGATTCACTGGCAGTATGGTCCCAGCAGGATATCGCCCAGTACGGCACCCTCTCCGGCTCCGATCCCGACGGGGACAGCATTGTTTTCGAGATCACCGAACGTCCGGAGAGGGGAATCCTGGAGCTGACCGATCCGTCCGCCGGCGCATACCGGTACACCCCCTGCGACGGTATGACCGGACGGGATTCCTTCACCTACACCGTGCGTGACGAGTGGGGCAATTATTCCTCACCCGTGACGGTTGCCGTGGAGATTGACGAGCCTGCCTGCGATCTGGTATTCGCCGACATGGACGGACACTGGGCGCACAATGCCGCGCTGGTGATGGCTGCGGATCAGGTCATGGATGCAGAATCCGTGAACGGTCAGCTGTATTTCCGGCCGGATGAAGAAATGACCCGGGAAGACTTCCTTGTGACCGTGATGAAAGCACTGGGCGCCGGGGAAATCCCGCCCGCATCCACGGTATTCGACGATCACGATGCCATTTCCGCTTCCGCCACCGGATACGTGAACCGGGCATACAATCTGGGCATCATCAAAGGCTCATACGAAAACGGAAAGCTGTGCTTCCTGCCGGCATCGAAAATCACCCGTGCGGAAGCCGCCGTGATTCTGAACACCATTCTGGGAGCGGAGGAGCCGGATGCGGTAGCCGTGTTTGCCGATCACAGCGATGTTCCTGTGTGGGCGCAGAGCTCACTCTACGCACTGTCGGACGCAGGGGTATTCCGGGGCACCGGCAGCGGCAGAATCGCTCCCAACGAGATTCTGAGCCGGGGACAGACCGCACAGATTCTGCTGACGGTAAAAAATCTGCTGGACTGATGCATAAAACCGTCCGGTCTGCGGCATACTGATACCGTACCCCCGGAAAATCAAGGATACGGAGTGATAAACATGGAAAACAGCCAGAACAAGAATCAGAACCAGCAGAACAACAGCCAGAATCAGAACAAAAACCAGCAGAACAATCAGAATCAGAACAAGAATCAGCAGAACAGCCAGAACCAGAACAAGAACCAGCAGAACAAGAATCAGAATAAGAACCAGCAGAAGGAAGAATTCTGAATCCCCGGAAAACAAGCTGACGGGGTACACAAAAACCGTGGGGAAACCTGCGGTTTTTTCCATGGAAAAACGCCCATGCGGTGAGGCACAGGCGTTGAATCCGGGTATTATGTTATGGTCGTGGGATGTCAGGCAGTATCAGCTGAAATAACGCCGATCCATGCCCGCGGGGTCCCCGCTCAGTCGATCTTTTCGATCCAGCCCATATCGTCGGCAACCTTGCCCCACTGCATACCGGTGATGGCATCGTAGAGTCTCTTGGCAACGGGACCGATTTCGTTGTTGTTGATCACCATCTTTTCACCTTCGTCAAACAGCTCGCCGATGGGGGAGATAACTGCCGCGGTGCCGGTACCGAATGCTTCGTTCAGCTTGCCGGTCTTATGAGCTTCGATGACTTCGTCAATGGCCAGCTTCCGTTCTTCCACGGGAACGCCCCACTTCTTCAGCAGTGCGATGCAGGAGTTTCTGGTAACGCCGGGGAGAATGTTGCCGTCGGTCAGTTCGGGAGTGATTACCACGCCGTCGATGACGAAGAATACGTTCATGGCGCCTACTTCGTCAATGTACTTCCGTTCCACGCCGTCCAGCCACAGAACCTGTGCGTAGCCGTATTCTTCCGCCTTCTTCTGACCGATGAGGGAAGCCGCATAGTTGCCGCCTGCCTTTGCCATACCGGTACCGCCCTTTACGCAGCGTACATATTCACGTTCAATGCCGATCTTGACGGGGTTGATGCCTGCTTCGTAGTAGGAACCGACGGGGGACAGGATGATTGCGAAAATGTAGGTGTGGGAGGGATGTACGCCCAGCATGGGATCGGTTGCGATGATGAAGGGACGGATGTACAGGGAAGTGCCTTCGTCGTAGGGAACCCAGTCCTTGTCCGCTTCCACAACAGCCTTGATCGCCTGAAGTGCGTCAGCGGGATCGATTCTCGGCACGCAGAGACGGTCGCAGGTGTTGTTCATTCTTTCGATGTTCTTGTCGGGACGGAACAGCTGGATGCCGCCGTCAGCCCGTCTGTATGCCTTGAGACCTTCGAACAGTTCCTGCGCGTAGTGGAATACCATCGCGGAGGGATCCAGCGGAATGGGGCCGTAGGGAACGATGCGTGCGTCATGCCAGCCCTTTTCGGTGGAGTAGTTCATAAGGAACATATGGTCGGTGAAATATTTGCCGAAGCCCAGCTTGGAGTAATCGGGCTTGGTCTTGGGTGTCGCGGTTCTTTCGATGCGGATATTGAGCATTTTTGGTGCCTCCATGGGAATATTGAATGAATTTTCTATATTATACACCCGTTGACCGGGAATTTCAAGTGTTTTTTGCATGGAATGGGGAAGATTATTCACAACATTCACCCATTCCGTCCGTACTGCGATTAACAAAATCGCACAAACGGGCATAAACTGCTTCTGAATCAAGGAAATCCGGAGGTTTTTATGAGATCAGTTTACGACAACTGGAAGACAGCGGAGACGGAAGCGGACGGTTTTGCCGGTGCCAACACGCCGGGGGGGTTCCGCAGTTCCTATGACACCATCGCCGACGAAGGCAAACTGGAGAGGGTGTACATCATCAAGGGAGGTTCGGGCACGGGAAAAAGCACCCTCATGCACCGGATTGCTTCTGCCGCGGAAAAGCAGGGAAAATGCTGTGCCCGCTACCTCTGCGGATCGGACCCGGATTCCCTGGACTGCGTGGTGATCGGCGGCAGGATCGCGGTGCTGGACGGAACGGCTCCCCATGTGCGTGAGATGAAGCTCCCCGGCGCCTCCTCCGCAATCATCGATGTGTCACGGTTCTGGGATCCCGCAAAGCTGGAGCCGTACCGTGAGGAGCTGGCTCAGCGTGCCGCCGTGAAAGCCGCCGCATACGCATCCTGTACCCGATGGCTCGCCGCCGCCGATGAAGCGCACCGGGAACGTCTGGCACTGGCGGAACGGATTTTCAACCGTCGGAAAGCGGAGGCATTTGCCGGAAGATTCCTCGACAGACTGGGAAAGACTCAGCCGGGGGAACGGCTTGAGCTGTGGAGCCATGCCGTCACCATGAAGGGAAGATGGCGCACCGGAGGCAGACCTGCCGCACATACCTTCGCGGTCAGGGACTACTACGGTCTTGCCCCCGTGTTTCTGGATCTGCTTGACGGGATGATGACGGAGCGGAGAATCGGGCACACCGCATTCCGCCTCCCGCTTACCGGGACAGCGGCCTCCCTGTATCTTGAGCCGCAGGGAATCGCCGTGACGGCATCGGAGGAGGAGGGCACCCAAATCAACATGAAGAGATTTGTGTTAGAGATTCCGGAGGGGATCCGGGGCAGAATCCGGCTGGCGGGGGAGATCACCGAATCCTGCCTCAATGCCGCCGCAGATGCCCTGAAGGATGCCGCAGAGCACCATTTTGCCGTGGAATCCGTCTACCGCCCGGCCATGGATTTCAAGGCGCTGAACCGGTACGGGGATACGGTGATCCGGGAGATTTTGGCCAGACTGTGACAACAATTTCACCAAAAAAATGCCGGATATCTTGACTATTCCGCTGTATTATGATAAAATACCATTAACTGTGAAAGTGCTGACGCGCGCTTTCCAAATCCAGAAAGAAAAGGAATTATCAAAATGGCAAAGAAACTCAGAGCCGGTATCATCGGCGCCGGCAACATCGCGACCTCCGCTCATCTGCCCGCATACCAGAAGCTGACCGACATCGTTGAAGTGGTCGCAATCGCGGACATCGTTCCCGAAAGAGCAAAGGCTGCTGCCGAAAAGTACAACATCCCCAACTACTACTCTTCCGTAGAAGAACTTCTCGAAAACTGCGAAGTTGACTACATCGACATCTGCACCTGGACTGCGGCTCATGCTCCCGTCTGCATCGCAGCGGCTAAGGCAGGCAAGGATATCCTCTGCGAAAAGCCTCTGGCAGCTACCCTGGAACAGGGTCTCGCCATGGAAAAGGCTGTGAAGGACGCAGGTGTGAACTTCATGCTGGCAGTTGTTACCCGTTACGGCGGCGAACAGATCAAGTGCCGTGAACTGTACGAAAACGGCGTATTCGGCGAAATCTACGCGGCGAAGACCCAGTACGTAAGAAGACGCGGTACTCCCGGCGGCTGGTTCACCGACAAGGAACTGGCAGGCGGCGGTCCCGTTCTGGACATCGGCGTTCACGCCATCGACCGTACCTGGTACCTGATGGACAGACCGAAGCCGGTTTCCGTATCCGCTGAAGTTTCCTACCGCATCGGCGACTTCAAGACCAAGGGCATCACCAGATGGATGCCGTTCGGCAAAGGCAACGGCGTATTTGACACCGAAGACTCCGCAACCGTATTCTTCCGCTTCGAAGGCGGCAAGACCATGATGGCCGAAATCGCATGGGCAATCAACGGTCCCGAACGCGCTACCACCCAGCTCTTCGGCTCCAAGGCAGGCTGCACCTTCGAACCTCTCACCATCTACGGCGAAAACGAAGAAGGCTATCTGGATACCTACAAGCCCGAAGTTACTCCCAACAACTACTTCGAAGAAGAAATCAGGCACTTCGTGGAATGCGTAAACGAAGGCAAGACTCCCATTTCCCCCATCGAAGACGCTGTTACCGTTCAGAGAATGCTCGACGGTATCTACCGCTCCGCTGAGGCACACAAGGAAGTCACCATCTGAATCTGACAGACAAAAGAAGGGGCGTTTTCCCACCGGAACAGGGGAAGGCAGCCCCTTCTTTCTGTTTCCGTGAAAAAGGGGGGCATCTCCGCCCGAAAACAAAAAATCCGCACGACGGCAATGCAGAAAATCCTTCGTGCAAACATTGACAAAGCTGCTGAGAAGAGGTATAATATATCCTGAATCGAATGCAAATTAATGGGATATCGCATCGATCTGTCTGAAGCAAAAATACGGATTGGCGCAAAGGAATAAACAATGAGTTTTGCAGCATTTGAAAAAAAGATATGGCTTGCCACACCTACCATGCACGGCGATGAAATCAAATACATGAAGGAAGCGTATGACTCCAACTGGATGTCCACGGAAGGCGCCAATCTGGGGGAACTGGAGCGTCTGGTATGCGAAAAAACCGGATGCGGCTATGCGGTTCCTCTTTCCAGCGGTACTGCGGCGCTTCATCTGGCAGTAAAGCTGGCCGGAGTCGGTCAGGGAGACACCGTGTTCTGCAGCGACATGACCTTCGGCGCAACCGTAAACGCCATCCTCTACGAAAAAGCCGTGCCCGTGTTCATCGACAGCGAATACGAAACATGGAATATGGATCCGGCTGCCCTTGAAAAGGCATTTGAGCTGTATCCGGATACCAAAGCGATTCTGGCGGTCAATCTCTACGGCACTCCCGCGAAATATGACGAAATCTGCGCCATTGCCGAAAAGCACGGCGCGGTGCTGATCGAAGATGCCGCAGAGTCCTTCGGGGCTTTGTACAAAGGCAGACAGACGGGAACCTTCGGTACATACAACGTCATCTCCTTCAACGGAAACAAGATCATCACAGGCTCTTCCGGCGGCATGCTTCTGACCGATGACGGGGAAGCGGCGGACAGAGCGCGGAAATGGTCTACCCAGAGCCGTGAACCGGCTGCCTGGTATCAGCATGAGGAAATCGGCTACAATTACCGGATGAGCAATGTCGTCGCCGGAATTGTCAGGGGACAGATGCCCCATCTGGATGAGCATATTGCCCTGAAAAAGGCGATTTTCCAACGGTATCAGAATGGATTTGCGGATCTGCCGGTGGCGATGAACCCATGGGATCCGGAAACGATGGAACCCAACTGCTGGCTGTCCTGCATTCTCATTGACGAGTCCGCCATGTGCCGGCAGGACAGAAGCGATACCGAAACCACCTATGTCTCCGAGCCGGGGAAAACCTGCCCGGATGAAATTCTGGAGACACTGGAGAAGTACAACGCCCAGGGCAGACCCACCTGGAAGCCGATGCATATGCAGCCCCTCTACGGCTCGCAGGCCTTTGTGACCAAGGACGGACTGTACGCAGGAACCGGCACGGATGTTGGTTCGGATCTTTTCCGCCGCGGCCTGTGCCTGCCCAGCGATATCAAGATGAGTGCGGAGGAGCAGGACAGAATTATTGAGATTGTGAGAAGCTGCTTTGCGTGACTTCGGGAGGACGGGAATGGCGAAAAAGCAGAAGAAAGGCTTTTATGAACGGTACGTCAAGGTTCCGCAGGATGTGATCCTCTCGGCGGTTGCGCTGATTTTGCTGAGTCCCGTTCTGCTGATTGTTGCCCTTCTTGTGCGGATCAGACTGGGATCCCCGGTGATTTTCAGACAGGAACGTGCCGGGAAAGACGGAAAACCCTTCTATATGTATAAATTCCGCTCCATGTCGGATGCACGGGATGAGAACGGAAATCTGCTTCCCGACGAGGAACGTCTGGGAAGATTCGGGAAAATTCTGCGGAGCACCTCCCTGGATGAGCTGCCGTCGCTGTGGAATACGCTGACCGCATCCTGCTCTCTGGTGGGGCCCCGCGCGCTTTACATGAAATACATCCCGCGCTATTCGGCGGAGCAGGCAAGACGTCTGGAAGTCCGCCCGGGAATCACGGGTCTGGCTCAGGTAAACGGCCGAAACGCCATCAGCTGGGAAAAGCGGTTCGAATATGACGTGGAATACGTGGATCATATCACCTTCCTCGGCGACTGGAAGATCATGTTTCAGACCGTCGGCAAGGTGTTCAGACGGGAAGGCATCACTTCCGCCACTTCGGTGACAATGGAAGAATTCATGGGAACGGAATCGGAAAAGATTGACGTATGAATAAACTGGTGATTATCGGTGCCGGAGGGCATGGACGGGTCACGGCGGATACCGCGCGGCTGAACGGGTATGAGGACATCGTTTTTCTGGATGACGGCGATGTTCCTGCCGCTGCCGGGATGGTATCGGACTATATGAAATACGCGGCGGAGGCCGACTTTATCGTCGCCATCGGAAACGGAGCGGTCCGGGAAAGAATCCAGACCATGCTCAGCGATGCAGGATGCCGCATAACAACGCTGATCCACCCCAATGCCGTCATCGGAAGCGGCGTGACCATCGGCGAGGGAACCGTTGTCATGGCAGGCGCGGTTGTCAATACCGGAGCGCAGATCGGCTGCGGCGTGATTCTCAACACCTGCTGCTCGGCGGATCACGACTGTGTAATCGGGGACTACTGCCACATATCGGTGGGAGCCCATCTGGCCGGGAGCGTGACCGTGGGAGCATCGACTTTCATCTGCGCCGGTGCTACGGTGATCAACAATACTGCAGTCTGCGGAAACTGCGTCATCGGAGCCGGAGCGGTTGTCATCCGGAATATTGATGCACCGGGAACCTACGCAGGTGTGCCGGCGAAGAAAATCAAATAAAAAGGGCGTGTCGCATTTACGTTGAAAAATGTAATTTGCAACACGCCATTATTGTTATATCTGTGATATAGTTCTTCTTTTTTCCTTTAGCGAGGAAAAAAGAAGCAAAAAAGGAACTTTTTCATGTGTCCTGAGTGTTTCGACCTCTGCGGAGGTCGATGAGGGACTCTGTCCCCTCAACCCCTGCGAGCTTTT
>JAFQWY010000344.1 GCA_017407225.1 Clostridia bacterium | reverse complement strand
TTGCCATGTCGCCGGTATAGAGCCAGCCGTTCTTGAGAATTTCGTCGGTAGCTTTTTCGTTCTTATAGTAGCACTTCATGACACCGGGGCCCTTGACGATCAGTTCGCCCACTTCTTCCCCTTCCACGGGATCACCGTCAGGGTTGACAATTTCAGCTTCCCACAGATGGCCGGGAACACCGATTGCACCGACCTTGTGGATGTTTTCAACGCCAAGATGAACACAGCCGGGACCGATGGATTCGGACAGACCGTAGTTGGTGTCATAGTCGTGATCCGGGAATACGGCTTTCCAGCGCTTGATGAGGGACGGGGGAACGGGCTGTGCACCGATGTGCATCAGTCTCCACTGGGACAGACGGTAGTCCGCCAGATCCACGTCGCCGCGGTCGATGGCATCCAGGATATCCTGCGCCCACGGAACCAGAAGCCATACGATGGTGGCACGTTCTTCGGATACGGCGCGGAGGATCCATTCGGGGGATACGCCCTTGAGGATGACCGCACGGCTGCAGGAGAGAAGGCTGCCGAACCAGTGCATCTTTGCGCCGGTATGATACAGCGGAGGAATGCAGAGGAACACGTCGTCCCTTGTCTGACCGTGGTGATTCTGTTCGGTCTGGCAGGAAGATACCAGTGCGGCATGACGGTGAAGAATTGCCTTGGGGAAGCCGGTGGTACCGGAAGAGAAGTAGATGGCAGCGTCATCGTTTTCATCGTATTCCACAGCGGGAGCCATGGAGGAGCAGTAGGTTACCATTTCATCGTAGCTGTCAGCGAATGCGGGAACGTCCTTGCCGACGAAGAAGCGGTTCTTCAGCATGGGCAGTTCCATGAATACGGATTCCACACGTTCGGTGAATTCGGGACCGAAGACAAGAACGGAGACATCCGCCAGCTCGGAGCAGTATTTGATTTCGTCAGCGGAGTAACGGTAGTTCATGGGAACCGCCAGCGCGCCGGTTTTCAGTACACCGAAGTAGATGGGCAGCCATTCCAGACAGTTCATCAGAAGGATGGCAACCTTGTCACCCTTCTTGACACCGCGGGTCATCAGCAGATTGGCAAAGCGGTTGGCCTTTACGTCAAAATCGCGCCAGGTCATTTCACGACGGTACTTGCCGCCGGGAGTGGATTCAATCAGGGAAAATTCGCGCCATGTGGTATTGGGATTGGGCTGGTTGGCGGGGTTGATCTCCACCAGAGCCACGTCATCGGGATGAAGACGGGCATTTCGTTCGAGAAAATCGGTAATAACCATTTTAGTTAATCCTTTCTGAAAGGCGTTTGAAAAATAAAAAGTCCCCGGCTAAAAAAAGCAGAGGACGGAAATTCCGTGGTACCACCTCGGTTTGTCAGACCCTCACGGGAATGACCTCACAGGTACGCGCATAGCGGATACCCCGACGGAATAACGCCCGTCAGACGTCACAGCCTACTGTAGATGGTTCGGTGTGCTGCTCGGAGAATGTATTCACGCATCCGTCTTCATGACTTGCACCGACCGTCATTTCTCTGCAGAAGGATTGAATACGCTACTGGTTTCCCGTCATCGCATTTGTACAGAGTTTATTATACCATGTGATTTTTGTGTTGTCAAGAGATTTTTGTGTTTTGTCCGATCTTTTCAGTCTTACGGTTCGTCATCGTGCGCATCCGTGAGAATCAGCTTCAGCTCATCCGGGGCGGAGAGAGTGAGGATGGAAATGCCGTTGTCACGGAGTGTACGGATGAAATCCTGTTCGACGGCATCGCAGTGCATCCGGAAGGCGTTCAGATTCCGAGGGTTCCAGCCGCTCATCAGATCAAAGGAGGAGCCGATGGTGATTTTTGCGTAATCCAGATCGTACTGGAGGGAGCAGGCGGCCATGAGAGCACCGTCCATATCTCCGGCTTCACAGCAGCGGCGGATTTTGTTCCAGTGTGACGAGATTTCCTCGTACATCCCGGTGCAGCGGGAGGCAAGCTTGCCTTTCCCTGTAAATTTCCGGTAGTGCTCGTGGATAAATGCCTCTGTACGAAGAATCATGTCTCTGCAGATTTCGACGGTATTTTCCTGTTTCCGCACAGCATGTCGGTAGTTTTCGATGAAATCTGCCGGCAGACAGGGGAATTGAGCAATCTCCTCGAGAATTCTCTTGGCTCCGTATTTCAGATACCGGCGGTTTACATAACAGACTGCATTTACCAGTTCCATGAGAACTCCTCCGACAGCCGCAGAACTGCCGAGACAAAGTTCACCGTAGTAGTTCTTCGCCTTTTTGATAAATTCCAGCGCGGGATGATAGTCATGAGCTGTGTCTGGCAGATCCGTACGGCGGCGGGCATTGTCACGCATGGTCTCGTATTTCTGCCGGTCTTCCGCCGATGCGGCGTAAACCAGCTCGGAATCCGCAAGAATGGAGACACGCATATCTTCCCACGCCATCATGCTGTGCAGGGTATCCCAGCTGCCGCACCAGATATCGTAGCCGATGCCGTCCATGATGAAGGTTTTCGCCAGATTCCGTCCTTTGAAAGTTTTGGGAATATACAGCATATCCAGATCGGAGTATTCATCGGCAGTACCGTTGACAGCGGATCCGTAGACGATCAGAACTGCAACATCATCAGCATATTTCTCATGGATCGTTCCCAGAATGGCATCAAGAATTTTTCTGTGCCGATCAGTCAGCATAATCTTCACCATCCTGTACGATCGGCTGTTTTTCCGCAGTGCTCAGCAGCTTCAGGGCATCGTAAATCCCGGCGAGAGGGATGATTTCCACACCGGACTGCTCCAGAGTCTCCTTGTTTTTCAGTGCCGCACGTTTGGGCAGGGCGATTTTCGTGAATCCCAGACGGAATGCTTCGTTGACACGCTGTTCGATAGATGCAACCGAACGGAATTCCCCGGCAAGTCCCACTTCACCGAATGCGATCACGTCGTCCGGTACGGGAATATCCCGGAGGGAGGAGATCATGGCAAGACAGCAGGCGGCGTCAATGGCAGGCTCGTCCAGTTTCAGACCGCCGATGACATTCAGATATACGTCGCTCGTGGAGAACCGCAGTCCCAGACGCTTTTCCAGAACTGCCAGAAGCAGGCACATCCGGTTGTAGTCGATGCCGTTTGCGGTACGTCTGGGGGCGGGGAATACGGTAGGAGTCACCAGTGCCTGAATCTCAGCGATGAGGGGACGGCTTCCTTCCATGATGCACACCGCACAGCTTCCGCTTACTCCAACAGGACGTCCTTCCAGAAGCATCGCCGAGGGATTTGCCACTTCTTCCAGTCCGGTTTCGCACATTTCGAACACGCCGATTTCGTTGGTGGAGCCGAAACGGTTTTTGATGGCGCGGACAATGCGGTGGGGCTGACGGCGGTCGCCTTCAAAGGAAATCACCGCATCCACCATGTGTTCCAGCACCTTCGGCCCGGCAATGCCGCCTTCTTTGTTTACATGTCCGACGATGAGAACGGCACATCCGTCGGTCTTGGCTTTGCCGATGATCATGGAGGCACATTCCCGCACCTGAGTCACACTGCCGCTCATGGATGCGGAGGCATCGGTGTAGATGGTCTGGATGGAGTCCACAATCATGATATCCGGCTTGATTTTATCGTATTCCGCCAGAATGTCGCTGATGCTGGTGGCGGTGAGAATGTAGAGAAATTCCGCGCTGATCCCCAGACGGTCGGCACGCATTTTCAGCTGACTGCCGGATTCTTCACCGGAAACATACAGTACCTTGCAGGAGTCACCTACCTGACCGCACAGCTGCATGAGGAGGGTGGATTTGCCGATCCCGGGCTCTCCTGCCAGGAGAATCACGGAGCCTTCCACCAGACCGCCGCCCAGAACCCGGTCAAATTCTCCGATTCCGGTGCTGTGGCGCAGATATTCGGGCATCTGGAATTCGCTGAATTTGGAGGCACGTTCCCGTTCGCCGGTCGGTGCGGGGCGTGCGGCGGCATGAGAGGACACGGATTTCGATGGTTGGGTATAGGTTTCCTCCTCAAAGGAATTCCAGGCACCGCACTGGGGACATTTGCCCAGCCATTTCGCACTCTGGTAATCACATTCACTGCATACAAAAACGGTTTTCTGTTTCATGGTTCCGTCCTTAATCTTCATTATATTCTATATTATACAGCGGAATCTGGGATTTGGCAAGACCAAATTACGGAGCGGAAGCCAGCCATTCCGAGGATGCGGCGAAAATTGCGGAGGCCAGTTTCACCTGATACTCCCGGTCTGTCAGATTGGCACAGTCTTCGGGATTGGATAAAAATCCGCATTCCACCAGCACTGCCGGCATCTGAATCCGATGCAGAAGGTAGATGGCACTGGTGGCGGATTTGATTTCGCGCTGATTCCACGGCATCAGGTATGTTTTTGCATAATTCTGAATCATCCGTGCAGCGTTTTCCGATCCGTCGGCGTTGGGGGTGTAGTATACCTGCAGTCCTTTGGAACTCTCCTGCGGGAATTTGTTCATGTGAATTCCGATGAAAAGAGAGGAACCCGATTCCTCCGCCATCCGCAGACGGTTTCTGAGATCGTAGGTTTTCTTTTTGCCTCCGTAATCATCCATGTCATCAAAGGCATCGTACAGGAGGGTGTCGGAGTTTCGTGTCAGATCTGCTTTATATCCGAAAATGGTGCAGATATCCGCAAGATTCCGGGAAACCGTGAGATTCAGATCTTTCTCCAGAATTTCACCCGAGGAAGCGCCGCCGTCCTCTCCGCCATGCCCCGGATCGATGAGCAGGACGGGGGATTCCGACTGAACGGAGACCTGTGCGGCATCTTCGGAAGCAAGCTTTACCGCTGTCCGGCCGAAAATCATGCAGACGGATGAAAACAGAAAGGCGAACAGAATATAGTTGGTCAAGGTTCGGGCGCTGAGTTTCATAGAATCCTCCGGTGTTTTTGTTTCAGTATATGCCGCTCAATCCGCCGGCATGATACCAATACAAAAAGAGAGAAATCCGAAGATCCTCTCTTTTTATCCGTTTATTCCGTTATCGGCAGCCACACTTCATAATACCGGTTCTTTTTACGCAGATCGTGATCCGTCCGCAGGTGCAGAATCTCAACAATCATGCCGCTTTTCACACGATAACCCGATGAAGGCAGCCATATCTGAAAAATAAGCTCAAACAGCCGTGGGAATTCCTCCCATGCCGCTCCGCCTGGCTTTGTACGGAATGCGGCATACCGGCCTGCCGGAAGTACAACGGTTTCGAGGGAAGGCGGATCCGCAGCGTCACCTTCCTCACGTGCGATCATGTACCTGCCGTCATTCCAGATGCCGTACCATTCGCCGTCAAAGGATGTGCATCCGGGCTGATTCCATCGGCCGGCACAGATCCGGCAGGGGATATTCTCCTCTTCTTCCGACCACATCAGGTGGCGCAGTTCCTCGCGGTTCCGGTATCCTTCGTCTTTCCGGGAAATACCGTACAGTTTTGTCTCATTCAGCTCAATCATTCTGAAATCCATTTCTTCCGCTCCTTTGATACAGATATGGAAGGAAACAGGGGGGACGATTCTGAGACTTCCGCCGTTTTTCCGGTAAGCGGACGGTGTGATGCCGTGCTGCTTTGCAAATGCCCGTGAGAATGCCGACGCACTGTCGTATCCGTATTTCACGGCGAGATCCGCGACGCCATCATCGGCATCGGTCAGATCCTGTGCCGCCAGGGTCAGCCGCCGTTTCCGGATGTAATCCGTCAGGGTCATTCCGGTGATGTAGCTGAAGAATCGCAGAAATGTGTCCGTGCTCACACAGGCGATGGCTGCGGCCTTGTTGGGATCAGGATCCCCGCACAGGCTGTTTTCAATGTACGCTATGGCGTCATTCAGTTCTTTCAGAAGAGTCATCTGTTTCACCTCCGGGGATATTATACCGGATTTCAGCCTGGGATGACTGATTTTTTCCGGGCAGGATCAGTTGCAGACATAAAACTTTTGGTGGCTTTACGCCCGGATGATTCCGTGAACGAAAAAAGGGAATTCCTTGATGAAGAATTCCCTTTCGGATGAGTGGATTAATAAGAGGTAACGGTCTTCTTGGTGCCGCCGATGTAGTCTCTGTGAAGAGTGAGGATACCGTTGTCCATACGGAAGATACGGTCTGCATGATCGGCGATTGCAAGGTCGTGGGTTACCATGATCAGGGTCTGACCCATTTCTTCTCTGGTCTTGAGAAGGAGCTTCAGAACTTCGTCCGCGTTGTTTCTGTCCAGGTTACCGGTAGGTTCGTCGGCGAAGAGGATGTCGGGCATATTGATCATTGCACGTGCGATTGCAACTCTCTGCTGCTGACCACCGGAAAGCTCGGAGGGAAGGTGGTTCAGACGTTCGGTGAGCTGGAGGGTTTCCACCAGACGGCGGAGGGTTTCCTGATAGGACAGTTCGGACTTGTTGCACATCATGGTGGGGATGAGGATGTTTTCAAGAGCGGTGAACTGGGGAATCAGGTTGTGTCTCTGGAATACGAAGCCCATGTTCATGCCGCGGAAACGGCTCAGTTCGTCTGCGGACATCTTGGTGATATCCTGACCGCGGATCATAACACGGCCTGCGTCACAGGAGTCCAGACCTGCACAGATGTGGAGGAAAGTGGACTTACCGGAACCGGAAGTACCGATGATTGCGACGAATTCGCCGGGTTCAACCTTGATGCTGGCGCGGTTTACTGCGGTGATAACGGTATCATACTGCTTGTACTGCTTGATAACGCTTTCGGTTTGCAGCATATATTCGATGGTATCTGCCATTTTTTATTACCTTAGCTGTGATTACAGCCGGATCCTTTCTCAAATCAATGAATTGTTTCGTAAACTCTGAAATCTTATTCGTCTCCGCCGAATTCGTGGCCTGCGCCGCCGTTGTCAAGGGAGTAGCGGTTCTTGTAGTAGCTGCGGAAGGGCAGGTAAGTGGAGAAGAAGCCGCAGGCAACGGACATTACGATGCTGATGAGGATTGCGTACCAGGGCATGTAGAACATATAACGTACGTTTTCCTTGGTGAAGTAGGGCATCAGTACGTTGTAAACGTAGAACAGGAGATAGCTGCCCGTATAGGAAAGAATGATGGATACGAACAGGGAGAGAACAGCCATGGAGAGACCGCCCTGCAGGTAAATCATCTTGATTTCCTTTGCTACCGCACCGATGGACTGAAGGATGTTGAATTCCTTTTCACGCTTGGTGTAGTACAGGGTCTGGGAGAAGAACCAGATCAGCGGGGAGATGAAGAGGATGAGAATGGAGATGCAGATGTAGAGCTCGTTGTAGTGCTTGTCATGAGCAACAGCGGTCAGAAGGGTGTTTTCCTTGTTTCTGACCTTGACATCACCGTAGTCGTGGCTCCATTCCTGAACTTCGCGGTACAGGGTCTTGACTTCTTCCACGGTAGCTTCCTGGTCAACATAAATGTTGAAGGAATTCGCCTTCGGAGTCTTGCCGGTCATGGTCTTGTAGTCGTCGAGGTTGAGGTAAATGGGGGTGGAACCGGAGGGAACGTCGTGAAGAACGGCGCCGACGGTGAATTCGTAGTAGTCATAACGGAAGAATTCGATCTGATTCTTGAGCAGGGCACGGCCGGTGATGTTGGTGTCAACGGACTTGATCTGACCGGTCTTCTTGGACAGGTAGATCTTGTCGCCTACATCGAACTTGTAGGTGGGTACGTTGGAGATTGCGTCGCCGACGATTACGGTACCGGGCTGAAGGATGGAGGTCAGATCACCGGTGTAGTCGTAGTCTTCCAGAATCTTGATCTGTTCTTCGGGAATTGCGGTATAAATGATATCGGAGCTGACTCGCCAGTACTTATCCTGGGTATCGAAATCCTTGCCGGCATAAGCAACCAGGTTCTTGAATGCACGGACGTCCTTCTTTTCCACGATCATGTGGGAAGAAAGTTCGTAGCCTTCGGTGGTGTTGTCGTTGATTTCAACCGCGCGGACGTTTTCCAGAGCGTACAGTTCATCGGACATGAGATCGTCATATTCAAAGCCAGACTGAGTCATGTCGATTTCAAACTGGGGACGGGGATAGTACAGGTCGGTGGTATAGATATCCGCCATGTAAAGACCCATGATGAACAGCGCACAGAATACGATTGCGGAGGTGAGCAGCTGGATGTTGTACTTGCGGAAACGCCACATGGAGTAGAATTCGTACTTGACGGGGAAGTTTTCCGCGAAGATGTTGAAGGACCGCTGGGGAGAGGTAACAAGGTTGGAGTTGTCTTCGGTCACGATGAGGGACATGGGATCCTTCACGGACATGATCTTCATGGGAGTCCAGCAGGAAGCCAGAATAACGAAGAGGGTGAACAGGAACACCTTGAGGATGGAAAGCGGATTGAAGATGAAGCTGAAGCCGTTGCCCAGATAGAGGCAGAAGGAAATCAGCGTGGAAATGAGCATGGAGGGAATGAAGGTTACCACGAAGATAACGAACAGTTCCCAGAAGCACGTTGAGAAGAGCATCTTGAAGTCCGCACCGAACGTCAGATAAATACCGTACTGGAATTTGTACTGATTGATTCTGATGTTGTACAGCTGGGTGAGCAGGAAGATACAGACAACGAGAAGGATCAGAGTGATGAGGAAGAAGGTGAATGCGTTGGCGCGTTCATTGTCCTCAAAGGTCAGAAGCTGTGTGGTTCGTTTGGAGAACGAGGAACCTTCCGAACCGAGGCTGGCAAGGTCTTTCTCGTATTTTGTTTCAAACTGCTTGATACTGTAGTCGATGTCGTTGATGAAGAGAAGGTATACGTCGTACCGTTCTTCGCCGGTGAAGTTGTTGGTGTACTGATAAGTATCAACAACCTGGAACACCGTGTCCGATGCAAAGACTGTACCTCTGTCTTCGATGAGATACAGAGCCTGGTCATGGTTCAGACCAAGGAGCACCATGTGATAGTTATATTCTTCGGTGACATGCTGGTATTCCACAGAGTTGTTGTTGTCGTTGGAAACCGTCATCATGCCGTAAAGAAGCTGAACGATGATGATTGCGATGAAGAAGCAGACGTACTGTTTGAAATTAAAGAATACGGTCTTCCACGCAATGGAAATGCTTCTTTTTAAGTATTCAAATACCTGTTCCAAAGCGGATTTTCCTCCTGGTTTTTATTCACCGTGCCTGGTATGGCAAGGTATAAATTATCTTCAATATTATACCACGGATTTTCCCGGAAATATATAATAAATTGTGAACAAGTTCGTTTTTGAAGGTGCTGCAGACAGATAAAATTCCGGCTGTTTTTTGGTGAAAATGTATATTGTCGCTGATTTGTAAATTTTTTATTCTGTTAAGAAACGGGATAACGGAAGAAATCCCGGAAAATCGGGAAGTCTATTGCATTTTCCCGGCGGATGGAGTATACTTGGAATACACAACTACGGAAAGAAGGAAGAATATATGACGGAACAGGAACGCCTTGAACTGGAGGAAGTGTACCGCAAGACACACAGCGGACTGCTTTTTACCTGTGACAACGAAAATCTGGCAGCGGAGCAGGCTGCCTGTCTGGAACTGCAGTACGACTACAACATGACCCGTCCATCGGAAGGAAAGAAACGTACGGAGCTTCTGAAGAGGATGTTTGCGGAAATCGGGGAAGGATGTTACATCGAGCCGCCGCTCCATGCAAACTGGGGCGGACACAACGTCCATTTCGGGAAAAATGTGTATGCCAACTTCGGTCTGACGCTGGTGGACGACACCCATATTTACGTGGGAGACAGCGTGATGTTTGCACCCAATGTTATTGTGTCCACGGCCGGTCATCCCATTGAACCCAGCCTCCGCAAGCGTGTGTACCAGTACAATCTCCCCGTACACATAGGAAACAACGTGTGGATCGGTGCAGGAGCCGTCATCTGTCCCGGCATCACTATCGGCGACAACTCCGTGATCGGGGCCGGATCCATTGTGACAAAAGACATCCCCGCAAATGTGGTGGCCTACGGAAATCCCTGCCGTGTGATCCGTGAAATCGGCGAACGGGACCGGGAATTCTACTGGCACGACAGAAGAATCGAAGCCGGAGACAGAATCTGGGAACAGGAAGAAGAATAAAAAATTGCTCCCGTCGGAGATGAAAATCCGGCAGGAGCTTTTTTGTTCAGTTGGCTTCAATCAGATCTTTCAGACGGAGAATGGCTTCCCGGTAGCCGTCCAGACCGTGACCGGCAATGGTGAATTTTGCGGCAAGGGACACATAGGAAAACTTCCGGAACTCCTCGCGGGTGTTGATATCCGAGATGTGCACCTCAGCGGTGGGGATTCCCACAGCCTTCAGCGCATCCAGAATGGCAACACTGGTGTGGGTGTAAGCTGCGGGATTGATGACGATTCCGTCGAACACACCGTACGCCTGCTGGATTTTGTCCACGATATCGCCTTCGTGATTGGACTGGAAGGTTTCATATTCGATGCCGGCCTCATCGCAGGTGTCGCCGCAGAGCTTCAGCAGAGCCGCGAAATCCTGTCTGCCGTAGATGGAAGGCTCCCGGATGCCCAGCATATTCAGATTGGGCCCGTTGATGATGAGAAATTTCATAAGCCAAGTACCTCCGTGATGTTCTGTGCGTTCTGCTCGGGATCCGGTTCCACGGTGATTTCGTGATCTGCCGCATCAAGGTAGAAGGGAAGCCGCTCTTTGAACAGCTCGCCCAGATCGTTTGCCTGAGATACGGGACGCCCGTCCTTGGGCAGAAGGGAAAGATCCCGTCTGAGGAATACGGTTTCGCTGTTCTGTCTCAGGAGACGGCGGTTGTCTTCCCGGATCACGGTACCGCCGCCGGTTGCGATGACCAGACCGGAAAGCTTGGAGATTTCTTCCAGACAGTCGTGCTCCAGCTGACGGAATGCGGCTTCTCCCTGTTCGGCGAAGATCTGCGGAATGGGGCATCCTGCCTTTTCGGTAATGACTTCGTCCAGATCCACAAATTTACGGCCCAGTTTTTGTGCAAGAACACGTCCTATGGTGCTCTTGCCGCATCCGGGCATACCGACGAGGGAGATATTTTTCATCTGCAGTTCCACGATGCGGGTTACCCGATCGATTTCGCTGTCGTCGATTTTTGTTCCGGTGAACAGCTCCGACGCCATTTTTGCCTGAGCCACCAGCATGGGGAGACCGGAGATGCAGGGGATCTTTCTCTCCTCCGCATCCAGAATCAGCGCGGTTTTCGAGGGATTGTACACCATATCCACCACACCGATCAGGTTGGGGAACAGATCCATGGGCACAGGAGATTCGCCGTTTTTCGGATACATTCCCACGGGGGAGGTGTTCATGAGAATTTCCGCATCGGCGAATTTCGGAAGATTTTCGGGCGTATTTTCCCTGTGGATCAGAATCCGCACTTCCTTTGCACCGCGGTCGGCCGCGACGGTACGGGCAGTCATGGAGGCACCGCCGCCGCCGATGATGACCACGATCCGGTTCTTTACGTCAATCCCGGCAGTGTCAAGCAGGTGTGAGAAGCCGTAGTAGTCGGTGTTGTCCCCTCTGAGACGTCCGTCCGGCAGATGGGTGATGGTATTTACGGAACCGATCCGCTGTGCTTCCGGAGAGATTTCGTCAAGGAAGGGCATAACGGTTTTCTTGTAGGGAATGGTGACGTTGGTGGCATCGTAGCGGTCGGATTTCAGGTACTCGCCCACTTCCTGCTCTTCCAGCTCGGTCAGCGTATAGTCGTAATCGGCGAGAAGCGCGTGAATCTGGGGAGAATAGCTGTGACCGAGGGGCATGCCGATCAGTCCGCAGCGCAGTTTCTTGTTCATCTTTCCATGTCCTCCCAGTTTTCGGAATCCAGCAGCGCATCGTAGACGGCAATTGCCAGCGCCGCTTCAAATACGGGTACGGCGCGCTGAACGATGCAGGGATCGTGGCGTCCGCCGATTTCCAGAGTTGTATTTTCCATTTTGTCCATGTCAACGCTCTGCTGGGGCTTGCCGATGGACGGTGTGGGCTTGACTGCGGCACGGCAGATCAGGGGCATCCCGATGGTCATGCCGCCGAGAATGCCGCCGCAGTGATTGGTGACGGTGGTAATGGTCTTGCCGTCGGTAGTGTAGGGGTCGTTGTTTTCGGAGCCGAGAGCAGCAGAGGAGGCAAATCCGTCGCCGAATTCTATACCCTTGACAGCGGGAATGCCGAAGACGATGGAAGAAATTCTGCCTTCCATGCCGCCGAATATGTGCTCACCGATGCCTGCGGGAAGTCCCACAGCGGCAAATTCCACTACACCTCCCACGGAGTCAAGATCCATCCGTGCGGCATCAATGACTTCCTTCATTTTTTCTCCGGCTTCGGTGTCGATGACGGGAAAATCCGACGGAACGGCATCAAAATCTGCCTTTGTCAGGTTCACGGGATCAAAACGTGCATCCTGTACACTGCCGACCGATGCGATGTGCGCACCGATGAAGATACCGCGGCGTTCCAGCTCCTGTTTCAGTATGCCGCCGATGATGCACAGGGGAGCGGTCAGTCTGCCGGAGAAATGTCCGCCGCCGCGAAGATCCGCGTGACCTTCCGATTTCACCATGGCGGGATAATCCGCGTGGGACGGACGGGGAATGAACGCCAGCTTTTTGTAGTCGGAGGAGCGCTGATTGGTGTTGCGGATCACGGCGCGGAGGGTGTCTCCGGTGGTCATGCCGTTATCCAGACCGGATGTGAACACCGGGATATCCGGCTCCTTCCGGGATGTGGTGAGTTTGCTCTGACCGGGGGCGCGGCGTGCCATGAATTTCTGCAGTTTTTCTTCATTTACAGCAATTCCCGCCGGCAGACCTTTGCAGATTACGCCGATTTCCTCATCGTGGGAGCCGCCGAAGATTTGTATATTCAGATTGGTTCCGTAGCTTGTCATGGGAACCTCCTTTACCGACAGAGTTTTTCGAGTTCGCTGAAGAATGTGGGATAGGATTTCGCCGAACATTCCGCGCCTTCGATGGTGACGGGATTCTCGCAGAGGAAGGAAGCAACTGCCGCCGACATGGCAATCCGGTGATCCCCGAAGGAGGAAACGGTGCCGCCGGTGAGCGTCTTTCTTCCATTTATAATAATACGGTCATCATCCAGTACGCAGTCGCCGCCGATGGATGCGATGGTGGCGCGGATGGTCTCCATGCGGTCGCTTTCCTTCAGACGGAGCCGTCCGCAGTTTTCGATGACGGTGGTTCCTTCCGCCGCTGCCGCGATTACGGATACTACCGGAATCAGATCCGGGATTTCCGCCGCATCCAGCGTGATTGCGTGAAGGGCGTTTTTCTTTACGGTTACGGTTTCTCCCGTGCGGGTACAGTCAGCCCCGAAAGCGGCGAGAATGTCCACGATGGCGGAGTCGCCCTGAGCGGTATGGGGATTGAGATCGGTGACCGTAATGCCTTCTTCGGACAGAGCGCCCAGACACAGCATGAATGCCGCCGATGACCAGTCGCCTTCCACGGATACATCCCCGGCGGGGGTGGTGAACCGGGACCGGGGCAGGACGAATTCCGTGCTGAGATCTTCTGCCTGTACTCCGAACTGGCGGATGGTGGCAAGAGTCAGATCAATATATGGACGGGATTCTATTTTTCCGGTGAGACGGATGCGGGATTCTTCGCCTGTCAGAGGGAGAGCAAGCAGAAGTCCCGTTGTGAACTGTGAGGACACGCCGCCATCGAAGGTGAAGTCTCCTCCGGTCAGCTTGCCGGAAATGCAGAAGGGATTGGAGCCCTGGGGAGACATCTTCACGCCGTGTTCTTCCATGATTTCATACAGAGGAGAAAGGGGACGGTTGGGAAGTCTGCCGTGGAGGACGAACTGTGCATCCGCACCAAGCGCCGCCGTCACGGGAAGCATGAAGCGGAGGGTGGAACCGGATTCGCCGCAGTCAAGAACGGCGTGAGAAGGGATTTTTGCGATGGGATTGACGGTGAACACACCATCTTTGTATGTAATTTCAGCTCCCAGTGCTGTCAGACAGCGCACCGTTGCGTCAATGTCGTCGTTGGTTCTGTCACAGCGGATCCGGCAGGGCTTGTCCGACAGCGCCGCGCAGATCAGAAGCCGGTGCGCATGGGATTTGGACGGCGGAGCGGAAACCGTTCCTTTTGGAGAGGAATGATGGAGTGTGATGTTCATGCTTCAATCCCCGCACGGATGATATCCGTCAGCTCGTCGGTGGTGAATTTCATCAGCTCGGACACGCCGATCTCACGGGGAATGACCAGCGAAATGGTATTGCCCCGCAGTTTTTTGTCGTGGAGGGTGCCGCGGTGCAGGTCTTCCACAGAGTGACGGGAGCAGAGCATGGGATCCAGTCCTGCGGCAACAAGTGCGGCATCCAGAGCCCGGAGCAGTTCTTCGGAGCAGAGTCCCCGTGCGGCGGATGCCCTGGTGATGACGTGCATCCCGGCGGCAACTGCGTGACCGTGGCGGATGGTATAGTCGGAGAGAACTTCCAGTGCATGACCGACGGTGTGACCGAGATTCAGCTTCTGTCTCTCGCCGTTGTCCCGGAAGTCTCGGGCAACGATGTCACGCTTGTCCGTCACGCACATCTCAATAATCTGAGCGGTAGTGAGTGCCTTGTCCCGGATGCCGTCGAACAGGGCGCGGTTGCCCAGCATTCCCATCTTGATGGCTTCCGCCATACCGTCAGTGAAGAAATCGGCGGGAAGGGTGGAGAGAACCTCCGGGTCGCAGATGACCAGAGAAGGCTCGTGGAAGGCACCTACCAGATTTTTGCCTGCGGACAGATCCACGGCCGTTTTTCCGCCCACGGAGGAGTCCACCATGGCAAGCAGGGAGGTGGGGATCTGCACAAACCGGATGCCTCTGAGATAGCAGGCAGCCGCAAATCCGGTCATGTCGCCGGTGACGCCGCCGCCGAGAGCAAACACCACATCGGTACGGGTCAGATGCTGTGCCGCCATGTGTTCCAGAATGGCGGAGAATGTGGTGAGATTCTTCTGCTCCTCGCCGTGAGGGAAGACATAGGATTCGGCTACATCAAAACCTGCACCGGTCAGACTTTCTTCCACGGTTTTGCCGTAGAGGGGGTATACATTGTCGTCGGACACCACCAGAGTCCGGCAGGGCTTCACGGCGGATGCCGCATATTCACCGGTTTTTGCAATGGAGCCGGATTCGATGATGATTTCGTAAGTTCCTGCGTTCAGTTTCATGTGGGTGTACCGTCAGCCTTCTCCTTGGCGAGCCGTCCGTCTCTCAGAAGGGAACAGAGGGTCTCGCGGTCTTCGTTTACCATAGCATCCTTGTATTCAGTGAGATAGCCGATAAGCTGGTCGATTTCCTGAATCAGATTTTCGCGGTTTTCCATGAACAGCTCGGTCCACATGGTTTCGCTGAGCCATGCAACACGGGTCAGGTCCTTGTAGGAACCGGCGGAGATGCCCACGTGATTCTTTTCCTGAGCAGAGGGGCTTTTCACGTAAGCATTGGAAACGATGTGCGCCATTTGGGAAGTGTACGCGATGACCTTGTCGTGCTCTTCGGCGGTGGTGAAGGTGAATCTGCCGAACTTTGCGGGAACCAGCAGACACTCGATCTTTTCAAACAGGGTGATATCGTCGTATACGGGGGGAACGATGACCATGGGCGCTCCTTCAAACAGATTCTCACGGGAATTCTTGATGCCGGAGAGATGATAGCCCGCCATGGGATGTCCGCCCACGAAGGTGAAGCCGTGTTCTTTCGCCAGTGCAAACCCGACTTCACAGATCATGCGCTTGGTGCCGCACAGGTCGATGACCATCGTGGAGGGCGAGATTTTGTGAGCGTTTTCCCTGAGCCATGCACAGGCGATATCCGGATTGACTGCCAGCAGGATCAGATCGCAGTCGCCGATGTTTTCGTCGGTGAGCTTTTCGTCCGCGGCGCCGGAGAGAATGGCGTAACCAAGCGTGATTTCATTGGCATCCGCGCCGTATACGGTCTGTTTGCTTTTCTTGTATGCTTTGGCCATGGATCCGCCGATGAGACCCAGACCTACAATTCCTGTTACCATGATGTACCTCGATCAGACTATATATACTATATGATGGGATTATTCGTTCACAACGGTGAGAACCTTGTTTACAGCCTTCATCACATCGTCGAACTGTTCGGGAGTGAGGGACTGGGGACCGTCGCAGAGAGCGGCCTTGGGATTGTTGTGAACTTCGATCATGATACCGTCGGCACCGCAGGCAGCAGCGGCGAGAGCCATGGGCTTTACCAGTCTGGAGAGTCCGGTTGCGTGGCTGGGGTCAACGATGACGGGCAGATGGGAGAGCTCGTGGAGCATAGGGACTGCGGACAGATCCAGAGTATTTCTGGTGTAGGTTTCAAAGGTACGGACACCGCGTTCGCAGAGGATGACGTTTTCGTTGCCGCCCGCCATGATGTATTCCGCGGACATGAGCAGTTCCTTCAGGGTGTTTGCCAGACCTCTCTTGAGGAGAATGGGCTTTCGGGTCTTGCCCAGTTCCTTGAGCAGTTCGAAGTTCTGCATATTTCTCGCGCCTACCTGAATTACGTCGACATCTTCAAACAGGGGCAGGTGGTTGGCGTTCATGATTTCGGTGACGATGGGAAGACCGGTTTCCTTTTTGGCTTCCAGAAGAAGCTCGATCCCGTCTGCGCGCAGCCCCTGGAAATCGTAGGGGGAAGTACGGGGCTTGAATGCACCGCCGCGAAGCATAGTGGCACCGGATGCCTTGACAGCCTTGGCAACGGTGATGATCTGTTCTTCGGATTCAATGGAGCAGGGACCTGCGATGGCACCGAAGATACTGCCGCCGACGGTAGTGGTGCCGGATATGTCGATTACGGAGTCGTCGGGATGGAATTTTCTGTTGGCACTCTTGAAGGGATCGGAAATTCGCTTGACGGATTCCACGATTTCAAGACCGTTGAGCATATCTTCATCAATTCTGGAAGTATCGCCGATGAGACCGATGACAGTCTGGTATTCGCCGGTGGAGAGATGTACGCCCACGCCCTGGGACTTGAGCCATTCGCAGAAACTGTCAAGCTGCTTCTGAGTTGTTCCGTTCTTGATGACAGCAATCATGATAATCCTCTTTCTGTGCATATATATGCAGATAATATTTTTGAAATGATGGGGAAGAAATCAAAAAGCGGATCCCCGACAGTGTCAATACTGTGGTGATCCGCTTCTATATGTCTATAAAAACTTGTATCGCAGCACAAACACTCTTACTTCATTTTACAGGGTAAAGTAAGAGTAATAATATTCGTATGCTGCGTTGAATGTTTTCATGATTCAAGATCCTTCCATGATGATGGAGTAATTTTAGCACAAGCGGCGATGGTTGTCAATATGTTTGCGCCAATTTCCGGGGTTTTGGATAAAATAACGAAATTCACAGTCCAAATCTGTTGAAATTCACAAACCGACTTAATCTGCGGGACAAATCACTGCGGAATCAAAGTATTTTTCACAGAAATTCACAGTCTCCGCGATCTCGGCGGATGAAAAAGAAGCACCTGCCGGAGTCACGATCAGCTTGTCGTCGCAGTCGTCGAATCGATGGATTACGGCAGAAACCGTGCCTGTGAATTCGGATAAAGGTTCGCATACGCCGAGAATATATGCATCCATCCACTCATCGTCCCCGGAAGAGATTCCGCTGACATAACCGTAATTCACCGGATACACCATGTCGGGATGATCCGGATGTACACTGCCTGCAGGGCGGTCGACGGTGACGGTCACAGTTCGGCCAAGCTGTGATAAAGTATACAGCAGATCCCCGTCGGACTGCAAAAGAATACGGACGCGCTCCCGTCTGCCCCGTACAAGCGTGATGACCCGATCGGACCGCGCAGATTCGATGTACTCCCGGCGGATCAGCTCGGCAGCAATATCGTCCCCGGGATCGGCCGGGGAGACGGACAGCTCCACGGGATACCCGTCGACGGAGTGTTTCTCGTCAGTCAGCACAGTGATTTTTCCACGGCTGCCGAAGAGGGAAGACAGCATTTTTCTGCGGGATGCGGCAACGGAGCAGTTGATCTTCTTTGTATAAGCCCACGGCAGTCCGCAGAACTCCAGAATCTTCACCGCCGATTCGTCGGGCATGGTTTTCATCACGTCGATGGTCAGATCATACTCAAACTCCTTTGTCATCAGCCGCGCCTGCTCATCCGACTGGAATTCCCCTCGGTTTCCACGGGCAAGATTCCGTCTGCGCAGCTCTTCCGGAGGACAGCGGAAGTCCACAAAAGTCACATCCAGCCCGGCAAAGATCTCCCGTACCAGCTCTGCGTTGGATTTGCCGAACTGCTCCCGGTACTCGGGCAGATCCAGCAGCATACCGTCGATGACCACGCTGAACCCGGCCTCAGCCATGCCATGCGCCGCGTAGTACTGGGCGGTGATGGTGTGAGCGACCATTTTCCAGTAGTCGGCGGTAAAGAATTTCCAGTCCACCATTCCGTGGAAAATATCGTTGGAAACCACATACAGCACATCGCCGCACAGCGTTTTCATCTGTTCCGCAACGGAAGTTTTTCCGCAGCTGGTCAGACCGTTGAGAAATATGATTCTGCCCTTGTTCATGATACGCTCCCGTACAATACAGATTTGCTGAGATTATACCATAAACATATCCCCGAATCAAGTCCGCAGACAGATTTCCGCGTGTGCCAGAATTTCCTCCGCCGCACGGATTCTGGCGGATTTTTTGCAGTTTCCGTCAATCACGACCCACGGCGCGGAAAGTCCGTTTGTCTGCCGGAGCATATCATCCCGTGCAAGATCGTATTCCGTGCGTTTGGAGCGGTTCCGCCAGTCCTCGTCGGTAATTTTATGTGCCTTCGCAGGATCGTTCATCCGTGCCTGAAACCGTCTCAGCTGTTCCTCAACGCTGACTTCAAACCACAGCTTAAGGAGAATATACCCGTCATCGGTCAGCTGTCTTTCGAATTCATTGATTTCCCGATAGGCTCTCTGCCATTGAATCTCCGTGCAGAATCCTTCAATCCGCTCCACCAGCACCCGTCCGTACCAGCTGCGGTCAAAGACGGCGATATTCCCGTATGCCGGCAGTTTTGTCCAGAACCGGTGGAGGTAGTGCCGACCGTACTCCTCCGCCGACGGTTTCCCGATGGGATGAACGGTGTACTGCTTCATGTCGAGTTCCTTCGTCAGACGGCGGATGCATCCGGTTTTTCCCGATGCGTCAGGTCCTTCAAAAACGAGGATCATTCCCCGGCCGCATTCCTTCAGCTGATCCGCGGTATCCGCAAGCATATCCTGCAGCTCTCGCATCCGTTTTTTATATCCGATGCTTTCCGCTTCCATTATTTTTTCTTCGGTCATACAATCCTCCCGGATTCTGTTTGTCTTAGTATTTACCGGGATCCGCTGATTCATGCGTGCCGAAAAAATGTTCGTGTGAGTTTATCGTGCATACTTGCAATTCGGCGGTTTTTATGATAAGATTAAGAAAAATACACATGAAATCAGTGAAATTGTTATATGACAGACAGACAAATTACCGGCAGGAACATGGATCGGCCTGTGACGGTACTCAAGGGAGTGGGAGATGCACGGCGGGACGCACTGGCAAAGCTGGGTGCGGAAACACTGGGAGATCTGATCCGGGTATTCCCACGTGCCTATCAGAACCGGGGCGACATCCAGACCCTATCCGTGATCCGCGACAGACTGAAAAACGGTGAACGCGGCCCCTTCTCGGCGGAACTGACCGTATCCACGGAACCGGACGTCCGGATGGTGCGCCGCGGCATGGTTCTGCTGAAGGTACGTGCCTTCGATGAAACCGGAACGGCGGAGCTGACCTATTTCAATATGCCCTACATGAAGAATGTGTTCCATGTGGGAGAAACTTTCCGTTTTTTTGGCAGATTTACCTGCGAGGGAAGCCGGGTGCAGGCGGCCAATCCCATCGCGGAACGTGTGGACGAAGGTGTGCCGCTGAAGCAGATCGTCCCGGTCTATCCTCTCGTGTCCGGGCTGACCCAGAAGATCATGACCCAGCTTGTCAGCGAAGCCCTGCGGATGTGCGGAAACGAGCTGACGGAGTACATGCCGAGGGATGCGCTTGCCGAGATGTCCATGCCCACCTATGCCTACACGGTAACGAAGATTCACAATCCCGAAACGCTGTCAGAGATTGAGGCGGCCAAACGGCGGCTGATGTTTGACGAGCTGTACCTGACCCTGCTTTCCATGAATCTGGGACAGGCGCGGCGGAAAAAGAAGAATACCTGCCCCATCCGGTGCGATACCATGGATGAGTTTTATGCACAGCTCCCCTTTGAGATGACCGGGGCACAGCAGCGATCGGTGAACGAAATTCTCGCGGATATGGCGGGAGACTGCCTGATGAACCGGATTCTTACCGGGGATGTTGGCAGCGGCAAGACCATCGTTGCGGCGTCCGCCTGTTATGCGGCTGTAAAATCCGGATACCGTGCGGCGCTGATGGTACCCACGGAAATCCTCGCCAATCAGCACGCGGAGGATTTTGTGGAGCTGTTCACGCCCATGGGAATCCGGTGCGCACTGCTGACAGGCTCCACGAAAAAGCGTGAGAAAGATAAAATACTGTCGGGGCTTACGGACGGACAGACTTCAATGACCGGCAAAGCGGACGACAGTGTGGATATCATCATCGGTACCCATGCGCTGCTGTCCGAAGGAGTCGAGATCGACCGGCTGGGTCTGGCCGTGATCGATGAGCAGCACCGGTTCGGCGTGATGCAGAGAGCGGCGCTGTTTGAAAAGGGGGAGGGCATCCACAGCCTTGTCATGAGTGCCACACCCATTCCGCGCACCCTGACCCTGGCCGCATTCGGCAGTCTGGATGTGTCGCGGATCGATGAGCTTCCCAAGGGGCGGCAGAAAATCGATACTCTCGTAGTCAACGAAAGCTACCGCGAGCGTCTCAACGGATTTATCCGGAAGCAGAAGGAGGAGGGGCATCAGATCTACGTGGTGTGTCCTGCCGTGGATGAAGCGGAAGCCGAGGAAACCGATTCGGAAGAAATGGCGGACATTCCCTTTGTGCAGATGGAGGTTGACACCAGCACGCCTCTGAAAGCCGCCACCGTTTTTGCGGAATATCTGAAGGAAGAACTGGACGGACTGACGGTGGAATATGTCCACGGCAAGATGAAATCCGCTGAGCGTGAGAAAATCATGACAGCCTTTGCGGCGGGAGCGGTGGATGTACTGGTATCCACAACGGTTATCGAGGTCGGTGTGAACGTGCCCAATGCCACTCTGATGATCGTGGAAAACGCGGAACGGTTCGGGCTGTCCCAGCTCCATCAGCTGAGAGGGCGCGTGGGACGGGGAACGGCGAAATCCTACTTCGTTCTGGTTTCCGACTCCACCACACCGGAATCCGCCGAGAGACTGAGGGCCATCAAGAGCACCTCCGATGGCTTCAGGATTGCGGAATACGACCTGGAACTGCGGGGCCCCGGTGACTTCTTCTCGGATGCGGGTGTGATCCGTCAGCACGGGCAGATGAGCGATGCCCTGACCTCCGCCTGCCGGGATACCGGTCTGATCGAGCGCGCTTCCTTTTATGCAAAGCGTACTGCCCAGGACGACCCGAAACTTGAAAAGCCCGAAAACCGTGAAACCCTGATCCGGCTGACCAGAATGGCGGAGAAATCAAACCATACGGTGAATTGATTCTTTCATTACAATACAAAGGAGCAGACTGATGACCGAACTTTACGAAATTCTTGAAAAATTCGCAACCTGCGGCTGGGATCTGATCGACAGGCCCGCCCGTGATTTCCTTGACGGCAAAGACAACCGGGATGAGCTGATTGCTGCCATCGCCGAAGCGGATGCACAGTGCGGGTCCTGCGGATGCGAATTCGACCCTCTTTACAAGAAAGCACTTGAACTACTGAAATAATTATCGGGAAGGAGAACCCCTATGAAAACTGCAGTCAAGCGTGCGGATATGTGTCTGATGGAGAAGATTTTCCTCCACAGCGACACTGACGCAAAATTCGAAGCGATTCCCCTCACATGGAAGCTGGGCGGACGGGAAATGACCGGGATTCCTGCGAAAATGAAGAGGAAATACACCCGTGAAATTGTGGACGCCAACCTGACCCGCCACACCTACACCGGTCACTGCGGAACCTGCGGACTGACACTCACCGTGATCCACAACGAATACCGGGATTATCCCGTATCCGAGTGGGTGGCGTACTTTACCAATGACGGAGATGCGGACACCGAAATCCTCTCCGACGTGATGCTGGGCGGCGTGATTCCCGGCAGTTTCAAAGCATTTGTTCACGGCAACGGCGACAACTGCAACGACACCGGCTACGAATGGTGGACGGATACTCTGGATGAGCCCATGGAGATCCATCCGAACGACGGTACCTCCTGCAACGGTGCATTTCCTTATATGCGGCTGGATTTCGAAGGCTTCGTCGTCCGTGCGGCGGTGGGCTGGCCCCATATATGGAAAGCTGACATTGCAAGAACCGAGGACGGCGTGAAGTACACCTGCGGTCAGATGCGCTGCAATATGAAGATTCACCCCGGTGAAACCATGCGGACTCCCATGCTGACCATGATGATCTCCGAAGGGGACGAAACCCGCAGCATGAACCTGTGGAGACGCTGGTACATGGATCACATCATTCCGCGTGAGTTCGGCAAGCCGCTGGAACCCATCATGTGCCTCCATCATCACGGATGCGAGGGAAAACCGGAACACACTGCGGCAACCGAGGAAAACCAGATTCTCGGTCTGAGAGAATACCGCCGTCAGGGTCTGAATCCCGATATCTGGTGGATTGATGCCGGCTGGTACAAGTGCGACTATAACTGGCCCCACACCGGTACATGGAAGCCCGATGCGGATCGTCTTCCCAACGGCTTCGGACCCATCGGTGAAGAATGCGACAGGGAAGGCACCAGACTGCTGGTTTGGTTCGAGCCTGAGAGAGTGGTGCCCGGTACGGAGCTGTACGATGAGCATTACGACTGGCTTCTTCCGTCACGGGATGACAGAAGCGGCAACCACCTGCTGAATCTTGGGGATAAGGAAGCCTGCGACTGGCTCATCGAGAGGGTTGACTCTATCATCAAGCAGGGGAAGATCCGTGTATACCGTCAGGATTTCAACTTCGATCCCAAGTCCTGCTGGGTGAAGGCGGAAGAAGAAGACAGAATCGGTGCCATGGAAAATCTCCATGTTCAGGGCTACCTCCGGTACTGGGACACTCTCATTGAGAGAAATCCCGGTCTGTGGTGCGACTCCTGTGCATCCGGCGGTCGGAGAAACGACCTGGAAACCATGCGCCGCTCCGTGCCTCTTCACTATACTGATGTAGGCTACGGCGAGCACGTGATCAAGCAGAAGCAGTTCCGTGAGCTGCACGAGTGGATTCCTTACTTCCGTTCCCACAATATGTCCTGGGACAGAGAATTTGTGGAAAAGACTCTCGGACAGCAGTGGGCGGAAAACGACGATTTCTCCTTCCAGTGCGCGATGGTTCCCGCTGTCACCTACATTACCTGGTACAACGCACCCGAAGATCAGTTTGAGCGCACCATCCGCTGGGAAAAGGTATGGCGCAGAGCTGCAAAGTACACCCTTGACGGTGATTACTATCCGCTGAGCGAATGCCGCAAGAATCCCGCAGACTGGTACGCGGTACAGTTTGACGATGACGGCGAAGGCTTCATTCAGTTCATCCGCAACCGGGAAGCAGCTGAGGAAACCTTCACTGTATATCCCACTGTGATTGACGGTGCCGTATACGAATTTACCGATTCCACCACCGGAGCGGCCTTCACAAAGACTGCGGACGAGCTGAAGAACGGATTTGCTTATCCGCTGCCCGTCAGAAGCGGCGTGGTGCTGTTCTATAAAGCAAAGTGAAATAAGGAGGATAGAATATGCCGAAACTTTACGAGCAGAATCAGCTTTCGGCAAAGGGAAAGCTGATCCCCTATGCGGAGTTCAGACCTTTCGACGGGACTTCCTTCGATAAAAACAATATAAACTTCCCGTATGTGATTTCTGCCGCCGAGCAGTATCTCGGAAAACCGGTGCCCAACTGCCCGGCGAGCGTATACATGGAGTTCTACCGCAACGGCAACCGTTCCCGGTATGAAGCGCTGTATTTCGCACGCCGTACCGCTATGATGAATCTGCTGATGGCGGAGCTGACGGAAAAACAGGGACGGTTCACCGATACCCTCATCGACTGCATCTGGGCAATTCTGGAGGAATCCACTTGGGTGATCCCGGCGCACAATCATGCCTGCCACGGGAATCCGAAAAACTGCCTGCCGGATGCCTTCAACCAGAACGAAGACGATGATGTGCGCTACTGCGATCTGTTTTCTGCGGCTACCGGCGCCATGCTTGCTCTGGTGTGGTATCTGGGGGACGGGCTTCTGGATGAAGTAACGCCCGTGATCCGCCGGAGAATTCTGGATATGCTGAAGAACCGGATTTTCCATGTGTACTATGATGTGCGCGGAACCATAAACGGATGGATGGGGGATAACGGACAGATTCTCAACAACTGGACGCCGTGGATTGTCTCCAACGTGATGCTGGCTGTGATGCTGTGCGAATCGGACGACGCCAAACGGGAACTGGCTGTGGAGAGATCCATGGTTCTTCTTGACCGGTTTACATCCACGTATCCCAGCGACGGCGGCTGTGACGAAGGCCCCGGATACTGGGGGGTGGCGGGTGCATCCTACTTCGATGCCATGGAGATTCTCTCCGACATGACCGGCGGCGCACTGGGACTGTATCACGATCCGTTTGTGGCGAAAATGTGCGAGTACATCGTGGATTTCAACCTTGGCGGACGGGTATTCGTCAACTTCGCGGATGCGGGACATCTTCTCACGCCGGACATGGCACTTCTGGCGAGAGCAGGCCGGAAATGCGGTTCCGATAAGCTGACTGCCTATGCGCGCTCTGCGTACAACAGCCGAAACTACAGCGTATGGAGTCACGGCAATACGCCCTACCGCGCCATCCTCAATTCCTGCGAACCCCAGCCGGCGGATGTGACTGCTCAGGGCAAGGACGAGATTTTCTACCCCGGTCTGGGCGTGATGATTACGAAGAATCCGAAAACCGGACTGGCGCTTGCGGTCAAGGGCGGACACAACGGGGAAAGCCACAATCACAACGATGTGGGATCCTTCGTTCTGTTCAAAAACGGTGAGCCGGTGTTCCTGGATGCCGGTGTGGAAACCTACTGCAAGGACACCTTCTCGTCCAAGCGGTACACCCTCTGGACCATGCGTTCCCTGTACCACAATCTGCCCTCGCTGAACGGATACGAGCAGAAGCCGGGCAGACAGTACCGGGCTGAGATTCTGTCGGCGGAAAACGGCGTGATGGAAATGGAACTGAAGAACGCTTATCCCGCGGAATGCGGCGTGCAGTCCTATATCCGCCGGGTGTATCTGACCGATACGGGGGCTGTGATCGAGGACACTGTCCGTTATGCCGGAGAAGGATCTGCGGAATTCAGCCTCATGTGTCATGCAATGCCTGTGTTTGACGGAAACAGCATGAAGATAGCCGGAGTCACAGCGGAATATGATGCATCCCTGACAGCTCAGACCGACGATGTGGCGCTGGAGAGCAAGCTGATGAAGGAATGGAGCACGGATCATCTGGTTCGCGTCCGTCTTGCATCGGGAAGATTCACCGAAAAGACCTTTACGCTGACGATTACGGTATAATTCACAAAAAAACAACGGATGACTTGTCAAACATGACGGGTCATCCGTTTTGTTATGTTATTTTTTCAGCCGCTCAATCACGGCAAGTGCGATATTGGCGATTCCCAGGTATACCGAAATCTGCAGGGAGATAAGGAAGGCGCGGTAGAATCCTTCCGGTGTCCATCCGTCATCCCCGAAGACGAGGAATGTGAGAAGACCGCCGCGGAGGGTCAGACCGTCATTGATTTCAGCGGGACTGACGGCTCCGATGTAGTTGAGAGTCAGGGAAAGGGTGAACAGCAGGGAGATTCCGAGAAGAATCAGCCCGGTAATCCGTGCAGTTTTCATGGCAGCTCCTTTCGGCTGTTCTGTTCCATCAGATACAGGAATTCCACAGCCCAGAACGTCAGATCGCACCAGATTGCGGTGTCCTTCCGGTAATTCCGCTCCAGTCCGATTTCCGCATAGGGGTGTCCCAGTCTCAGATTGGACCTGAAGCCCTTTTTCTGGTACGCGGACTCAAATTCCACCCGGAACACGCCGTCCGGTGCCATGGTTTCCGCGAGTATTTCTCGAGACTGACGGACAACATCCGCACGGTCCCCCACGCACATGGCCAGGTTTGTCAGAGTTTTCCGCTGATTGGGAGCCTGACTGTGTGGCAGAACCGGCAGGAACGGTGACATATATGCCCATCCGGGGCCAACCTGTTTTCCGTCCATCTTTACCGCGAAGCCTTTGCAGTCCTTTGTAACCACGGCATGGTGATTGATGGCCTTGGCAAGCGTATCCACAGATTCCGGTGTCCGCCATGAGTTGGTGCGTGCCAGAGTTTCCAGATGGTACTGACAGGGGAAGTATGTATCAGGCGTGATGGTGGGATAGTTGTATTTCCGCTTCAGGTTCGGGTTGTAATCGGTGATGTCATCCACGGACTGAATATCCAGCAGGGAGGTGAACGCCCGCCAGGAACAGTCCACGAACGGTTTCACTTCCGGCTCATCGCCGTACCCCAGCATCGCCTGCATGGTGTACAGCAGAACGCCAAGCGTGGAGCCGCTGTTCAGCCCCAGATTCCGGTTTCTGAAACGCGCCTTTTCGGGATTGTAGTAGGAGAATTCCTGTTCCAGAACGGCATCGTCCCGCAGGGCTTTCACGAAATTCACCACAACCGGATTGTCACGGGGAATCCGCAGTGCTTCCAGAAACCGCGCCGCCGCTTCACCGTCATCCAGATAGGAATCCTTGAATTTATCCCAGGAATGGGCGCCCTTGCCGATATATCCGGTGTCGTGTACATGGGTCAGCAGCAGCGGATAATCCGTCTCCGCCATGATTTTCTCAAGCCATGCGGATTCCTCATCCGCTGTCAGATCATGGAGAATGTCATGGTGCAGACGGAATTTCAGAAGATCCCCGCCGTTTTCCAGCAGGAAATCAACGGAGCGTGAAAGATCAGTCATTTTCTCTTCTGTCCGTAGTAGGCATTCTTGCCGTGCTTGCGGTCGAAGTGCTTGTGGAGCAGGGTGTTGTCCATGTTGGGTTTGTTCTGAATCCCGGTCAGGCTTTCGGTGTAATATGCCAGACGAGCCACATAGTCGAGGGTGATTGCAGTCTCCACGGACTTCATGGCATCCTTGCCCCAGGTGAAGGGACCGTGGCTGTGAACCAGAACCGCGGGAATGTGCATGGGATCAATGTTCAGCTTCTCGAAGGTTTCGCAGATTACGCGGCCGGTTTCCAGTTCGTATTTGCCGGTGATTTCTTCCGCGGTCATAGGACGGGTGCAGGGGATTTCGCCGCCGAAGTAGTCCGCGTGGGTGGTGCCGTAGGGACGGATGGATCTTCCGGCCTGAGCGTAGATGGTCGCCCATTCGGAGTGGGTGTGGGTTACGCCGCCGACATCCTTGAATCGGCGGTAGATTTCCAGATGAGTGGGGGTATCGGAGGAGGGATTCAGGTCGCCTTCCACCACACGGCCGGTAGCCACGTCGATGACGGGAAGGTCAATGGGGGAGAGGGCATCGTATTCCACGCCGCTGGGCTTGATGACTACCAGACCCTTGGAGCGGTCAATTCCGGATACATTGCCCCAGGTGAAGATCGCCAGCTTGTGACGCTGGATTGCCATATTGGCTTCGTAAACCTGTTTTTTCAGTTCAGTAAGCATGATTGATACCTCGTATAATTGATGGAAGTGAATCAGTCAACAAAATCGAATTCAAAATCGTTGATCCGGACCAGGTCGCCTTCGTGACAGCCTGCATCCCGGAGTCTCTGGATGATGCCCGCCTTGATGAGGGAGCGTTCGAAGTACATGAGGGATTCTCTGTCGTTGAAGTTGACACGCCCCATGAGAGCGTCGATCCATCTGCCTTCCAGACAGTATGCAGCGTCGTCGGCACGGGTGATGATAACATCGTCCGCTCCGGTGGTGTCAGCCGCTTCTTCCTCTTCGGGAGTGATTTCGGATTCGTATACAAGAATGGGAGGCAGATCACGGAGCATCCGCGCCACTTCGTCCACCAGATGTTTGGTGCCCATCTTCATGGCTGCGGAGATGTAAACCACCTTGTAGCCCAGTTCCGCACAGCGGTCTTCCAGAGCCGCACATTCTTCGCTGAGCTCGGGAATCATTTCAAATTCGGATTCGTCGTTCACCAGAAGGTCGGCTTTGTTTGCCGCGATGATTCTGGGACGTGCCGCCAGCTCGGGAGAGAACTTTTCCAGTTCGTCGGAGATGGTCTCAAAGTCTTGTACGGGAGTGCGTCCTTCCTGACCGGAGATATCCACCACCTGAACCAGCATACGGCATCTTTCGATATGGCGCAGGAATGCGTGACCCAGGCCGAGACCTTCGGATGCGCCTTCGATCAGACCGGGGATGTCCGCCATAACAAAACCGGATTCGCCGCCGGTGGAAACAACGCCCAGATTGGGTTCGAGAGTGGTGAAGTGATAGTCCGCGATCTTGGGGCGTGCGGAGGACAGTGCGGCCAGAAGGGAGGACTTGCCTGCGGAAGGAAGACCTGCCAGACCGACGTCCGCGATCATCTTCAGTTCCAGGGTAACTTCCCGTTCTTCACCGGGCAGACCGGACTTTGCGAAGCGGGGGATCTGACGGGTGGGGGTTGCAAAGTGCTGATTGCCCCAGCCGCCCCGTCCGCCTTTGCACAGAACGAAGTCGTCGTCGCCGGACATATCGTGGATGATCTTGCCGGTTTCCGCATCGCGGATCAGGGTACCTCTGGGGATGGGGATGATGCAGTCGGCACCGTTTGCGCCATGGAATTTGGAGCCTGCGCCGTCTGCACCGTTTTCCGCCACGAACTTTCTCTTGTAGCGGAAGGCAAGGAGGGTGTTGGAGCCTTCGTCGATACGGAAGATGATATTGCCTCCGTGACCGCCGTCGCCGCCGTCGGGACCGCCCTTTGCCACATATTTTTCACGCCGGAAGGAGACCACGCCGTTGCCGCCGCTGCCTGCCTTGACGAAAATTTTGATTTTATCAATAAACATGATTAGTTTTCTCCGTTGTCCTGTTCACGGGGAACGGGAAGGTTGTTGACCAGCAGATAGTGATTTTTTTTGTAGTTTTCGATGCAGCTCTTGATGATTTCCATGGCTTCGTCACGGCTGCCGATTTCATCCACGACGGTTTCCTTCTTTTCCAGAGTCTTGTAGACGGAGAAGAAGTGGCGCATTTCGTCAAATACATGTGCGGGCAGGTCGTAGATGGTCTTTGCGTTGTTGTAGTAGGGATCGGTGAAGGGAACCGCGATGATCTTTTCGTCCATGCGGTCGCCGTCTTCCATCTTGATCACGCCGATGGGGTAAACGTGTACCAGGGTGAGGGGAGCGATTTCCTCGGAGCAGATGACCAGTACATCCAGCGGGTCGTCGTCATCGGCATAGGTCAGGGGAATGAAGCCGTAGTTTGCGGGATAGTGAGTGGAAGTATGGAGTATCCGGTCCAGCTTCAGAAGACCGGTGCTCTTGTCAAGCTCGTATTTGATTTTGGAACCCTTGGTGATCTCAATGACTGCATAGAAGGATTTGGGAGTGATTTTTTCGGGGGAGAAGTCGTGCCAGATATTCATTTGCAGTGAGGCACCCGGTCTTCGCATTCTGTCTGACGAAGCCGTTGGAACGGTGCCCGGTCCTTTCTTTGGATATTTTGGTTACAGACGATCATTCGCCGTACATTTCTCTTGCAAGATCGGAGAGAATCCTGATGCCGCGTACGATGTCTTCGTCGGAGGGCATGGAGTAGTTGAGACGGAAGGAGTCGGATTTCGCTTCGGTGTCGCAGTTGAACGCGGTTCCGGGAACAACGGCAACCTTCTTTTCCAGTGCAGCCTTGATGAAGGGAGCGGAGTCGGCACCGTCCGGGAGAGTGCACCACAGGAACAGACCGCCTTCGGGACGGGTGTACCTGACGCACTTGGGCATATTCTTGTCAAGCTCGGAGAGCATCAGATCGCACTTGGACTTGTAGAGCGCGCGGATCTTTGCGATGTGTGCATCCAGATCATATTCGGTCATGTAGCGGTGGCAGAGCATCTGGAAGAACTGGTTGGTATGAACGTCTTCCACCTGCTTGGCAACAACCATCTTCTGGATCAGATCACGGGGACCGCAGACGAAGCCCACACGCATGCCTGCGGAGAGAATCTTGGAGAAGGAGGAGCAGTAAACCACCAGACCTTCGGTGTCAAAAGACTTGTAGGTGGGCACATTTTCGCCGGCAAAACGGAGCTCGCCGTAGGGGTTGTCTTCCAGAATTACGATGCCGTACTTCTTGGCCAGCTCGTAAACTGCCTTGCGGTTCTCCAGAGTGGAGGTGGTGCCTGCGGGATTCTGGAAGGTGGGGATGAGATAGAGAATTTTCGCGTTGGGGGTGTTCTTGAGAGTTTCTTCCAGAACAGCGGTGTCAATACCGTCTTCGCGGAGGGGAACACCGATGGTTTCAGCACCGTTGGAGCGGAATGCGTTCAGCGCACCGATGAAGGAGGGATTTTCGCAGATGACAGCGTCTCCTTAGTTGCAGAGAGCCTTGCAGAGCAGCTCGATTCCCTGCTGACCGCCGGTGGTGATGATGGTTTCGTCATTGTCGGAACCGATGCCGAACTTATCAAGGATTCTTGCGGAAACCGCCTGACGGAGCGGCGGATAGCCTTCGGTGATGCCGTACTGGAGCGCCAGCGCGGACTGATTTTTAAAGATATCGGCGGAGATTTCGCCCAGTTCGTCAGCCGGGAAGGACAGGGGGGAGGGATTGCCCGCAGCGAAGGAGATGATGGTGGGATCGGAGAGAGACTTGAAAATCTCACGGATCGCGGACGGCTTGAGCGCAGCAAGTTTGTCGGAAATTCTGTATTCCATATATAGTATTTACTCCTTTGATTCAAATTAACGATACAGAGATATTTTATCATACAGCGGAAGTAATTACAATAGCAATCCTGTGAAGAATGAAGGCGCAGTCCTGTCCGGATTTGTGAAAAATTCAGAATATGCGTTGTAAAACGAGTGAATTTATAGTATAATGAAAGCAAATCATAAAAAATCATGCAGAGGAGAGAAAATTATGCTTATCAGAAACGGAACCGTATACGACGCCGTTCACAGAGATCCCTACATTGCCGACATCCGGGTAACCGACGGAAAAATCGCCGAGATCGCACAGGATCTTGTCCCCGCCGACGGGGAAGAAGTGGTGGATGCCTCCGGGCTGAGAGTGTATCCCGGATTTGTGGAAGCACACGGTCACATCGGTCTGGACAACTACGGTCTGGGCCAGGTCGGTCACGACTACAACGAAGGAAACGATCCCATCACACCCCACCTCCGCGCCATCGACAGCTTCAATCCCCAGGATCTTGCCATTCCCATGGCTCTCTCAGCCGGTGTTACCACGGTCTGCACCGGACCCGGCAGTGCCAACGTCATCGGGGGCAGCTTCATGGCAGTGAAGATGAACGGCACCTGCGTGGATGATATGTGCGTGAAGCAGACGGCGGCCATGAAGTGCGCGTTCGGTGAGAATCCCAAGAGATGCTATGCCTCCAAGGGAGTATCCGCCAGAATGACCACAGCCGCAAAACTGCGTGAGATGCTGTTCAAGGCCAAGGAATACGAAGCGAAGCTTACAGCGGCCGAAGAAGATCCCTCAAAGAAACCCGGATTCGACATGAAGCTGGAAGCACTGGTGCCCGTGATCCGGGGCGAGATTCCCCTGAAGGCTCACGCTCACCGTGCCGACGATATCTGCACCGCCATCCGTATTGCGAAGGAATTCGGCGTGAAGCTGACCATCGAGCATTGTACCGAAGGACACCTGATCGTGAAGGAGCTGGTCCGTGCGGGATATCCCGTGGCAATCGGTCCCACTCTCACCAGCGCCAGCAAGATCGAGCTGATCAATAAGACCTTCGAGACCCCGGGCATTCTGGCCAAGGCAGGCGTGAAGGTCAGCATCATCACCGACAGCCCCGTGATCCAGCAGGAATATCTGCCCCTCTGTGCAGGACTTGCCATCAAAGCCGGCATGGATCCCTTCGATGCTCTGCAGGCGATCACCATCAATCCGGCTGAACACATCGGCATCGCGGACAGAGTAGGGTCCCTGGAAGCCGGCAAGGATGCGGATATCGTTCTGGCGGACGGCGATGCACTGGTCAGCTCCACGAAGATTGTAGCCGTATATCTGGACGGCGTGAAAGCTGTGGGCTGATCCGGCACGATGGCAAACAACGGAAGACTGCACGGCGTTTTCGGTGAAAAAGAGGATGCTGTGTACACGGACAGGGAAGGCGCCTATCTGATTCCGGTGCAGAATGGCCGGGTCGGGGTTGTCAGGACACCGAAAGGGTATTTTTTCCTCGGCGGCGGTCTTGAGAACGAGGAAAGCCATTCTCTGTGTATTGTTCGGGAATGTCTGGAAGAAGCGGGATATACGGTTTCTGTGGGCGAAAAAATCTGTTCCGCCGAGACGTACTGCAGGCATCCGGTGATCGGCTGTTTCCACCCGGTACAGACCTATTATGCGGGCAGACTGCTTGAAAAAACTGCGGAATCTTCGGAAAAGGATCACACCTTCCTCTGGATGGATTACGATGAACTCAGGGGCAGAATGTTTGCGGAAATGCAGAACTGGGCACTGGAGCAGGTGTTCGGATCTGTTTCTGACCGATGAAAACAATCAGAAAACCGACCCGTGCGTTTGTACAGGTCGGTTCATCTTTATTCAGCGGTTACACCATTCCGTGCTCTTCCGCGTATGCCAGCACAAAGTCACGGAATTTTTCATGCTTCATGTTGTTCCGGATATCCGTGAGATCCGCATAGTACCCATTACGGATAGAGGAGCAGACGGCTTCGGCGGTGAAGCACTCAAAGATTTTCTCACTGCGGAAGGCTTCCTCAATGGTTGTGTTCATTTTCTGGTTGATTCCGTCAATGGCGGCAGCATAGAGAAGATTGTCCTCTCCCAGCAGCTCTCCCATCCGTTTCAGGCAGGTCAGAGCTTCACGGGCATCGGCTACGGTGATTTTTCCGCGGTATTCCATGGCTTTTTTACCGCCGGAGAGCAGATTGTCAACGGTAGTACGCAGTACCGATGCCAGATCCGGCAGAATCCCAACATCAGGAAGAGTTTCACCTCTCTCCCATTTGCTTACCGCCTGATAAGATACGCAAAGCCGTTCACCCAGTTCATTCTGGGTAAGACCCATGTTCTTTCTCAGCATGGCTATCACTTCGCCTGTTTTCTTCGGGTCAACTGTCATAACGTTCTCCTGATCCAATAAATTCATGAAGCGCTTCACTGGTAATATTGTACTCCCGGTGCGGCGGATTTGCAATAACTTCCCGGGTGAATATTTCCGGGAAAACTGTCAGCGTCGGGTTAGTTTTCGCCCGTCTTCTACGGATAACGACGGAATCACCAAGATACTGCCCGTGTTTTCTTCGTAAAAATAACACTTTGCCACTTGATAATTGCTGTTGTTTTTGCTATACTTATATAATCAGTGGGAGTCCGCGCGGATTATGGAAATCCGGGTCGGAAATCCCCGGAAACCGACAGCAGGTGAACAGACCGAAGAGGGCAGAAGTTCGGAATCCTCCGCTGCATCCGTGCGTTGTTGGGACTGAAAATTCGACAGAACAGAAGGAAGCACACAATGGACGGGAAAATTTCGGAATTTCTGAAAATGCAGCATGATCTTGCCATAGAAAAGGGCTGGATCGAAAACCGTACACCCGAACACGCGCCGTTCTCCATTCTCTGGAGCATTGACGAACTTGGGGAAGCCATCGCCATCATCAAGAAAAAAGGCGCGGAAGGGATCATGAACAATGAGAGCGTCCGTTCCCATTTCGTTGAGGAAGTGGCGGATACTTTCATGTATCTGTTCGATATGATGGAATCCTACAGCATCACCGCGGACGAGTTCACCGATGCATATGTCCGGAAATATGAGAAAAATTTGGGACGGAACTGGCATGAAAACGATGCCATGTACGAAAACTGTATGAAGAAACTGATTATCTTTGACATGGAAGGAACCGTTACCCATGAGGATGCGGCGCTTCCGTGGGCTGCGAGACTGCTGGAAATTCTCTCCACCACCGGTGTGAAGCTGGCTCTGCTCTCCGATCTGGAAGATGCAAAGATCCGTGAAAAGCTGAACGGCGCAGGTCTTTCCGCAGATACCTTCGACCTGATTATCTCCTCCCAGCACTATCCCGAAGCGTTTGCAAAGGCTTCCGAGGTTCTGGAGATCAAGCCCGGCGAGGCTGTGGTATGCACCTCCTCCGTGGTAGGCGTGAAGCTGGCAAAGCGTGCCGGCATGACTGCCGCTGCGGTTCCCACCCATTTCGGCGAGGCAATGTATCAGAAGGCGGGCGCGGATTTTGTGACTCGTGACCTGATCAATCTGCCCGATCTTCTCGCGGCGGAATAAAACGAAAAATTCACTGAAGGGAAGTGGTCGTGTGCGGTATAAAGATTATACCGGAACGGATCCGGCAAGCCGTATGACGGCCGATCCCGGATGCAATCATAAATCACTCAGATAAATAACCGAAAGGACGATATATCATGGAATCATTTACCAAAGCAGATAAGAGAACCCATTACTGCGGTACTCTCACCTCCGCCAACATCGGCGAAGAAGTTACCGTTACCGGCTGGTGCCAGAGACAGCGCGACCTGGGCAGCCTGATCTTCATCGACCTGAGAGACAGAACCGGCATTGTTCAGCTGGCATTTGACGAGGGCACCGACCGCGAAATCTTCGACAAGGCATTCGGCATCCGCGCGGAATTCGTTCTGTCCGCTCACGGCGTTGTCCGCTCCAGAGGCGAAGCAGCCATCAACAAGAACATTCCCACCGGCGAGATCGAAATCTACGTTGACGCTCTCAAGATTCTCACCACCGCGCAGACTCCTCCTTTCGCAATCGTTGAAAAGAGCGACGTTAAGCCCGAACTGCGTCTGAAGCACCGTTATCTGGACCTTCGCCGTCCCGACCTGCAGCAGAACATCATCGCACGTTCCGAAATCGTAAAGATCACCCGCAACTACTTTGCCGACAACGGCTTCATTGATATCGAAACTCCCTGCCTCATCAAGCCCACTCCCGAAGGCGCAAGAGACTATCTGGTTCCCAGCCGTGTTCATCCCGGCAATTTCTACGCTCTGCCCCAGTCTCCCCAGCTGTACAAGCAGCTTCTGATGTACTCCGGCTTCGACCGCTACATCCAGATCGCACGCTGCTTCCGCGACG
>JAFQWY010000343.1 GCA_017407225.1 Clostridia bacterium | reverse complement strand
TCATCAATTCCGTCATCACCCTCGACGACGTTCTCCTGCGCTCCGCCACCAAGCTCCTGACCCTCCCCCTCATCGTGGGTCTGGGATTTGAGTTCATCCGGTACGCAGGCGGTCACGACAACGTGCTGACGAAGATTTTCTCCGCCCCCGGTCTGTGGATGCAGAGAATCACCACACGGGAACCCGACGACGCTGAGCTGGAAGTGGCTCTGGCGGCGCTGAGAAATGCAATCCCCACCGAGTGCGGCGGCATCGTGCAGCGCTCCGGTGTTCTGAAGGAAGACGGCACCACCGAATTCAATCCCGATGAGCCCGCAAAGGACGGGGAACTGGTACAGTCCGAACTGCCGCCCCCGAAGAAGGATAAAAAAGCAAAATGACCCTCCCCGAGATTGCAAAAATCCTCACCGATGCCGGGATCGGAGACGGGAGGTTTGAAGCGGGACTCCTGATCTCCCACTTCACCGGCGTGTCCCGTGCCTCCATGCTGGCAGATCCGATGCGGGATTACGATGCGCCGGGACTTGCGGATGCCGTGAAGAAGCGCGCCCGGAGATACCCCCTCCAGTATATTCTGGGAACGTGGGACTTCATGGGGCTGACCTTCACGGTCAACGAAAACTGCCTGATCCCCCGGCCGGATACCGAATGCGTCACCGAAGCCGCCATCTCCGCACTTTCCGACGGCGGACGGGTGCTGGATCTGTGCACGGGATCGGGATGCATCATTGCATCGGTCCTGCATTATACGAAAAACACCACCGGATGCGCCGTGGAGCTGTACCCCGGCACCGCGGATCTCGCCCGGAAAAACATCAGCGATCTGGGACTCTCCGACCGATGCACCGTCATCACGGGAGATGCAGCGGCGGATCTGTTCCCGGAGACGGAGAAATTCCGCGTCATCGTGTCCAATCCCCCCTATATTGCGAAAGACGAGATGGAAACTCTCGAGCCGGAGCTGGATTACGAACCGAGAGCCGCCCTCACCGATGAAGGGAACGGCCTGAGTCTCATCGGGTCCATCATCCGGATCTATAAGCATCACCTGACAGAGGACGGCGTTCTCATTCTCGAGCACGGGTGGAAGCAGTCCGATGCTGTGGGAGAAATTGCCCGTCAGAACGGCATGACAGCACAGATCATACGGGATTTCGGCGGCAATATCCGCGGCTGTATTCTGAAAGCACAGCGGAGCCCGGCGGATTCCGGAACAACTTTGAACTAACGTAAGGAATTCAGAAATGTATATTACCTTCTGCGACACGACCCTCCGGGACGGCGAACAGACCCCCGGCGTTCACTTCGGAATTGCCCAGAAACTGGATATTGCCAAGCAGCTGCGGGAAGCCGGCGTGGATGTGATCGAGGCAGGCTTTCCGGCATCTTCTCCCGGAGACGCCGAAGCGGTCAGACGGGTGGCGGAGGAAGTGGGACGAGACCGTTCCTGCACCATTTCCGCCCTGTCGCGTATGATGAAAGCGGATATCGATGTGACGGCACGGGCACTGGAACCGGCGGCGAGAAAGCGTCTGCATCTGTTCATTGCCACCTCCGATATCCATCTGGAAAACAAACTGAAGCTCACCCGGGACGAGGCCATCGAAAAAATCAGGGACTCCGTCACCTACGCGGTGTCCCTGAATGCCTTCGACGAAATTCAGTTTTCCGCCGAAGATGCCACCCGTTCCGATTTCGATTTTCTGGTGAAGGCACTGATGACCGCTGTGGAATGCGGCGCCACAACCGTGGGAATTCCCGATACCGTGGGATATACCACCCCCTCCGAAATCACCGAAACCTTCACGAAGCTGCGGAAAATTCTCCCTGAGCACGTGACTCTGGGCACCCACTGCCACAACGATCTGGGTCTTGCCGCTGCCAATTCCCTGGCCGCACTGGAAGCCGGTGCCGCCTATGTGGAATGCACCGTCAACGGACTGGGCGAAAGAGCCGGAAACGCTCCCTTTGAGGAAGTGGTCATGGCACTGAAGGTGCGCGGCGACAGTTTTGGGAAGAATACCTTCACCTTCGGCATCCGCACCGAAGAAATTGCGGAAACCAGCGATCTTGTGGCATCCCTGTCCGGCGTTTCCCCGGCACCCAACAAGGCGATTGTGGGAAAGAATGCCTTCTCCCATGCCAGCGGCGTCCATCAGCACGGCGTCATGCAGAACCGCGCCACCTACGAAATCATGAATCCCGCCGATATCGGGCTGACCGCCAATACCATTGTGCTGGGCAAGCTGAGCGGACGCCACGCCTTTGCCGACCGGTGCAGTCAGCTGGGCTACTCCCTCACTTCCGAGGGCATCGACCACTGCTTCGGGCGGTTCAAGGAAATCGCGGACAAGAAATCCGTTATCGCCAATGAGGATATCCGCGCCATCGTCAGCGAGTACCTGGATTCCCTGGAAGGCCGCTACTGGCTCAATACCTTCCAGATCCAGTCCGGGAACCATATCAAGGCCATGGCACTGCTCACCCTTGATGTGAAATACCCCGACGGAGAGACGGAAACCGTCACCGAAGCCGCTCCCGGAGAAGGCCCCATCGATGCCGCTTTCAATGCCATCAACCGGATCGCCGGCGTGGAGGATGCACAGCTGGTGTCCTATAACATCACCGCCATCACCGAAGGCACCGATGCGCTGGGCGAAGCCAAGGTCAAGCTGAAATCCGCCGATATCACCTGCACCGGGCGGGGCGTATCCACGGACGTTATCAAGGCATCCATCAAGGCCTACCTGAATGCGGTGAACAAGCTCATCAACTCCCGTACAAAATAAGTCTGCAAATCACATCATCACATATCCGAGGTATCTATGAAAACTGTCGCAGTCATTTTCGGGGGACGGTCGTCCGAATACGACGTATCCCTGTCCTCCGCTTCCGGCGTTCTTGCCAATATCAATACCGAAAAATACAACGTCATCCGCGTGGGAATCACGAGAGACGGCGCGTTCTACCTGTTTGAGGACGACAATGCCCTCATCTCAAAAAACGAGTGGATGAACGGCAAAGTCTGCCCCCTGTCCCTGGATCTCACCAACGGATGCTTCAGCGCCGAGAGAGAATCCGGCATCGAGAAAATCAAAGTGGACGTGGTTCTCCCCGTCATCCACGGCAAGTACTGCGAGGACGGTACCCTGCAGGGAATGTTCGCCGTAGCGGGGATTCCCGTGGTGGGATGCGACTGCGAATCCTCCGCGGTGTGCATGGATAAGGCCGTTACCAAGGCCATCGTCGCGGCCGAAACCGGAATCCGTCAGGCAAAGGCCGTGGTCATCAAGCAGACCGACGTGAAAACCGCCGCAGATCTCGCCCCCTACCGGGACAGATGCGAAAAGGAGCTGGGCTACCCCATGTTCGTCAAGCCCTGCCGCGCCGGTTCTTCCGTGGGCGTTGCCAAGGTCAAGACTCCCGAAAAGTTCGCCGCAGCCGTGTTTGCCGCCCTGAGAGAGGATGCCAAGGTTCTCATTGAGGAAGCCATCACCGGCTCGGAAGTGGAAGTGGCGGTTCTGGAGGAAAACGGGAAGTATACCGTGGCACACCCTGCCGAAATCGACTCCGGTTCCGCGGAATTCTATGACTACGAAACCAAATACATCAGCGATGCCTCCTCCTACTACCTGCCCGCACGGCTCAGCGAGGAAAAGATGAACGAAGTGCGCGGATACGCCGAAGCCATCTTCAAGGCTCTGGAATGCAAGGGTCTGTCCCGCGTGGACTTCTTCCATACCCCCGAGGGAGAATTCGTCTTCAACGAAATCAATACCCTCCCCGGCTTCACCCCCATTTCCATGTACCCGAAAATGATGATCAACGAAGGCATCAGCTACAGCGAACTGGTGGATAGACTGATCGAAACGGCGTGAAGCGCCTTCGGCTAAGATAAGAGATAAGAGAGAATAGATAATAGAGAATAAGCGAAACCGTTCGTCAGCCGGGGGCACGTGAGGTGATCTTCGGGACGTCGCCGAAAGCGGAGGATTTGCCGTCCCCCTGTCAGTGCCCGAAAAAATCACGTCTCGCTGCCGCAGGCTGAAACCCAAGAGGAATCACAGCCTATCCGAACCGTATTGCGTTCAGCATAAATCAAAGCTGCAGTGGTACGCGCCGCAGGCAGAGGGAGAAGCCGAAGAACCGCAGGTTCGCGGTCAGGGAGATTCATAAGAGGGCTTTGAGAAGTCCTCTTATGCGCCCCACGCGCAGTGGAGAAAATCAAATCGAAAATGCGGAGCATTTTCTTCAATTAAATCCCCAAACGTGAAGTTTGAACCATCCCCCATGTCATAAAGAAAACAAAAAAGATAAATTCCAAAGAAAAGGAGCCATAAAACCATGTCACTGCTTGTGAAAGCCATCTCCTCCATGGAAAAATGCTTCATGGACGAATCCATCGCATCCAAGCCCGAAATCTACCGCGTGACCGCCCTTCGCGGAGAAGAAGCTTCCTTCGAAATCGCCTATACCATGGACGACGCCGGAAGCACCCCCAAGTATACCACCACCTATAAAGTGGATTCTCCCATCGCACAGTATGTGACCGTGCGTCAGGTGGAACAGGTGCCCGTCCGTTATCCCTGCTACCCCAGCGCTGACGATCACTATGTCCGCAAGACTCCCGGTCTGTATCCCGACCTTCTCAATCCCGTGGATCCCTGGGACGAAATCTTCGCAACCTACGGTCAGCTGAAGGCGCTGTGGGTGTCCGTGGACGTTCCGGAAGATCTGGAAGCGGGCGACTACCCCGTTTATGTGTGCTTCATGCGCGGCGGTGAAGAAGTGGCAAGAGCCGGCGTGACCCTCCATGTCATCGGCGCCGTTCTGCCCAAATCCAATATGGTTGTGACCCAGTGGTTCCACTGTGACTGCATCGCAAACTACTACGGTCTGGAAACCTTCTCCGACAGGCACTGGGAATATATCGAAAAGTTCATCGTTACCGCAGTCAGGAACGGCATCAACGCCATCCTCATGCCCATCTTCACGCCTCCGCTGGATACCGCTGTGGGTCACGAACGCCGCACCACGCAGCTGGTCGACGTTACCAAGACCGAGGACGGCTGGAAGTTCGGCTGGGAAAAGGTAGAACGCTGGGTTGAAATGTGCAGGAGAGCCGGTGTGGACTACTACGAAATTGCTCACCTCTACTCCCAGTGGGGCGCAATCCATGCTCCCAAGATCATGGGATGGGAAAACGGCGAGTACAAGCGCCTGTTCGGATGGGAAACCGATGCCACCTCCGAGGAATACAGAACCTTCCTCCGCACCTTCCTCACCGAATTCACCGCGAAAATGCGTGAGCTGGGCGTGGAAGACAGGCAGTGCCTGTACCACATCTCCGACGAACCTTCCCTGGAACAGCTGGAAAGCTACCGCGCGGCAAAGGAACAGGTTGCGGATCTCTTGAAAAATTACGTCATCATGGATGCCCTGTCCAACTTCGAGTTCTACAAGACCGGTGCCCTGGACAACCCCATCCCCTCCAATAACCACATCGAACCCTTCATCGAAGCGAAGGTGCCGAACCTGTGGACCTACTACTGCTGCGGTCAGGGCTATAAGGTTTCCAACCGATTCCTGGCAATGCCCACCCAGAGAACCCGCGTCATCGGCACCCAGTTCTGGAAGTACAATATCGCCGGATTCCTCCAGTGGGGCTATAACTTCTACAACTCCCAGGGCTCCATCCGTCCCATCGATCCCTACCTCATCACCGACGGCGAATACTTTGTTCCCGCAGGCGACTGCTTCTCCGTATATCCCGGTCAGAACGGCGTCGCTCTGGAAACCATCCATCTCAAGGGCTTCACCATGGCGCTGAACGATACCCGTGCCATGTATCTGGCGGAGTCCATCGCAGGACGCGAAAAGATCATGCAGATTCTGGAATCCGAGGGTGAGGTTACCTTCTCTGAGTATCCCCATACCGACAGATGGCTGAACGGCGTGAGAGAGGCCGTCAACGCCATCATTGAAGAAGGCTGCTGAAAAAGCATATTGTAAATCTTTCCGCGATGTGATATAATGTTGGTGTGAAAGATTGACAGAACGAAAATCCCGAAAAGAAAGGAAGGACCCGCATGAAAAACAAGCTGATCCTGCTCCTCGTGCTCCTTTTGTGCTTCATTCCCACTGCGGTGGCTTACGCAAGCTATCAGCAGACCCAGAATGCACCCGTTGATGACAAAACCGCTGTAAAGATTTCCATCAACGATATCAACCAGAAGAACACCACCCTGGAAAAACAGGCGGAAGGCGATGAGGCCGATATTCTCATTGATTTCTTCCTGGATCTGAAAACCAGAGCGCAGAAGATTCCCGCACTGCCCGACTCCCTGCTGGGACAGAAATGCTACCATGTAACCATTTCCAACAACGTGCAGGACGAGGAATACGACTTCTATTTCTCCACCGACCCTGCGACCAACTACTTCCGTGCAGCCGACGGCAGTACCTACAAGATCGCTGAAGAGGATGCCCGGAAATTCATCACCAGCCAGTATGCGGAAAGCCTCTATACCGAAGCCGCAATGCCCGTGATGACCCTGTCCGGATCCTACGAAGTCACTCCCGACGAAGCCGCATGGCTGTACATCAACTACAACGGCGAGTATGTGGATGCGAACACCGACGGTCAGGTGTACAAGGGAATGGAGTCCTATGAACTGGACGGCGGTCTGAGCATGGCGTTCGATGTGAATCCCGACTACTGCATGGTGAAGGTCACCGATGCGGCGGAAGCGGTTCTCTACGAAGGCACGCTGGCGGATCTGAACACCGGATTCCGCACGGATACCACCCAGCAGGTCACCGTTGACGTCCATGCAAAATGGTATGAGGATCCCACCCGCACCTACAGCGGCGAAATCAAGTATCAGTTCAATACCCTCGTAACCGCTCCCGCCGAATTCTGGCTGGGCATGAACGCGGTTGACGCAGGCAAATTTGTAGCGATCACGGTGGAAAACGTCACCAGACCGGAAAAGATCGCCTTCACCTCCACGATGGTGGGCAATCCTTCTCCCGTGTTCTATCCTGCCGGAAACAACATGGCAGTGGGTCTTCTCCCCGTCACCACGGATATTCCCACCGGAACCTACACTCTCAGCCTCTCCTACGGCGGTGCGTCCGAGGATCTGGTGCTCAACGTGAACAACGAGGGCAAGAAGGTGTCTTCCGTAAATGTGGATCAGTCCCTGATCAATTCCTTCCTGACCGATGCCGCAGTTTCCGCGTTTGAAACCAAGGCAGCCGAACTGATGGCGGAAGGGGACAGCACCCGCTACTTCTCCGGATCCTTCCTGGAAGGCGTCACCGGCACGCTCCAGAGAGGCTTCGGCCGTGATATCTATCTCAACGGCGCCGCAGAACCCTCCTACGTGAGCAACGGTGTGGATTATGCCGCTGCCGCAGGTACCGATGTGGCTGCCTGCAACGACGGCAAGGTTGTATTCACCGGAAGTCTGGATCACACCGGCAACATCGTGGTGATCGAGCACGGATGGGGACTGAAGACATGGTATTATAATCTTGGATCCGTTGACTGCGCTGTGGGCGACACGGTAGCCAAGGGTGACAGGATCGGTACCGCAGGTCACACCGGATTCGCCTGCCAGACCGGGGCACACATCTGTATGTCCGTGGGCTCCACGTTCGTATCCCCCTACGACACCTGGGCGAACAGCACCAAGGCCGGAAAGGTACTCATTCCGCTGATTGAGAACTGAGCGGGGATACTCTTTAGTTGAGGTTGCAGGATAACCGCCCCGCTCGCGAGAATTTCCCTGACGGAAAATTCTCCAAGGTTGGGCTTTGCAGGGATGCGGGGATACGCCAAACCTTAAATTGAAAGACAACCACCCCGCTCCCGAGAATTTCCCTGACGGAAAATTCTCCAAAGTTGGGCTTCAAAATCGCAAATCAATAAACAGCGAACCGTGCGTCATCCCGAAAGATCGACGTGCGGTTTGCTTCTTATGAGGTAATTTCATGCTGAATTTCATCACCGGACGGGGCGGAACGGGCAAAACCACCCTGATCCGGGAAACCATTGCCGAAATCTCCCGCAGATCCGATCAGCCCATCGTAGTGATCGTGCCGGAACAGCAGACCGTGGTGTGGGAAACCGCACTGGCGGAGATGCTTCCTCCCTCCGTGAATCTGCGGCTGGAAATCACCAATTTCACCCGTCTGTCCAACTCCGTGTTCCGGGAATACGGAGGACTTGCGGATACCCTCGTGGATGAAGGGGTGCGGTCCCTCCTGATCTGGCGCGCCATGGTGTCGGTGTGGGACGAAATGACCGTCTACAACAACGCCGACGGACGGGAGGACAGGAACATTTCCACCCTCATGCAGGCGGTGGATGAGCTGAAAAACTCCGGAATCAGCCCGGAAGAAGCGGAGACGGCTCTGGAAAATCTGGAAAAGCAGGGCATCAGCACCGGAAAATCCGGACGGAAATCCGGTGCGCTGACGTCAAGACTCAGGGATGCGGTGCTGGTGTACTCGGCATACAACGCCATCCTTCACGAGGAATACATCGACAGAGGGGATCTTCTGCAGAAGCTGGGTGACAAGCTGGAACGGCACCCCTATTTCCGGGGAAAGGCTGTGTTTGTGGACTCCTTCTTCTCCCTGACCGGGGCGGAGGAGCGGATTCTGGGGCTGATTTTCCGTCAGACAGAGGATGTGTGGGTCAGCTTTGCCTGTCCTTCCGAAGGTGGCAGTGACGAAATCCAGTTCGGGGAAGTCCGGGAATTTCTGAAAACCGCAGAACGCCTTGCCGCAAGAGCCGGCCGGGAAGTGAATTTCATCCGTTTGACTGAAAATCACCGGCACAAAGACCGTCCACGGCTCAGGGCAGTGGAAAAGCACCTGTTCAACTACGGGGAGGATCTGCCGCAGGTACCGGAGGATGACGGCAGCGTGCGGATCATCCGGTGTGCCGACCGGTACGACGAAGGGGAGCTGTGCGCCTCCCTCATCGACGGTCTGATCCGCCGGGGCTTCCGTTATTCGGACATCGCCGTGGCGGCGCGGAACATGAAATCCCGTGAGGGGATCACGGATGCGGCTCTGCGGCGGCACGGAATCCGGTGTTTTCTGTCGGAATCCTCCCAGGTCAGCACCTCTCCTGCGGTACGTCTGGTGTACAGCGCGCTGATGGTGGGAGCCAACAACTGGCAGAGAAAGGACATGATCCGCCTTCTGAAGACCGGTATGACTCCGGCATCCCTGGACGACTGCGGCGATATGGCGGCGGAAGTGATGGAGCTTTACACCGGAACCTGGAACATCCGCGGACGGAAATCCTATACCCGGGAATGGCGGATGAACCCCTCCGGGTACAAAATGGAGCTGACCGACCGGGACCGCACCATGCTGAAGCTGGCCAATGCCGCGAGGGAGAAGATCGTGCCCCCTCTGGAACGGCTTCTGGACGTGTTCTGCGATGAAAAAGGGAAGCCGGGAATGGCGGATGTCCGGGAAATCGCCGTGCGGATCGTGGAATTCGCCGGAGCGTACCGGGTGACGGAATCTGCGGCGGCAAAAGCCCGTGCGTACCGGGAGATCGGAATGCCTGCGGAAGGGGACAAGGTCAGCCGTTCGTGGAATCTTGTCTGCGAAATTCTGGATAAAATGGTGCTTGCCCTGGACGGAACCCGTCTGGACGCGGGCAAATTCGCCGGGCTGTTTATGCGTGTGGCGCAGTCCCTGGACGTGTCCTCCATTCCCACCGGCGTGGATGAAGTGATGCTGGGCAGTGCGTCCGGGATGCGGTACGACGGCGTGCGCTGCGTGATCCTGCTGGGATCCGTGTCCGGGGAGTTTCCGGGGACGGTGTCCGACGATATGTTCTTCGACGACAGCGACCGGGCCGCACTGGAGACGGTGGGCGTGACGCTGGGAAGCCCCGACAGCATGACAAAAACCGCCCGGGAATACTTCATGTACTACCGGATGGCGGTATCTGCCGGGGAGGAGCTGTACATTCTGGCCCCCATGGAAACCGGGGAACTGTCGGAAGGCGCGGCGCGGGTGGAGAAAATCCTGCCCGGATGCACTGCGGATTTTGCGAAAATGCCCCTGGCCGAGGTTGTCCGTCACCGGGCATCCGCGGAGTATCTGCTGTCGCGCCGGACGGATCCGGGAGAACGTGCGGTTCTGGAACGGATTCTCTCGGACGGCAGGCAGAACAGTGATATCCCTCTGACGGCGGTATCCGACCGGATCATGACGCCGCGGACGGGATTTGCGCCTGGGGGGGATGTCCGCTATGTCCGGATGCCCATGTCCCAGAGCCGGATCGAATCCTTCGTTCTGTGCCCCTTCAACTACAGCTGCCGGTATCTCATGAAGCTGCAGCCGGAGGTGCGTGCGGAAATCGCGGCTCCCGATATCGGGAATTTCATCCACAGCATCCTGGAACGCTTCTTCGGCGAAACCGATCCGGAACGGCTGAAGGAGATGGATCCGGCACAGCTGGAAGAGATCGCCGACGGATTCATTGAGGAATATCTGCAGGAGCTTGGCAGATCGGCGGATCCGGATACCCACGGAACCTCCCTGGACGGGCGTCTGAGCTACCTCTTCGTCCGACTTCGCCGCCATGTGCTGGTGTTCGTCCGGGCATTGGTGGAGGAACTCTCGCAAAGCCGGTTCAGACCTGCGGCATTTGAAGTGCCGGTGGGCAGCGGCGGAATCTCCATCCCTGTGGACGAGGAGAGCGAAGTGGTGCTGAGAGGCGTGGTTGACCGCGTCGATGTATACGAAGCCGAGGACGGAAAAAAGTACATCCGGATCGTGGACTACAAGACCGGGTCGAAGTCCTTCAGCATGGACGATGTGCGCCGCGGACTGGGAGTTCAGCTGCTGATCTACCTGTTCTCGGTGTGGAAAAACGGGATTCCCGGGGTGGATCCTGCGGATATCGTCCCGGCCGGAGCGGTGTATTTCAGCGTGAAGTCGGCGGTTCTGTCGGAAAAACGACTGCTGACACCGGAAGAAGCCGTGGAGCACGCAAAATCTGCCGTCATCAGGAGCGGAATCGTGCTGGGCGAAGAGGATATCCTGCGCGCCATGGATGCGGAGCTGTCGGGAAAATATGCCCCCGTGAAATCCACATCTGCAGGACTGAAAGGGCTGAACGGAACTGTCTGCCTGCCCGGCGCGGAGGAATTCGGAAAACTGCAGAAAGAACTTGAGTCAATATTGTTCAATATATTCGAAGAGATGAAAGCCGGAAACGCATCGGCACAGCCCCTGCGGATCGGCGACAGAAATCCCTGTGCGTGGTGCGAACACAGATACATCTGCAAGCGCACGGTGACGGGATGAGGAGGGCTTATGGCTGAAATCAAACTGACAGAAGCGCAGGCGAAAGCGGTGCATCACGGGGACGGCAATCTCCTGATCTCGGCGGCGGCAGGCTCCGGCAAAACGGCAACGCTGAGCACGAGAATCGCGGAGCTGGTCATCACCGGACGGGGAAAGCTGTCGAGGATGCTCATCGTCACGTTCACGAGAGCGTCTGCGGGAGAGATGCGCGAGCGGATTTCCCGGAAGCTCCATGAGGCGGCGGAGAAATACCGCGGACAGGATCCGGAGATCAGCGGGAGAATCAATCTTGCTCTGGCGGAGATTCCGTCGGCGGAAATATCCACGATTCATTCATTTTTATACAAAGCACTGAAGCCCTATTTCGGCACGCTGGGGATTTCTTCCGATGCCAGAATTGTGGAACAGCAGGTTGCGGATTCCCTGAGACGGGAGTGCATGAAGAGTGTGGTTGATGATTTCTTCGATAAAACCGGGGAAGAAGGGGCGGATTTCGCAGATCTGGCTGACGTGATCGGGCAGGTCCGGGATACAAGCACCGTGGACGGAGAGCTGCTCTGGCTTGCCAATGCACTGCAGGCTTCCGGTGAAAATGAGACGATACTTCATAAATATGCAGAAAGACTGGATGAAATCCGGCGCGGAGACAGGGATCCGATGGCGTCGGAATTCGGTGCGCAGATCCGGGAAACGCTGAAAGAATTCGCTGTTCACTACCGGAAAGTGCTGGAATACTACGGGGAGGAGATGCCGTGGGAAGAGGAAGTCTGGAAGAAATACGGGGAAAATCACGGCTGGATGCTGGAGTGGCTCCGCTCGCTGGAGGAACTTCTTGCCGATGAATCCACGGGTCTGGATGCCCTTGCGCGGCATTTCGGTGACTATGCGCCTCCCACACTGGGACGTCTTGCAGCGAAAAACAGGACGGAGCTGTCGGATCGTTTCAAGGCGCACCGGGATGATATGAAGAAGGATATCGGCAGACTTGCGGAAAATTTCTTCTCGTCCGGGTGTGAAGAAGTGCGGTTTGCGGCGGGGAAAACGGCGTCCGTGCTGCGGCAGGCGGCTGCGGTTCTGAAGGAATATTTCCGGAAGCTGTCTGCGCGAAAGCGTTCTTTGTCCGCCATTGACTATAACGATCTGGAAGAATTCGGGACAAAATTGTTCCTGAATGATGACGGAACTGTTACGGAAACCGCGAAGGAAGTGGGCGGAAAGTACGACTGGATTTTTATCGATGAGTACCAGGATACGAACCGGGTGCAGGACAGGATCTTCTGCGCCGTGTCCGGGAACGCGTCGCGGTTTATTGTTGGCGACATCAAGCAGTCCATTTACCGGTTCAGGGGTGCAAATCCGGAGGTGTTTGCGGAATACCGCCGCAGCTGGACGGGCGGAGATGACGGGGAATCCCTGTTCATGAGCGAGAATTTCCGGTGCGACCGGTGCGTGATTGACTTTGTGAATCTGATTTCCGGGTATACTCTTGCGAAATCGCCGATTCCGTATGAAAAAGAGGATGAGCTGGTTTACGCGAAGCAGTCGGAGACGGAAAGCGTTCCGGCGGAAGTCTGCCTTATCGTGAAAAATACAGGTGAGGAAGTTGATAAATATACATCCGACATATCGGAGAGAAATCCGGAGGCATGGTATGTTGCCGGAAGAATACGCGATATGATTGGACGATATTCACCTGACGGAAAGTCCATTCTTCAGCCTGCCGATGTTGCGGTGATCCTGCGAAGTCCTTCGTCAACGGGACAGGATTATATCGATGCACTGGCATATCACGGAATTCCCGCTGCGATGAAAACATCGAAATCGTTGGATGAATATACATCCGTTATGCTGCTGCTATGCATTCTCAGAACGGTGAACAATCCTCTGGAGGATGTGTATCTCGCCGGTGCTCTGCGGTCGCCTTTATTCGGATTTACATCGGATGATCTGATTCAGCTGCGTGAGAATGCGGGAGAAATGCCCCTGTACTTCGGGCTGACGAATAGGGTGGAGACGGAAGATGAGAATAATGGCGAAAAGGCAAAATGCACAAAAACAGTTGAATGGATAAAAGAACAGCGTGCTCTCGCAGATGGGATGTCTGTGGAAAAGTATCTGGAGCAGCTGATCGAAACGGCTGACATCCGGGGCATGGAGGGCATCCGTGGCAACGGCAGTGAAGTAGACGCCGTCCGGAAATTTGCAGCTCTTGCGAAGACTTACGAAAACACGACATCGGATGGCCGTGTGGGAATCGCAGGTTTCCTTGACTATCTGGAAAATGCTCTGGAAAGCGCGGAGTCCAACCAGACCAGTGTTCAGCCGGATTCCGTGCAGGTCATCAGCATTCATTCGTCAAAAGGACTGGAATATCCTGTTGTATTTCTCTCTGAATGTGCAAAACAACGAAATACCCAGGATGAACAGCGAACAATGCTGTATGACTGGCAGATGGGAATGGGGATGTACATCACGGATTCCACCGGGCTTACCAGAAGCGACAACCTGATCCGCCGGGCAATCGGAGAAAAAATACGATCTGAATCTGTGGCGGAAGAGATGCGGATGCTGTATGTTGCGCTGACCAGAGCGAGAAACAGACTGATTGTCACCGCCAAGACCAAGGATGCCGATCAGGATCTGAGAGATGCGGAATGGGATGCCGCTTTCGGGGATTCCTGGTCGGTAAGCAGGTGCAGGAGCTATGCGGAATGGATTCTGCAGGCCTGCGCTTTGTGCAAAAACGACAAACCCTTCAGAATTTCAGTCATCGAACCTGACGATGCGGATGAAGAAAATGCCGGACTTGGGATGGCGGAAGAGAGCTGTGAATATGAGTCTGTGAATGAAGAGGCAGAGACTCTGCTGAGCGGATTTGAGTACGAATATGAGTGGGAGTATCTCGAAAATATCCCTGCAAAACTGACGGTATCAAGACTGAAACCGGAGATACTGGATGAATACGAAATGAATACGGTTACAGAATCGCAGGAGCCTGATCCGGAAGAAACGGAGATGCGGATGCCCATATTCATGACCGGGGAAGCAGAAAATTCCGGTAGAGAACGTGGAAATGCAACCCACAAATTCATGCAGTTTGTGAGATTTGAGGCTCTGAAAGAGTACGGATATGAAACGGAAAAGAACCGTTTGATCAGCGAAGGATATCTCTCTGAACGGGAGGCCGGGCTTATAAATTTACAGCAGATCAGACGATTCACGGAAAGTGTACTTCTCGGAAAAATACTCAGAAGCGAATTTGTAAAGCGGGAATTCCGGTTCAATCACCGGATGCCGGCAGCAGATTTCACCGAATCGGAAGAAAAAAAGCGGAAACTTGATGAAAATTGTGTCAAAATCACTGTCCAGGGCGTGGTTGACTGTGTCTTCCGCGATCCTGACACCGGAAAACTGGTTCTGATTGACTACAAAACCGATTCACTGACCGCGGAAGAGTGGAAGGATCGGGGGAAAGCCGAAGAAAAGCTGCGGTCACGGCACCGGAATCAGCTGTCCTATTACGGAAAAATCTGCTCAGAGCTGTTCGGAGAAGAAATAGAGGGTGTGTATATTTATTCAACCGTCCTCGGAAAAATGATTGAAATATAATGAAAAAAGCGTGCAGATCCGGGAAATGCACGCTTTTAATTTGGGTGAAATTACTCGGGAAGGCCGAAAACCATGTTATCTACGTAGAGCTCGGTGAACTGCGGCGAGCCGGAGAGCTCCGTGTACCGGGATCCGGAGAGGACAAGGCTGAGAGATTTCCGCACACCGGAGTAGAGGAGGAATCCTGCGGCACCCTTCGCGGAGGTATTGCCGAGTGCGCGGATGATGTCCGGGGAAACGTCGGGGAGGAGTCCGATCCGGGAGCTTGTCCGGGGATTGATTCCTCCGCCGAAGGATCCGGCCAGATAAACGGCGTCCAAATCATCGTCGGCGAGACCGGCCGCGGAGAGGAGTGTCTGGGATCCGGCGGCAATTGCGGCTTTGGCGGTCTGAACCTGACGGATATCGGATTCGTGCAAAAATACACTGTCGGTTAGTGCAATCTGCAGTTTTCCGTCGTCGGTTTCACTGATTTTGTGCTCGTAAATTTGGTAAATATCCTCATATTCTTCCTCTTCGGCTTCACCGTCATCGCAGATTCTGCCGTAGGATGTGATCAGCCCGGTATCGAGACAGCAGGCGATCACGTCGATAAGACCGCTGCCGCAGATTCCGGTGGGAACGGTGTCGGAGATGGAAGAAATTGAGAACTCTCCGGTGGGAGGACTGGGAATTTCCGCCTTGGAGATTGCTCCCGGAATGGCACTCATTCCCATTTTTATATGTGCGCCTTCCAATGCGGGACCAGCGGCTGTGGCGGCAAGGAGAAATTCAGGCTGATCCTCGCCGGAAATCACGCAGATTTCTCCGTTTGTCCCGAGGTCGAGAAAGAGGGATTTTTCGGATTTTGCACGGGGAGACGCCTCCATGAGGTAGGCAAGTCCCATGGTGATGTCGCCGCCGATGTAGGATGCCGCGAGGGGGGCGAGATAAACGGGCGTGTCCGGACGGCAGAACATCGCGGTCAGAACGGAGGACGCCGGGAAGCTGCACCCGAAGCTCTCGGTCATGTAGAAAGGAGCCTTCGAGATGGAATCGGTGGATTTTCCGCAGAATAGATGCTCCATGACGGAGTTTCCGGCAACGGTGACGAAGAGAATATTGTTCAATACTTCCTTGGAATTTCCGGACATGGAAAGAACGGCGTCGCGGATCGCGGTGTGAATCACGGTTTGCAGGGATTCGGGACCATGCTCGGCGGCGTAGGACATCCGGGAGATCACGTCCGCGCCGAAGCTGCGCTGGGGATTGGTGATGACCGTGGAGGCGGTCTGCCCGCCGGTTTCCAGATTCCACAGGGACAGGGCGACAGTTGTGGTGCCCAGGTCGACGGCAAGACCGAGAGGTGTGACGGGGGTATGGGGATAATCCGCCGGGGAGGATATGGACAAAACAACTGCGGCGGTGAGGCTGAGCGTGTTGTTTCCCCGGACGGGTGCGCAGGTGACGGCAACTTTCATGTTCACCGGACCGGAGGTGTCCCGGAGAATTTTTGCGGTGAGATCCACAACTTCGTCGGAAACAGACGGAACTGCGGTGAATTCATCGGGGTTGTAACCGAAATCTGCCGCTGTTACGGGGGAATCACCTCCGAAAACCGCGCGGTAGAGATTGGTGTAGACATCAATGGGATTTTCAACGGTGGGGCGGATCAGGCTGATTTCTTTGGACAAAACAACTGGCGTGATTGCTCCGGGAAGAAGCTGATCGCCAAGTGATGCGCCGAGGATTTCTTCGGGATCGGGCAGATAAACGTCCGTGATAGCCGGGAAAGCGAACATTCCGCAGGCGAGGCAGACCACGGTTCTGCTCCTCAGCTCAGCCGGGACGTGCATGGCATCGAAGTATGCGGTGTGCTCATCCGGTGACAGATTCCGGTGGAAGATCGTGTAGTCACCGGCCGCAAATTCCGGGTAGGATTCCTCCTCAATGACGGCGCAGACCGTGCACTTATTGCATTTCAGGTGACCGCCGCAGGGGGAGTGGAGTTTGGGCGCGGAGCCGGATTCGGTGCGGGATGCGAGGATCATATCGTACAACGTGAGCCACACGCTTCCGGAGGGCGTTTCACGGGTATGGGGAGCAGTCCCGGTGTCGATTGTGTCGCCGGAAATGTGGATTTTCATGATGTCAGCCTCCTTCGGGAGATTGAAAATATGCAGAATTGGCGTATAAATTACCGTTCGTCAGGGAAGCGGATGGTTTTCGTGATGCCGTCATAGGACTGAACGGCTGCAGGGAAGATTGCGGTGGCTTCCTCGATGCACACGGACGGATCGGGAAGGGAGGGGCTGTAGTGGGTGAGCCACAGCTCCTCGCATTCCGCCTCTTTCGCAAGCCGCGCCGCATCCGCCATGGTCATGTGCGCGGACTCTTTTGCACGGTCGGACTTGGAAGCTTCGAACATTCCTTCGCAGATGAGAAGATCCGCCTCCGCGGCCATGGTTGCAATGATGTCGGTGGGGCGGGTGTCGGTGGCGAAGGTGACGTGGATGCCGCGCCGGGTTTCGCCCAGAACCATGTCGGGTGTGAATCCGTCGATGGTCTCGCCCTTCTGCAGCTTGGACCAGTATTTCATGGGAACGCCATTCTTTTCGGCTTTTTCACGGTCAAATTTGCCGCCGCGGCTGATTCTGATGTCGTAGCCAAGGCAGACTGACGAGTGATGCACTTCGAAAGCGGTGATTTTGAAGTCGCCCCGGTCAAGGGAATCGAAGTCGGACAGCACCTGCGTTTTCACGCGGAAGGGGAGCTCGGGCGCAATGATGGTCAGGGCCTTCACGATTTCGTCCACGCCCTTGGGGCCGCAGATCAGGAGGGGGTCCGTGCGGCCTTCGTTGCCCATGGAGAGCAGAAGTCCGGGCAGTCCGCTGCAGTGATCGGCGTGGAAGTGGGTCAGGAGGATGGTGGTAATTTTTCCGAGGGAGAAGCCGGCTTTCTTGACGGCAAGCTGGGTTCCCTCGCCGCAGTCGATGAGGAGTCCCACCCCGTTGAAGCGGAAGTAGGCGCAGCTCAGGTGACGGTCGATCTGGGGAACGGTGCCGCCGGTGCCGGGAAGAGAAACGTCAAGCATAGGTATCTCCGATGTATAATTATAAAGATGATATTCAGTCGAGGATGAGCATCTCGTACCGGTTTTCGTCCGTGGTGCCGTCAACGGTATAGCGGCAGATCACGGTCATGCGGGTCTTGTCCGGGATGTTCACGGGGATGATGAAGGAGAATTTCGTACCCTGTGCGTTTTCGTTGGATTTTGCATCCAGCGCGCAGGTGCCGAGAGTGTATTCCTTTCCTTCGATGGTGACGGATACGGAAAGCTGTGCGGAAACCGGGTTCAGGGTATCGTTGAGGAGCCAGGGTTCGCAGAAGAATTCCTCGCCTCTCGCCCAGGCAAACTTGGTCATCCGCACGGTGCCCACAACGTCGCGGAGGGAGTCGCGGACGGTGTACCAGCCGGATTTTTTGATGTTCCGGTAGCCGATGAGGGAGTTGTTGACCGCGCACTTCCACGGTTCGCACCAGCACCAGTTGATGGCCATGGAGCAGTAGGGCTTCTGACGGCGCGCTTCTTCAAAAATCGCCTTGTAGCCCACGCCCTGCAGCCACTGGGATGTTTCCACCATGGCTTCCAGCGTGGAGATATCGCCGAATTTTTCAAGGGTGCCGATGCAGAGCCACGCGTCGTCGCCCCACGCCTTGAATGCGTGGTGATCTTCCCAGGATCCGCCGGGCTTCGGGGGGAACAGCTCGTCTTCGGGGATCATGGACCTGATTTCCTCCGCGGACGTGATGCCCGGGATGCCGAATTCGGTGTATGTAGTGCCCTTGGAACGGGTGAACAGTGCGAACTGATCCAGACCCGTGGTGCGGTCGATGAAGGTGTAGCCGCCGTGCTTCATGCCTGCCAGCGGGGAGGTCATGATGTAGGGGATTTCGGGGGTCAGATCGTAGGTCAGCTTGTTGAGAAGACGGAGGGCAAGGTGCTGATCGGTCATGAGGGACCAGTTGTTGAACAGCTCATTGCCGCCGCACCAGAGAACCACGGAGGGATGGCAGCGCAGCTTCTCAATAATTGCCGTGCCTTCCTGCTCCAGGATCGCCAGATAGTGGTCGGAGTCGTAGTAGTTGTTGCAGGACAGGGGGAATTCCACCCAGAGCATCATGCCGTACTTGTCGCAAAGGTCGTAGAATGCCTTTTTCTGGATGCCGGAGCCGCCCCAGCAGCGGAAGATGTTCATGTTGGCTTGGGTGGCCAGACGGATGGTTTCCTCGTACTGTTCGGGCGTCACAATGCCGGGGAAGATTTCCTGATTGACGTAGTTGGAGCCTTTTGCAAAAACCGGGACGCCGTTGAGCTCGATCTGCGCCGGAGGATAGCTGCGGGATTTGGGGAATCCGTCCGGTTCGTTCCACGCGCCCTTGTTCATGATGAGCTTGGTGCGGCGGAATCCGATGGTGCCGGATGCGCTGTCGGTGGAGGATGCGGCTTCCCAGCGATAGAGATTCTGCTCACCCAGACCGCGGCACCACCACAGCTTCACGTTCTCAACGGTGACGGAGGCTTTGCCGTTTTCCACAGGAAGCTCCGCGATTTTGTCCCCCGCAGGATCGTACAGGGTCACAGCCGCAGCCGATGCACAGCGCACATCAAAGGTGACGGATGCATTTTTCAGGTCTTCCGAGAGCGTGTACCGGGCTTCGGCAAAGTCAATGTGACCGGGATCCCGGGTTTCCAGATAAGTCTCGTCCCAGATGCCCGACGGAATCACACGGGGATGCCAGTCCCATTCGTAGGAAACGGGGGGCTTGCAGCACTGTGCCGCCTGGGTTCTGTCCTTCGGCTCGTCGTGGAGCATGGGATGGGGATGGATGATGATATCAAACTTCGCGCCGGGGATCACTTTGTCCCCGAGAATGTCGTCCAGACAAAGCTCCACGCGGGTGAACATACCCTCGTGGGAGTAGAAAACCTCGCCGTCCAGAGCAAGATCCCAGATGTAGTCGATGCCCTCGGTCACGAACCAGAGCTTTTCGCCGGGTCTGCGCTCAAATGCAAGTTCGGTGGTGTAAATCCATGTGTAAGGCTCAAGGGCACGCATTTTCCGGTGCTCCTGCCCGAAATTGATGTCGGAAAGGAATCCCGGATTGGCATCCAGAAAATCCCGCTGAATATTCCCGGGCACCGATGCCGGAAAAGGAGCATACCCCGCATCCGGCGTAAACCCGGTGAAAGAAAAGTTGTATTTCATAAAAAAACGTCCTTTATGTAAAGTGAATCAATGTATTCGGAATATAAAATAAAACCCAAAACATCCCGCTGTAAGTCTATCGAAGCACTCCCCACCTCGCTGCCGCCGCTTTCGCAGAAAGTGGCTGAACAGAACGCGGAAACCGTGAGCCATAAACCCTGAAGGAAGATCGCCGAAAACGAAAGCTGCACGGGTATGGCGTCTGCGGCGGGGATTCTCAAGTGGAACGCTTGAGTGGCGGGAATTCACAAAGGGCCGGACACGGAGGTCCTTTGTGCGCCCCACGCGCAGTGGAGAAAATCAAATCGAAAAGCGGAGCTTTTCTTCAATAAAACCCAAAACGTGCAGTCTGCACCGCAGAATACACACAAAAAACAAAAATGGTCCCAAAGTGCCGTTTCAAGACAAGCATATAGAAACCCTGCTCACGCAAGGACGGTGCCCTCTCCAACGGTTTGTGCTCCCAGCATCCTTTTCATGCGGCAGCGCGGAATGCGCACGTCAGCACGAAAGGGAGGTCTGCAGCCCCGCGTCGGAAGTCCGGGCTCCTTTTTACTCTTCGTGGGTTTTTACACTCATCTCTATTTCGCACACCTCAGAACCAGCTTGATTGCGGTCGGTGCAGTTATTCGGGTCGATCAGTCTTCGTCGTAGAAGATGTCGCTGAATTCATCGTCGAAGATGTCCGCGATTCTGTCGAATTCTTCGTCGTCTTCGATGGTTTCCAGAATGTCTTCACCGTCTTCGTCAACGCCGCACTTGAGAATCACGTATTCGTCGCTTTCCTCTTCGCCGTCTTCGTTTACGGGAATGAGAGCCTTGTAAACGGCGCCTTCATGTTCCAGAGTGCCCAGAAGAGCGAAATGCAGTTCGTTTCCTTCTTCGTCGGTGAGTGTGTAGATTTCAGGATCGTATTCTTCAGCCTGTTCGATCTCCTGCTTCTTGTCGAGAGATCCGTCGTTCTTGTTCATGATAATCCTCCATGGAACGTGATGTGCAGATGGGAATCACACCGCGTTCGGATGTATGTTGATTTCGTAATTTTCGTTTCTTCGTGTATATTGTACAGCAAAAACACGGATTTGTCAATAGCGTTTATTTGGATTTTTCCACGGTGTCCCCGTTTTGCGGAGTATTTCCCTTTCCCTTGCGGAAATCATAGCGGAACATGGCGGTGAGGATGGACGCGATGACGAAAACTTCGTTCAGCACGCCGCCGATGTTTTTCGCGGAGAGATGATAGATAAACCACATGGGAGGGGAGGGAAGGGTGAGGATGCGGATCCACTTCGCATCGGTCAGGTAGTATGCAATGGTGGTGAAGATAGTACCGATCAGCGGCAGGAGATCCAGCGGAGACTGCCAGGTGTATGCCACGCAGCCCACGGCAAGAATGCAGAAGAGCAGCGCCCACAGAGGGGAGTCCGCCCATTTATGGCGTCCGCGCTGATAGAATACCAGGGCGCGGCAGATGCCGTGGATGTTCAGCAGTGCGCCCGCCATGGCGTCCCGGAGTGCGAGATTGGTCATGAACATGACGGAAGCAATGATCTGCATGATGAGAATTTTCTTCTGGTCGTTGAACTGGTAGCAGATGATCGTGACGCACAGGGCGAGAATGCCGATGATCTGGGAGATGATGTCCGTGGAGGACCATGCTTCCGCAGTGGAGATTACGTCCGCGGCGGGCAATGTTTCCAGGGGAGATGCTGTTTCCATAGCAGTCAGAAACCTTTCGCAGATATGATTTTTTCGGGAGTCCTGCCGGTTACCGGTACAGTTCTTCCGGCAGGGGGGAGTCGTCGGCCATGAGCTCGGCACCGCCGCTGCGGGAACGGATCAGCTTCATGACATCGGCCATTTTTCCGGTATCGCACAGCTGGGCTTTCGCATCTCCGAAGAAACCGTCGGTGATGGCTCCGTGGAGGCGGAAGGCAGGCTCGTACTTGGGATAGTTGGCGGATACGTCTTTGATTCCCACGGCGTGGTGGCAGTGGATGGGACGCTCGATCACATCGCCGGATTTCAGGCGGATTTTTGTCGCCTTCCAGTCTTCGGAGAGACGGTTGGGGACACCCATCATTTCTTCCACGCAGTGCAGGGTGGTGTTCCGGTTGTGTCCGACGCCGAGAAGGAGAACATAGCCGTTTCTGCCGATCAGCTTGCCGTAGCAGCTCCGGGGATCGGTGGAGGTCTCCACGGTGAATTCTCCGGCGATGAAGGCTTCCGCAGCCTCGTCATCCCCGAACACGGCCATGGAATGGGTGGGATGGAGGGAACGGTGCGCTCTCGGATCCGCCGCCGCCAGTTTCGGCAGGGTACCGATGCAGACTCTGTCGGAATTTACGTCAAGGGTGGGCTCGTCAAGGTTTCCGAGGAAGGCCCAGGTGTGGGTGGGAATGCAGAGAAGTCCGCCGTCTGCGGTAAAGTATTCGATGAGGGCGTCCAGAACTCCCTGACCCCGTCCTTCCGCATCGCCGATGGCTTTCAGGGAGGAGTGAACCAGAACCACCGAATCCCGGGGGGCGTTCATGGCGGAGAGCTGGGCGAATAAATCTTCTTTGGTATGCATAGGTAACTCCGTTCGATATGATTTGTTTTATTATGCACCATTTCCCCGGATTTGTCAACGGAATTCGGCAATTTGAATCTGTTTTTTCCGGTGTGATGCGGCGGATGCCCGGACATGCCTTGACAAATATACTCCGCTCTGTTATAATATAATGTAGCTTATTGTACCCCGGAGGTGTCCGTTCCATGAAAACTTTCCGCACCGTGATGTGCGTGACCTTTACCCTGATCCTGACTGCCGCTCTCTGTGCCGGGCTGATGCTGACTGCGGTGACCGCATCCATACGCCTTGCCTTTACCCCCGAAAACGTGTACCGTACCATGTCGGAAATCAACTATGCCGGGGTGGTTCTGCCGGACGGCTACGGCGGATTCGGCACGGTTCTTGAGCTGTTCAATGAGCAGCTGGGATTTTTCGGCATGGAACTGAACGAAAACGACTTCAACGAACTGATCCGGATGCTGTCCATTGACGATATTCTCACCGTGTTTGTGCAGGATTTCCGGGCGTGGCTTCTGGATTACGGCCCGACTCCGGCGCTGGATCCCTACGAAATGGCAGAGCTTGCCCTGTCGGGGGTGGATCCCTCCATTGTCAGACTGCTGGGAATTTTCAACGATCCGGTGGATACCGTGGCGGCGTTTCTGTCCCGGGTGTCCGATATTGCGGATATCGGGGAGCGTCTGGAGGCACTGGAGCCGGTGCGTACGATTCTTTCCGAAGGAACGCTGGTGCTTGAGTGCTCCCTGTGCCTGCTTCTCGGACTGCTTCTTCTGCTGATCCATCGGATGAAGGCCGCGCCTGCACTGGTGGCCTGTTCCGCTGCTGTGTCCGCGGCAGGTGCTTCGCTGCTGTTTGCGCCCCTCCTCCTTAACGACTGGAAAAACTATATGCTGGCGTCCCTGCAGATGCCCGAATCCACCTTCAATATTGTGTACCTGCCCCTCATCGGAAGCATCCGCAGCCTCGGATCCATGATTGCGCTGATCGGTCTGACCGTGATGATTTTCACCATCGTCATCTGGGTATTTTCTTCCATGATCCGCCGGGAAAAGGAACTGGCGGCGAAGATGGCGGAAGAGCGGATGAACCATACCGGCGGATACGGTTTTTAACGGGATTTCGCAGAGAGTTTACAAATCCTGCTTGTACAAAACGGATTTTATGGTATAATAATAAACGGCGGCATATGCTCCGCCGGAACAATGAACGGAAAAATTTAAATTTACATATCAAGAAAGGATCCACCACCATGAACATCACCGAACTGAAGAATAAAATCGCAGCCGGCGCCATTGACGAGACCCTTGTGGGCGGCCTGTCCGTCAACCCCGAAAACGTGCCCGCTCAGAGAGAACGCTATGCAAAGGCGTGCGACGAATTCGCTTCCATCTACGGCGACGGCGAAGTTTCCCTCTACTCCGTAGGCGGCAGATCCGAAATCTCCGGCAACCACACCGACCATAACTACGGCCGCGTTATCGCCGCTTCCGTAAACCTCGACATCCTCGCAGTTGTCAAGAAGACCGACGACGGCGTGATCCGCATCAAGTCCGAAGGCTTCCCGGAAGACGTTGTTGCTCCCGAAGCTGTGGAAGCTCCCGATGAATCCAAGTTCTTCAAGTCCGAAGCAATCATCGCAGGTATGGAAAAGGCATTCCTGAACGCAGGCTATCAGATCGGCGGCTTCGATGCATACACCACCTCCAACGTGCTCAAGGGCTCCGGCATCTCCTCTTCCGCGGCCTTCGAAGTCATGGTGGGCAATATCCTCAACTACCTCTACAACGACGGCAAGGTTTCCAACGTGGAAATCGCAAAGATGGCTCAGTATGCGGAAAACGTGTACTTCGGCAAGCCCTGCGGCCTCATGGACCAGACCGCTTGCGCTGTGGGCGGCTTCATTACCATCGACTTTGAAGATCCTCAGAATCCCATCATCGAAAAGATGGACTTCGACCTGACCGCTGCGGGATACGCGCTCTGCATCGTCAACACCGGCGGCAACCACGCTGACCTCAACGACGACTATGCTTCCGTTCCCGCCGAAATGAAGAAGGTTGCGGCAAAGCTGGGCGTTCCCGTACTCCGCAAGACCTCCCGTGAAGCTCTCAACAAGCTCCTCGCTACTTCCAACGGTTCCGAAATCCGTGAAGAACTGGGCGACCGTGCCATCATGCGCGCTTACCACTTCTTCGCAGAAAACGAACGTGTTGCCGCTCAGGTAGAAGCGCTCAAGAAGGGCGACATCGAAGGCTTCAAGGCAGGCGTTGTTGCATCCGGTTCCTCCTCCTTCCGTTATCTCCAGAACGTATACACCACCAAGAACGTACAGGAACAGGGTCTGTCCCTTGCTCTCTGCCTGACCGAAAACTTCCTTGCCGGCACCAAGGGTGTTTGCAGAGTACACGGCGGCGGCTTCGCAGGTACCATCCAGGCATTCGTTCCCGTTGAACTGACCGCTGACTACGCAAAGACCATGAACGAAGTCTTCGGAGAGGGCGCATGCCACATTCTCAGCGTAAGAAAGAACGGCGCGTGCAAGATTATCTGAGGATAATCCTGCAGTGAAATTCATCCTGACGGATGAGTGAAATACCGCTTCGCGGCGTGAAATTTGCTGCCGCAAGTGAAATTGCTTCGCAGTTAAGGTGCATTTTCTGACGAAAATGGATTTATCACTGCCGCAGGCAATTTCACAGCGAAGCTATTTCACACGCACGGAGTGCGTATTTCACTTCCCAACGGGAAATTTCACCTCCGCGCAGACTCAACATACCGACAACACCGCACCTCACTCCACTCTGCGCGGACTGGGGTGCGTCCGTTGTTTTATCAACTATCCGTGAGGTTCACCGAATTATGAAGAACCGTAAGAATCACAACAGACCGGAGCGGAATCAGGAGCCGGGAAGCATCGAAAAAGGACGGGAAGCCCTGAAAAAACTGGGGATTCTCCTGCTGAATTTCATCCTGTTCTATGCTCTGCTCCGGGTCGTCATCGCACTTTCCGAATCCACCGGCCAGCTGTGGATTTACTACGCCGGTACTCTCCTGTACGGAATCGCGGGCGGTGCGGCGTTCATTGCTTTCTTTGTTCTCAACGGCTTCTCGCTGGAGAACAAACCCAGAACCATCGACGAGCTGCCCGGGGACTGGTCCTTTGAGAAAAAGTCCGAATTCATGACAAAACAGCCGGAAAACCGGAAAAAGGCGAGAACACTGATCTATATCATCATGCCCATCGTGGTTTCCCTGGCCATTTCGTATATCGAACTTTACATCATGAAATGAGATGATCCGGGAGACGCCATGCTGAAAATCAGAATCATCGCCATGGGCAGGCTGACGGAAGCCTATACGAAAGAGGCAGCCGCCGAGTTTGTCAAACGGATGGGCAAGGCCTTCCAGGTTGCGGTTATCGAACCCAAGCCGGAGAATCTGCCCATGAATCCCACCGACGGGGAGATTGCCAAAGCCCTCGAAAAGGAGGCTGAGAAAATCCTCGCCGAAATCCCTGCCCGCGCCGCGGTGTGCGCCATGTGCGTGGAAGGAAAACAGCTTTCCTCCGAGGAATTCGCCGGATATCTGGAAAAACAGGCGTCCGCGGGCGTGTCGGAGGTGTGCTTTATCATCGGATCCTCCCACGGGATGTCCGAAAAAGTCAAGCAGAGAGCGAATCTGCGCCTGTCCGTGTCAAAAATGACCTTCCCCCACGAGCTGTTCCGGGTCATGCTTCTGGAGCAGATCTACCGGGCGGGAGAGATCATGAACGGCAGCAGGTACCATAAGTAAGCGCCTGCGGCTAAAAGAATAAAGAAGAAAGCCGCGTACCCCCCTTACTAAAAATCTAATCCAAACCCAAGGTACACCCCCATGAAGAAATTGCTGAACCAATTGAAGTCGCCCCTCGGACGGGCATTGCAGCTGCTGTTGATTTTCGGAACAGCATTTTTGGTGCTGCTGTATTTTATGGGGGCGTATGATCTGTCGTTTCTGGACCGGTACAAGCTCCTGGACGACAGCAGAACCAACACCGGCGGGAATATGTTCTCCGGTATGATTTCCGATCTCGTGGCGGATGAGGAAACGGCTCCGTTCTCTCCGGAAACATCATCCGGCGGAGAAAAACAGGAGCAGACTTCGGTGAGCACCGGATCCGCCTGGAAAGACTCCGCTGCCAAGGCCATGAGCGAGGAAGAGCTGCAGGACAAGCCCGGAAAAATAATGTCCGCGGAGTCCCTCAGAGAGCTGGGGTATGAGTACACCGATGATTCCGTGATCTATGATCCCGCGGAATCCAGACTGGGACGGATGACATTCTCCTTCCAGCTGCCGGAGCGGTTCTCCCTCAGAAAACGGCTCACCGACCGGGACACCGTTGTCTACCCCGAAGACGACAGCGAAAAATACATCGTCACCAAGCAGATCCGCGAGGAAAGACCCGCCATTGAGCTGTACATGGGATACATCATCATGGATGACGGATCCGATGTGTTCCTCATCAGATCCGACGGTATTCCCCTGTGCCGGTACGATGCCAAGAAATATGCCCCTGCCTATGCGCGTGATCCGGAAGACAGACCGCTTTTCATGCGGAAAAACGCGGACGGGACTGCGGCGTACTTCTATCTGTCCGACGACGGCACCCAGTTCATGATCTCCGACTACGATCCCAGAACCGACAGCCGGGGGCTGAGCTTTGACTATCCGTCCGGGTACGGCAAATCCGACAGCACCAATGTGGTGGTCACTTACAGCGAGGAGCTGGACCGGTTCGGCTACCTGACCGCGGACGAAAACGGACAGACAACCGGCGTGCTGGCATCCTACCAGTACACCAGTGCCCTGCCGTTCACGGGTGGTCTGGGCGTGGTTACAACTACGGATAACCGGGGCGGAATGTTCTTCCTCAACGAACAGGGACGGGAGGCATTCGACGCCTGCTTCATGTATCTCAGCGAGCACAACCGGTATACCATTGAAAATCTCATGCTCCCCCTCACCGACGGCATCGAGAGCATCGGATTCTACTACTTCGATCACGGGCTGACCCGGGTGAGACGGCAGAAAATCGACAACTGGAACTGGGCCATGTACCGCAGAGTGCGCGTGGTCAGCGATGTGGACTGCCTGATCCGCCCGGACGGAAGCGAATTTGATCTGCCCATAGGATACACCCTTGAGGGATACTCCGACGGATGCATCCTGCTGTCCAAAAACGGGCAGTACGGTTTCATGGACTACACCGGCGGATGGATCGCACAGCCCTTCTACGCCGATGCCATTCCCTTTGTGAACGGGCTGGCGGCGCTGAAAACACCCGACGGACGATGGGGCATGATCGACACACTGGGCAATATTGTACTCCCCTTCACCTATGACTCCCTGTCACAGGTTTCCGGCGGTCTGATCGCGGCCTACCGGGAAGAAAACGGCTGGTCCATCTTCCGTATCATGGAAAGCGCCGGCAACTGACTGCGAAAATAATAAAAAATATATAAAGAGGTAATTATCATGGCAATCTTCGGAAAGAAAGATAAAGAAAAGAACAACGAAAAGGAAACTCCCGTGACTCCTGAACCGGCAAAGGCTCCCGAAACACCCGCGGCTCCCGTGACTCCCACAGCTCCCGTGACTCCCGCAGCACAGGAAGCTCCCGCAAAGCCCAAGTACCAGAGCCCCGAAGGATTTGACTTCAACCGCTACTTCCTTGCGGAACGCCGCATCGTTCTGGATAATATCAGCTACGAGATTCAGCGTCCCGCCAATGCGTCCGGGCAGTTCAAGCTTGGCGTGAAGGACACCATTGTGGCACAGGTGATGGGTCAGGCAGGCGTGAAGGCGACCTACAACCGTACCCTGCGCTTTGAGCCGGAAGGTCCCTTCGTGCTGTCCGTTTCCTTCGGCGTGATGCTGGTATTCAACCCCGGCACCCGTGACGAAATCGACTGGAAGACCATTGATGTGGCGGAAGAATTCAAGAAGAACTGTCCCCAGATCATTCAGCAGATGGTTGCGAAGGCGACTCTGCTGGTTGCGGAGATTACCAACATGAACGGCAATCCGATTATTCCGCTGAGATAAAGTTCGCCCCGAAGCGATGGGAACGGGTTAGGTAGAAAATGCTGGCGCATTTTCGAATTGATCTGATGCCCGGCGCCGGGCGTGCGCCAAAGAGGATCGGTCGCGATCCTCTTTGGGATCTCCACGACCCACGAGGGGCTTTGCCCCTATGGGGAACCCCAGCCTGCGGCGC
>JAFQWY010000054.1 GCA_017407225.1 Clostridia bacterium | reverse complement strand
GCACCCTGTCCGATAAGCTGTACGGTGTACCCGCAGGCGGAACCATGGCCCACGCATGGGTGCAGATGTTCGACTCCGAATATGAGGCATTTGCCACCTACTGCCGTCTCTATCCCGACAATCCCACCCTGCTGGTTGATACCTACAGCGTATTCGGCTCCGGTCTGCCCAATGCCATCCGTGCTATCAAGGATGTACTGTGGCCTCAGGGACTGAAAAAGTGTGCCATCCGCATCGACTCCGGCGACATCGCATACCTGTCCAAGAAGGCGAGAAAACTCCTTGACGAAGAAGGCCTCACCGACTGTAAGATCATCGTTTCCAACTCCCTGGACGAATACATCATTCAGGAACTGATCCAGCAGGAAGCCTGCGTAGACGCATTCGGTATCGGTGAGAGACTGATCACCGCGAAGAGCGACTCCGTATTCGGATGCGTATACAAGCTGGCGGCGATTGAAGATGAAAACGGCAAGCTGATCCCCAAGATCAAGGTCAGCGAAAATGCTGCGAAGATCACCAATCCCAGCTTCAAGAAGCTGTACCGGATGTACTCCAACGAAACCGGCAAGGCAATGGCTGACCTGATCATGCTTCACGACGAAACCGTGGATCAGACCCAGCCTCTGGAAATCTTCGACCCGGAATATGTGTGGAAGCGTACCGTTCTGGAAGACTTCACCGCACGGGAAATGCTGGTTCCCATTTTCAAAAATGGCGAGCTGGTGTACAACCTGCCTCCGCTGGAAGAAATCCGCGACCACTGTGCCCGTGAAATCGCAACCATGTGGAAGGAAGTTCTCCGTTTCGAGAATCCCCACGAATACTATGTTGACCTTTCCCTCAGGCTGTGGGATATGAAAAACAGCCTCATTGCCCGCTTCATCAAGGGCAACAAGACCAAGTAATCCATGTTTGATCTAACCAAATGCAGCCTCTGTCCCCGGAACTGCGGCGCTGACCGGTCATCCACCCCCGGTGTCTGCGGTGCGGGGATGAAAATGCAGGTTTCCAAAATCATGCACCACCACTGGGAAGAACCCTGCATCAGCGGTCCCCTGCCGAAAACCGATCATCCCCTTGAACCCGGATCCGGCACTATCTTTTTCGCACATTGTCCCCTCGGCTGTGTGTACTGCCAGAACGGAAAAATCAGCCGCCGGGATTCTGTAGGACAGGAAATGACGCCGGCCGAGCTGGCTTATGAAATGCTGGTTCTGCAGGATCAGGGGATGTATAACATCAATTTTGTTTCTCCCACCCATTACACCCCGCAGATTATCGAAGCAGTGAGATCCGCACGGAATGACTGGCGGGATCAGCGGCTGACCCTGCCCGTTGTTTGGAACACGGGCGGGTACGAGAATCCGGAAACCATCGATGCCCTCGCCGGTACCGTGGATGTTTTTCTGACGGATTTCAAGTACGCCTCTCCCGATCTTGCCGGACTGTACTCCCATGCTCCCGATTATCCCGAGTATGCCGCAGCTTCCCTTGTTCAGATGGCGGAAAATATGGGCGAATGTGTATTTGACGATCGCGGCATGATGAAGCGCGGCGTGATTGTGCGGCATCTGGTTCTGCCCGGTCACCGCGACGACTCCATGGCAGTTCTGCGCAAGATTGCATCCATCGTGGATCCCGCAAAGATCAAACTCTCGCTGATGGCACAGTATACACCGGAATTCCTGCCGGAAAAGCGTGAAAATGATCCGTATACAAAAATCCGCCGTAAAGTTACTACATACGAGTACGAAAAAGTAGCGGATCTGGCGAGAGAACTGGGATTTGACGGGTATATGCAGGAGCGATCCTCGGCAACCAAGCGGTTTACCCCCGATTTTTAAGAAAAACAAAAGAGCGAATCACTCTCGCATGAGATGGATTCGCTCTTTTTCTGTTCAGTTACGTTCCGTCAGATTTCCCCGCGCAGACGGCGGATCACCAGCATCATGGCGTATGCCGTAGTCAGTCTGCGGATTTTTGCACGGTCGTTTCTGCCGTTGAAATGACGGGTAGTGGTGTACACTCCTTTTTCGTCCGCCACGCCGAAGCACACCGTTCCCACGGGCTTTTCGGGTGTTCCTCCTCCGGGGCCGGCAATTCCGGTTACCGATACGGCAATTCCGGCGCCTGTCGTCCGTCTCGATCCCTGCGCCATGTATCCGGCACATTCTTCAGATACCGCGCCAACACGTTCAAGCGTTTCATGGGGCACACCCAGCACGTTTTCCTTCACTTCGTTGGCATAGGAAATGATCCCGCCCACAAACACATCGGATGCGCCGGGGATATCGCCCACCGTGGAGCCGATCATTCCGGCCGTGCAGCTTTCCGCGGTGGCAAAAGTCATGCCGTGCTTCCGCAGTTCCGCGATCATCGCCGTCACTACAGCGTTTTTCGCATCAAAGGGATTGTCGGTCTCCGCAAAGATATACTGTCCCGCATCGGTTTTGTAAATCCGGTCAGACATCTCACGGGTCATTGTCCGGGCTTCTTCCAGTGACTTTGCACGTGCCGTCACCCGGATCCGCACTTCATGCTCGCAGGCATAGGGTGCCACCGAAGGATTGACAGATTCTTCCATCAGGGGACGGAGAATGTCTTCCGCCGCCGATTCGCCGATGCCGTAGAGATGTAAATTCCGGCTGTAGATGGTTTCGTCGGACAGTGCTGCAAGGTAGGGCTTCACGCATTCCATGAACATGGGCTCGCATTCCGACGGAGGTCCCGGCAGAAGGATCGCACGCTTCATTATACCGTCAATCTCCCCTTCCAGAGCCAGCCCGGGAGCGGTTCCCCATTTGTTCCGGAATACAATTCCGTTATCGGGTACCATAGCCTGGGACAGGTTGTTGTCCGTCATTCTGCGGCTGATTTTTGCGAAGAATTCTACCAGATCGTCCCGGATGCTTTCATCAAAATGCATTCCCACGCCGAACGCCTCCGCCGCCGCGATTTTTGTGATATCGTCACAGGTGGGACCCAGACCGCCGGTCATGATGAGTACGTCACACCGGGACAAAGCCGTGCTGACCGCTTCTCTCAGCCGCACCGGATTGTCCCCCACCACGGTCTGATGGTAGGATCCGAAGCCAAGCGCAGCAATTTCACGGGCAATGAACGCCCCGTCCGTATTGATAATGTCGCCGAGGAGAAGCTCCGTCCCCACGCAAAGTATTTCACAGATCATATCTGCCTCCGATCGTATAAAAAGGACGGACAGAGCCGTTTGTGCCCAAGTCCGTCCTTGATTTTCAAAAATTATTTACCAGTTGATCTTCGCGCCGTCGTTTTCCACGGACTTGAATGCATCCATGATGATCTTGAGGATGCAGCGCATCTGGTCATGGGTTACCATCTGTTCTTCCAGACCGTCCATAGCGCGGACAAAGTTCCGGTAGTAGTTGTGAACATCGGAAACCGGTCTGGGAATATCGTATTCATCCACGGTGATTTCGTCTCTGGGAGCCATGGTCTTGGTGAGACCGCTGCCGTTGACTACAGGAATTACATCGGATTCGTGCCATGCCTTGCACTTTACAACGTGTGCGGGCTGAGTCCAGTGACGGATGATGGCGGAACCCTTCTTCGCGCGCATATAGAATCTGGGCATATCGATGAAGTTGTAGGTACCGACTTCGCAGTATGCCTGCTTG
>JAFQWY010000342.1 GCA_017407225.1 Clostridia bacterium | reverse complement strand
CATATCCATCGGGGAGTTTTGCGGGGAATATGGCTATAGAGTGATTTTACTCAACTTTTGTCAGTTTGGCGTAGGTTGCCATGAGTTTCTTGGTACCCACTTTATCAAAGGCGATTTCGTAGAGGGTATCGCCGCCCATGGGTCTGGAGGACAGGATGGTTCCCTCGCCGAAGGTCACATGCTTGACCTTATCGCCCACGGCAAAACCTGAAGATGCGGCGGAATTCTGAGGCTTGAGGTTGGTCAGCGCGGGAGATCTTCTGGAGGTTTCGTTGACGAAATGGTTGACGGGCTTCTGCTTGACGGGACGCTGTCTGAGCTGTCTCAGTTCCGCATCTGCCGGAGTTTCGTCGATCCGATCCACCAGTTCCGCGGGAATCTCAGCGGCAAATCTGGAAAGCTGATTGGATCCGGTTCTGCCGTTGAGCATTCTGTCGCGCACATGGGTGATGAACACTTTCTTCTTCGCTCTGGTGATGGCAACGTAAGCGAGACGGCGTTCTTCCTCGATTTCCTCGGGGTTCATGGTGGTCTGGAAGCTGGGGAAAATGCTCTCTTCCATACCGGGCAGGAATACGGTGGGGAATTCCAGACCCTTTGCGGAGTGGATGGTCATGAGAACCACGGCGTCGGCGGTTTCGTCGTACTTATCGATATCGGAAACCAGCGCAACGTCTTCCAGAAATTCCACGAGGGAGGGTTCCTCGGCCTGTTCTTCGTATGCTTTGGCGGCGGAGAGAAGCTCGTTCAGGTTATTCTGGCGGTCGTCCCGTTCGCTCAGATCGGTCATTTCGGACAGCATCTTATTGTATCCGGAGTCTTCGATGACCATCTCGATCAGAGCGGACACATTCATCTGCCCTGCCGCTTCCCGGAATTTATCCATCATGTAGACAAAACTGACCATCTGGTTTGCGGTGGCGGGGGAAATTGCGGTATATCTCTTGGCACGGCGGAGGAATTCCAGCAGAGGACATCCCTCTTCGTAGGCCAGTGCTTCCGCGATCTGCAGGGACTTGTCGCCGATGCCGCGCCGGGGGGTATTGATGATGCGGCGCAGTCTCAGGTCGTCGTTGGGGTTATTGATGAGAGCGAGGTACGCGATGATGTCCTTCACTTCCATCCGGTCGAAGAACCGCAGACCGCCCAGCATCCGGTAAGGGATACCGCTCTTGGCGAATGCCTGCTCGATGGAACGGGACTGGGAATTCATCCGGTAGAGGACTGCGTAATCCCGGAAGGATCCGCCGTTCTTCACGCCGTTTGAAACCGCATCGGCGATGTACCGCGCTTCGTCGTTCTGGTTGCCCAGATTCCGGATGACGATTTTTTCGCCTTCCTCGCCGCCGGTCCAGAGGGTCTTGCCCATCCGTCCGGTATTGTTCGCAATGACCGTATTGGCGGCGTTCAGGATGGTTCTGGTGGAGCGGTAGTTTTCTTCCAGCTTGATGACGGTGGTATTGTCGTAATTCTTGTCGAAGTTCAGGATATTCTCAATGACGGCGCCGCGGAACTTGTAGATGCTCTGGTCATCGTCGCCCACGACCATGATGTTGCGGTATTTGGCGGACAGGAGCAGGGTCAGCTCCAGCTGTGCGTAGTTGGTATCCTGATACTCGTCCACGCAGATGTATCTGTATCGGTTCTGCAGCAGTGTCCGCACATCCTCGCATTCGGTGAGCAGGCGCACGGTCTGCATGATGATATCGTCGAAGTCCAGCAGGTTCTGATTCTTCAGCTTTTCGGTATACAGCTGATAAATCTGGGCGATCTGTTTGAATTTTGCGTCGTTTCCGGCCTTTTCCGCGTATTCGATGGGGCCGATCAGCTTATCCTTGGCGCGGCTGATGGCGTTCTGCACGGATTTCACGGGAAGCTGCTTGTCGTCGATGTTCAGCTGCTTCATGCACAGCTGGATCTGCTTCTTGCTGTCGTCGGTGTCGCAGATGGTGAAATTCCGGTCGTAGCCGATCTGTTCCCCGTAGCGGCGAAGGATCTGCACGCAGATGGAGTGGAAGGTACCGGAACGGATTTCCGCCGCTTCGGTGCTGTTTTCACCGAAAATCTTCTCGATTCTGGTTTTGATTTCCTTTGCGGCCTTGTTGGTGAAGGTAATCGCCATCACCTGCCATGCGGGCGGAGGATTGACGGCAAAACGGGTCAGATACTCGCCCAGCTCCTCATGGGACAGCTCTGCCGCCGCTTTCATATCGGCGATCACAGCCTCGTCCGCATCGGTGGGAACCAGATCGGTGTGATAGGCATTGCCGTAGCGGATGATATAGGCAAGACGGTTGACGAGAACGGTGGTTTTTCCGCTTCCCGCACCGGCCAGAATCAGCAGCGGTCCGTTCACCTGATACACCGCTTCCCGCTGTTTGGGATTGAGGTGGTTGAAGTATTTGTCGAACAGTGCGCGCTTGGTTTCGGTATAAAGGGTTCTGAGTTCGGTTGATGTCATTGCTATTGCTCACTTCTGTTAATTTGCCATATCATTATACCACATTTACGGTAATTTTTCAATAATAATGTAGCCAACATTTTTCAATCCTGCGTGGGAATCCTATGGTTTCTGTACAAATTTTTCGTTATTCACAGTGTATTCACAAATATATGCTAAGATGAAGTCAGTCAATTCAACCGATTTTACGAAAGGCGGAACATTATGGAACAGTTTGATTTCAGACTTTCGATCCCCAAAAAGGAAGACTACGACATCATCGTCTGCGGCGGCGGCATTGCCGGATGCGCGGCGGCACTGGAGGGAGCGAGACTGGGCAGGAAGGTGCTTCTTCTGGAAAAATCCGTGCTTCTCGGCGGACTTGCCACCATGGGACTGGTGAATTATTTCGTTCCCATGTGCAACGGGCGCGGCAGGCAGATCTGCTTCGGCATGGCTGAGGAATTCCTGCGTCTGTCCCTGAAATACGGCTACGACACTCTTCCTGCGGAATGGCGGAACGGTGAACCTGCGGATCCCACCAATGTACGGTACCAGACCCACTATTCCCCCTACATCTACGCCCTGCAGCTGACCGAGCTGATCGTGGATGCCGGAGTGAAGCTCCTGTTCGACTGCAATGCGGCATATCCCATCATGGACGGCGGACACTGCATCGGCATCGTCACCGACTCCAAATCCGGTCTGGAATTCTACGGTGCCCGTCAGGTGATCGATACCACGGGCGACGCGGATATCTGCCGGAAAGCGGGCTTCCCCACCGTGGACGGCAAGAACTATTTCTCCTGGTTCGGCAGAATGGTGACGCTGGACAGCTGTAAGAAAGCCGTCGAATCCGGACGTGCCGACCGTGCGGTTGTGACGATCGCAGGCGGAAACGCAAGCCTGTACGGCCACAATCATCCGAAGGATATGCCCTTCTTCTGGGGTACGGGTGTGGAAGTGGTTTCCGACAACCTGATCAAGAACCAGCTGACCATGCTGGATAAGCTGAAGACCACCGACCGGTTCAGCCGCGAAGTGACCACCGTACCCATGATGCCCCAGTTCCGCTGCATCCGCCGGATTGAGGGGGATATCACCGTTTACGAAAACCAGGCTTTCCAGCACTTCGAGGACTCCGTCTGCGCCATCAACGATTTCGACCGGCGGGATTTTCTGTACGAAGTGCCCCTCCGCTCCCTTGTCCGTCACGGATTTGACAACATCATCACCGCCGGACGGAGCGCATCCGCTGACGGGTATGCATGGGACGTATTCCGCGTGATTCCTCCGGCAATTCTCACCGGACAGGCGGCGGCTGTGTGCGCTTCCCGTGCCATGGACGAATCCTGCGCCATTTACGACGTGAACATCGGCGCCGTGCAGTCCAAGCTGGAATCCGAAAACGTCATGATTCACTTTGACGACAGCCTGATTCCCACAGCTTCGACTACACCCACATGAACGTGGAAAAGCTCTGACAATTCGACAATTCAGAAAGTGACATCCTATGGTTTCCCTGCTTCTCGCGATTATTTATCTCGCATTCATCAGTCTGGGGCTCCCCGACTCCCTTCTCGGCTCCGCATGGCCGGTGATGCGCCTTGAATTCGGTGCGAGCCTTTCCTTTGCCGGCGTGATCTCCATGACAATCTGCGCCAGCACCATCGTATCCAGCCTTGCCTCCGACTACATGACTCACAGGTTCGGTGCGGGACGGGTGACAGCGGTGAGTGTCGGCATGACTGCTCTTGCTCTGCTGGGATTTTCCCTGTCCGATTCCCTGATTCTGCTGTGCGTACTGGCGGTTCCCTATGGTCTTGGTGCCGGTGCGGTGGATGCGGCTCTGAACAACTACGTTGCCCTGCATTTTGCGGCGCGTCACATGAGCTGGCTCCACTGCTTCTGGGGTGTGGGTGCGTCCATCAGTCCCTACATCATGAGTGCCTGTCTGGCGGCGGACAACAACTGGCGCGGCGGGTATTTCTCCGTTTCCGTGATTCAGATTGTACTGACCGTCTGCCTGTTCGTCACCCTTCCCCTGTGGAAAAAGGCCGCCGGGGATGACTCCGGATCCGCTTCCGAAGAATCCGCCGCATCTGTGGGGATCATCGGCGCCTTAAAGATTCCCGGGGTGCCCTGCATTCTGCTGGCATTCCTCGCCTACTGCGGTCTGGAGGTCACGGCCAGCCTGTGGGCAAGCAGCTATCTGGTGGAGTTCCGCGGATGCGATCCGGAAACTGCCGCACGGTATGCCTCCCTGTTCTATCTGGGACTGACGGGCGGACGGCTCCTGAACGGCTTCCTTGCCGACCGGTTCAGCGACAGAACCCTGATCCGCGCAGGCAGTGCGATTATGCTCGCCGGTATGGTTCTGCTGATGCTTCCCTTTGCCTCAACGATTCCCGCGGCGGCAGGGCTGCTCATTATCGGTCTGGGATGCGCGCCCGTTTATCCCTGCATCATCCACTCCACCCCCGCCAATTTCGGAGCGAAGAACTCTCAGGCGATCATCGGCATCCAGATGGCCAGCGCTTACATGGGAAGTACGCTGATTCCTCCGCTGTTCGGGCTGATCGCGGATTTTGTCAGCGTAAGCTGGTATCCCCTCTGGCTGGCGGCATTCACGGTTCTCCAGATTGCCATGACAGAGCGGCTCAACGCCATGTTCAAACACAAAACCGCATAACAGAAAATGCTGTACTCCGGATTGAATCTCCGATTGTACAGCATTTTTGATTTTGTCATGGATTACAGAATACTCAGCGCGAACACCGCCGCGATTGCCAGAATCAGACCGATGACCTTGTTCCGGTTCAGCTTTTCCTTGAGGATCACCGCGGACCACAGAACGGATACGATCAGCACACCGCCGTTATCCATGGAATACAGCACGGCTACGTTGATCAGACCCAGGGCGTACATGAGAATATTCACGGCAGATGCCGCAGATACCGACGCCAGAATCACAAACAGCGTGGATTTCTTCGTCTGACGGAAGCCGGGGAGAGCCTTCTTTCCCGCCTGAACCAGCAGAAGCAGGAACGCGAACACAGCTGACGAGAAGAAGGTCATAATGATCATCTCCGCGCTTTCCGCACCCTTCATCACCGATTTCTGGGTGTCCAGCAGGGAGCCGTAGATACCGTTCGCCAGACCCAGGATGAGGCAGGCGACAAGGAATTTCGCGGATACTTTGGTCTCGGTCTTCTTGTCTTCCATATTCAGGAACACAAATGCGACCAGCATCACAGCGATGGCAAGGTACTGCCACACCGTCAGCATTTCCCCGTCGTGGATCATGGACCAGAACATGGGGATCAGGATGCCGCCGGACAGATTGAAAATCATGGTGATGGCGTAGGAGCCGATGGAGGACGCACGGATCAGCATGGCGTTGTAGGTCACAAGAACCGCGCCGTTGATGACACCGAGGATTACAGTGGGCAGACCGGGGGCGAACCGGAATCCCGCCAGAACAAGGGTGGCAAGGGACACGATCACGCCGTAGAAGACCGAGTAAATCTGGGATGAGTAGGTCTTTTCGCCGGGATAGTGGCGGGCGTACTGGTTGGCGAAGGCTGACTGGAAGCTGTACAGAAGCACCAGCAGTGCAACGAGCAGAATGGACATGGAAACCTCCGTTGACGGTCAAGTTGTTACTGCAATCATATCACAAACCGCCGTCGAAATCAAGGGATTTTCAGAAAATGCAGGAGTGGTTCAGTTCACGCACCAATGCGGCACCGGAAAACAGATAGGCATCGTAAATCCAGTCGCCTTCATGGATCAGGGTGTTCTCCACTGTGGTTGTTTCCTTTTTGCAGAAGACATACGCCCTCTCAAGACGTTTCAGCGGGACAATCTTCGAGCGGTATACCTTCAGCGGTGCGGGATGCACCACGAGAACGGGCACATTCCGGCGGGTGAAGTCGTCCTTCGTGCCGTAATACCAGTCGATTTCCCGGATGGAGCGGATCCGCGATTCCTTTTCCCAGACGATGTTGTCTTCAAATCCCCTGCCCCGTCCGCCGAGAGGAATGTACCGCTTGGTCCGGTATTTCCGGTCGTCAAAGAAGGTCACATCCGTCATGTGGTGCAGTACCGTGAACAGCTTCACGGAATACATCCGGCTGTCTTTTTCGGAAATGCAGTAGAAATCGCAGTGGCCGGAGTTGTTCCGTCCGAGCATCCAGAACGGGTGGGCAGGCCTGAACGTGAATCCGTTTTCCCGGCAGGCACGCTTTACCCGAACGGCAAGGCTGATCCGCTTGATGACGAGACGAATGTACGGTACAATGAGAATAACGAGAACGGCGCAGGCGACAAAAATCCAGAATCCCATAAAGTCCTCCGTCAGGTTCACTTGAACTTTTTTATCAGTATATCACACTTTTGATACGTTGTCAAAGGGATTTTCAGAAAATGCAGGAGTGATCCAGTTCACGGGTGAAGGAGGATGCCGAGAACAGGTATGCGTCGTAAATGAAGTCACCGTCATAGACCTGTGTATTGGCTACCGTGGTTTCCTCCTTTTTGCAGAAAACGTACGCCCTCTCAAGACGCTGCAGCGGGACAATCTTTGAGCGGTAAATCTTCATCGGCACGGGATTAACCAGCAGAACGGGCACATTCCGGTGGGTATAATCGTCCTCAGTACCGTAATACCAATCGGTTTCACGGAGTTTTTTGATCCGCGATTCCTTTTCCCACACGATGCTGTCTGAAAATCCCCTGCCGCGTCCGCCGAGAGCGAAATACCGTTTTGTGCGATAGTTCCGGTCATCGAAAAAGGTCAGGTCAGCCAGCCGGTGCAGGGATGCAAACAGCTTCACGGAATACATCCGGCTGTCTTTTTCGGAAATGCAGTAGAAATCGCAGTGGCCGGAGTTGTTCCGTCCGAACATCCAGAACGGATGGGCAGGCCTGAACGTGAATCCGTTTTCCCGGCAGGCGCGCTTTACCCGCACGGCAAGGCTGATCCGCTTGATGACAAGACGGATGTATGGCACGATGAGAACAACGAGAACGGCGCAGGCAATGAATATCCAGAATTCCATGATTTCCTCCGATAGGTTCATTTGAACTTTTCATCAGTATATCACACTCTCATCCCTCTGTCAAGAGAAAACTGCCGCCCGACCGGAGTCAGACGGCAGAAGTTTCGCAGAATTGATTACATACCGGGGATGGGAGTCTGGAACAGTCCCTTCTGCCAGCCCAGCCGGGGTCTGTCGCCGATGGATTCGGTGGAAAGTCCCCTGGTACCACCGGAGAACAGGCGGAGTCTGGGCTTGCCGTCCGCGATGTACCAGATGGATTCGGTGTCAAATCCCTCGAAGGTGCAGTCGGGATCCTCGCGCAGGTCGTAGCAGTAGTAGTAGCCGCATTTGAGGTTGTTTTCCATGCAGAACTGATTGAACGTGTTGTTCGGGAATGCCTTCTCGATGACTCCGGAAAGCATTTTCAGCTCCCTCCACATGATAGCAGGATCGAGGAAGTACAGAGTTTCCTCTTCCACGGGAGTCACCATAAAGTACTGGGCTTCGATATCGGAATCAACAAACTGTTCTTCGCAGTAGAACGCATTGAGCTTTCTCACTTCGAATTCCCAGTCCGCATCGGACTCGCTTCTGTACATTTCGTAGTTCTCGCCGAATTTGTCGAGAATTGTCTGAGTCAGTACCACGGGGACGGTGTAGTCGTTCTTTCCCACCACGCCGTAGTCCGGGAAATCGCCGCTGTCAACCGTGCCGTCGAAGTAGGAGGTCACGCAGGCAAAGGACACCCCTGCCACACCTGCTGCGTATACTTCCGCCGTATCGATTGCGGTCTCAAAAATCACATCCCCATCGGACCAGCAGGAGTCCACGATGAATGCTTCCCCGACCACGCCGCCGATGCAGACCTTTGCGGAAAAGTCTCTGCCGGTTTCCGCGAAGTTGTCGCGGAGATGTGCGTAAACTTCCACGTTTTCCGTGTAACAGCCGACCACGAAATCCACTTTTCCGGCAATCGCTCCCACGTTCAGCGTTGCGGAAGACTTGTTCCACGGGATTCTTGCGTCCGCGGTGATCCGGATCACGCTGTCCGTCACGGCGAGATTCTTGATCATACCGCTGGAAACAGAGTGATTCTGCCATTCACCGTTCACCTCGTGCCCGTACCGGTACTGCCGCTTCACGCAGCCGAACAGACCGGCATACACATAGTCGCCTTCGATCACAAGACCGCTGACTGCGTATCCGTTGCCGTTGAAAATCCCTTCAAAGGGGTGCTCCTCATCCCCGATCGGCACAAATCCGCCGTCAAAGATGCCGCCTTCCCTGTAATCCGCTTCCGTCAGAACGATATCGTTCATGAGAATATAGTTCCCGTACAGGTCATTCCGCACGTTGTCCAGGTCTTCCGCCGTGTAGATTCCCGTGTATCCTTCGGGAACTTCCGTCAGCCGCGCTTCACTGTCTTCTTTCAGAAACAGCATATTCAGGTATTCCCGTACCGCAGGACTTGCCGCATAAACCACGGCCGCCGAGCACATCAGCACCGCGCACGCCGCAATCACGCCCACCCATCGGGTCAGTGGTTTTCTCTTTTTCATCATCGGTCTCTCCTCCTGTTTCAGTAGATTTCTGATTTTTCCATCGGTCTCCTCCGGACAGCCGGGGATATCCGAGCCGCAGTTTTTGTCAATCCAGGCATCCAACGCCCGATCCAGATCATGCCCGAAATCACGCATTACGATCACCCTCCGTCTTTTCGATCTTTTCCATCTTTCCGATAGTTTCTTTGAGGATTGCCCTCGCTCTTGACAGTCTGGTGCGCACCGTTCCGTTTTCAAGATGCAGAACCTCCGCAATTTCCCGGTTGTCCATCCCGAATTTTCCCGCAAGAAGAAGCACATCCCGGTAGGACGGGGGCATCTTCTCAATGGCGGCAAGCAGTCCCGCGGCGGCATCGTTTCCGATGACTTCCTCCTCCGGCGACGATGTTTCCGCGGATTCCGCCGGGAATTCGTCCAAAGGATACGGCTGCTTCCTGTTCCGGTTGTACAGGTCTATCGCGGTGTTTCTGACATATATGACCGCCAGCGCACGCATATTGTTACATTCCAGCCCCTCAAATTTCTTCTCATGCTTCACAATCCGCGCCATGGCATCCATCAGGGCGTCTTCCGCATCGGTGCGGTTTTTCAGAATTTCGTAGGCGGTGCGGTACATCAGCCCCTTTGCACAGTCCCAGACCATCTCCGCAGGCCGCTTCTTTTCCGGCATTGTCATCCCTCCCATGCTGTTATGATACTCATAACTCCCGATCCGTCGGATTTGTTACATACTTTTTTGTAAATTTTAGAACATTTTTTTGTTTATGTCAATGGAATTTTGCCTTGCAATTGTTATCGGAGTCTGTTATAATGGAATAAAAAACCGGAAAGGCGGTAACAACTATGATTCGCACTACCTACGAAGGACGGAAAACCGACTATATTTCCTTCCCGCTCGGCGGAATCGGCACCGGCTCCATCGGTCTGGGCGGCAACGGACGTCTCCTTGACTGGGAAATCTTCAACAGAGCTTCCAAGGGTTCCATCAACGGCTGTTCCCACATCGCGGTGAAGGCGGAAACCGAGGACGGCACCACGCTTGATGCCCGTGTTCTCAACGGCGACTGCAATCTGAACTACAGCGGACAGCTGGGGATGAACTTCGGTCACGGCATGCCCGGCGGCACCATGGCGGCATTCCCCCACTTCCGTCATCACACCTTCCGGGGCACTTTCCCCACGGCGGAAATCACCTTCGCGGACGAGCATTTCCCCGGGGATGCAAAGCTGACGGCATTCAACCCCATGATTCCCCTCAACGACAAGGACTCCAGCCTGCCCGCTGCATTCTTTGAAGTGGAGATCAGAAACACCTCCGACAGACCCCTCGTCTACTCCGCTGTTTTCGCGGTGAAGAATCCGTCGAACGGCAGTGTCAACAACCATTTCGAAGGCTACAGACTCCGCGGTATCCGGATGGGTCAGGCGAATGTTGAAAAGGATTCCCCCAATCTGTGCGATATTTCCGTAGCCACCTGCGACATGGGCGGCACCTATCAGGAATACTGGTACCGGGGCGGCTGGAGCGACTCCATCGAAACCTACTGGCGGAACCTGACCGAACTGCAGGATTTCCCGGCGCGCACCTACGAAAATCCCGGCAACGGCGACCACTGCACCCTCTGCGGCAAGAAGATCGCACAGCCCGGTGAAACGCTGAAGTTCCGCTTTGTCATAACCTGGAACAAGCCCAACCGGATCAACGACTGGAATCCGTGGCGCGTGAAGGACGAGGACGGCAATGAAAAGGATGTTGGCTGGAAGAACTATTACGCGAAGATTTTTGAGGATTCCGTGGACTCCGCCACCTACTGTCTGGCAAACTGGGATCAGCTCTGGCGCGACACCGTACAGTTCCGGGATGAGCTGTTTGCCTCCACCCTCCCCGGCGAGGTCATCGAAGCTGCTTCCGCTACTATGTCCGTGCTGAAAACCGCAACCTGTCTCCGTCTGGAAAACGGCGAATTCTACGGCTGGGAAGGTCTGAATCAGCACAGCGGCTCCTGCGAAGGCACCTGCACCCACGTATGGAACTACGCCTACGCCATGTGCTTCCTGTTCCCCGCTCTGGAACGCTCCATCCGCGACACCGATTTCAAGTACAACCGGGACGAAAACGGTCGGATGCAGTTCCGCATGATGCTGCCGCTGGGTCGCCCCCACGGTCAGTGGCGTGCCTGCGTGGACGGTCAGATGGGCGGCGTCATCAAGGCATACCGGGAATGGAAGATCTCCGGCAATGACGAATGGCTGAAGCAGAACTGGGAAGGCATCAAGGCTTCTCTGGAATATGCGTGGAACGAAAACAACTTCGACGGCTGGGACAGAGACAAGGACGGCGTTCTGGAAGGACGTCAGCACCACACACTGGACATGGAACTGTTCGGCCCCTCCTCCTGGCTGGAAGGCTTCTACCTGTGCGCGCTGAAATGCGGATCCGAGATGGCACGGTACCTTGGTGAGAACGAATCCGCTGACGAATACGACCGTCTGTTCGCATCCGGCAAGGCGTGGACCGACGAAAACCTGTTCAACGGCAAGTGGTATCACCAGAGGGTGGATCTGACCGACAAGTCCGTTCTGGAGCAGTACAAGGTCTGCGGCGACGCCATGGGCTACTGGAACGACGAAGCAGGTGAAATCAAGTACCAGATCGGCGAAGGCTCCGAAATTGACCAGCTTCTGGCTCAGTGGCACGCAAACATCATCGGCATCGGCGATATTTTCGATCCCGAACAGCGGAAAACCGCACTCCGCAATATGTATAAGAACAATTTCGTCACCTCCATGAGGGAGCTGTACAATCCCTTCCGTCTGTATTCCGTCAATGACGATGCGGGCGCCATCATCTGCACCTTCCCGGACGGAGCAAAGAAGCCTGCCATTCCGATTCCCTACTGTCAGGAAACCATGCACGGCTTTGAGTACGCGCTGGCAGGTCTGATGATTTCCGAAGGCATGATCGAGGAAGGTCTGACGATCGTACGTTCGATCCGCGACCGCTACGACGGCGAACGCCGCAATCCCTGGAACGAAATCGAATGCGGCTCCAACTACGCGAGAAGCATGGCATCCTTCGCCATGATCCCCATTTTCTCCGGATTCAGATTCGATATGGTGAAGAAGAAGATCGGCTTCGCTCCCATCGTGAGTCAGGACAATTTCCGCTGCCTCTGGTCCCTTGACTCCGGCTGGGGCCGCGTGGAACTGAATGCGGATACGGCAAAAATCACCGTTCTCTCCGGCTCCCTTACCGTGCGTGAACTGGCAATCGATCTCCCCGCAAAATCCGTGGAAATCGACGGAAATCCGGTACCGTTCACCGTGGAAAACGGCGCGATTCTCCTTGGTGAATCCGTCACCGCATCCGAAGCAATTGTCATCCGATAAAGTAATCAAAACGGGTATGTCATCACGGCATATCCGTTTTTTGTCGGATCCGCTTCCTTTTTCCGCCATCTGTCCGGCAGATTTCGTACAGTTTCACGGTACATTCCCCGTTGACAAACCATACAGATCGTGGTATACTATGTGCAAATTTTTCAGAAAGAGGAGCACGGACATGAGAAGAATCACCAAAATCATGAATTCTTTCAATGCATATAAGGTGTGGAATCCCGCGGATTACGATATCCGAACCGGGGTTTGTCCGTCATACTCTTTTTCCTGAATTTTTACGGAAACAGGTATATTCCGGCACCCGGTTCATCATGGACTGCGGTGCCGTTTTTATTTTTCAATTCACACGGAGGTACACCCAATGGAAGTGTTTGAAGCCCTGAACAACTACTACAATCTCAAAAACGAGCACGACAGATTTTCTGCCCGCCACAATTCCGTGGAATATCTGACCACGCTCCGTACCATCGACGGCTGTCTGACTCCCGGATGCCGGATTCTGGAAATCGGTGCGGCAAGCGGACGGTATTCCCACCGATATGCCCGGATGGGGTACCGTGTGGATGCCGTGGAGCTGATCCCCCGGAACATCGAGCTGTTCAAAGAACACACGGAGCCGGGGGAAAACGTCACAATCACCGAGGGAAACGCCACGGATCTCTCCTTTATCCCCGACAATACCTATGATATCACCCTGCTGCTGGGTCCCATGTACCATCTCTTCACAAAGGCGGAACAGGAAAAAGCCATGGCGGAAGCGGTGCGGGTCACAAAGCCCGGCGGAATTCTGGCGGCCGCCTACTGCATGAACGAGCCGACCATGATGTGCTACTGCTTCCTTGCCGGGAATCTCAGAGCGGAAATGGACAAAGGCATGATCGATCCCGTCACGTTCAAGTGCGATTCCGATCCGGAGCATCTGTTTGTGCTGTGGAGAAGTGAGGAGATTTATGCCCTCACGGAAAAGTTCCCTCTCCGCCGGCTGAAAATCGTGGGCACGGATCTGTACACCAACTATTTCAGAGAAGCCGTTGACAGCTGGGACGAGGACACCTTCCGGATGTATCTGGATTACCATTTTTCCATCTGTGAACGGGCGGATCTGATCGGAATGTCCCATCACACCCTTGACGTACTGCAAAAGGAGGAGTAAAATGAATATAACAATCAGACAGGCCGGCATCGGTGATTTTGAAGCAGCCCTTCCCCTCCAGCAGGAGATTGCCGGCATCCACTGCGAAGGAAGACCGGATCTGTTCCGTCAGGGGCACATCTGTTATCCAAGGGAAGTTTTTGAGGAATTCGTCGGCCGGGATGACCGTGTGGTTCTCCTCGCGGAAGCGGACGGGGAGACGGCAGGATTTCTCTTTGCCCTGATCCGCCATGTGAAGAATCACCGCGCAATGAAGGATCAGTCCATGATTTACGTGGATGATCTCTGTGTGGCTGAGGCTTACCGGCGTCACGGAATCGGCTCTCTCCTGCTGAAAGAAGCGGAGAAAATCGGAATATCCCACGGATGCACCCGCATGGAGCTGGACGTGCAGGCGTTCAACGATGGTGCCGTGCGGTTTTACGAAGCGGTCGGATTTGCCCCCCGGAAGATTACGATGGAGAAAGGGATTGGCTGACATGGAACATACACAGGATGAAATCAGGCGTTTTTATGACAGCGATCCCTCGGGCGAGTGGGAGCGAATCGCCGGACGCCCGGAATTTCTGCTGACCTCCCGGATCCTTTCGCGGTATCTGAAACCGGGAATGAAAATTCTGGATCTTGGCGGCGGTCCCGGACGGTATGCAGTATTTTTTGCCAAACTCGGATGCGATGTGACGCTGGCGGATCTGTCCGGTGAAAATGTGCGGTTCGCAGCGGAAAAAGCGAAGGAAAACGGCGTGACAATCCGTACAATGCAGGCGGATGCACTGACGGCGGATCAAACCATTGACGGGGAATTCGATGCGGTTCTGCTGATGGGTCCCCTGTATCATCTGCTGCAGGAAAAAAGCCGGGTACGCGCCGTGGAAGCATCTCTGAATCTGCTGAAGCCCGGCGGGATTCTGGCGGCATCCTTCATCACCATGTTCTCCGCTGTCATCGACTACATGAAGCATTATCCCGAAGCGGTATGCAACGGAAATCCCTACGATGAGATGTACATGAAAAGCCTGTTCACCGACGGAGATTATACCGGTCCGGCGTTCACACAGGCATATTTCACACAGATCCATGCAATTGAACCGCTCATGGCACGCTTTCCCCTTGAAAAACTGCTGATGTTCTCACAGGAAGGAATTCTCTCCCCCTGTGAAGACAGAATCATGGCACAGAGTCCCGATGTTGTTGAGGAGTGGCTGAGAATCGCGGAGAATTTTGCCGTCAGACCGGAATACTACAGCTGGGCGGAACACATGATGTACATCGGCCGGAAACTATAAATTACAGAAAGAAGGCACAATATGCTGAACCATAAAGGAACAAAAACAATAAAGACATCCCGTCTGCTCCTGCGGCCGTTCATCGCAGAGGACGCAAAGCAGATGTACGACAACTGGGCATCGGACCCGGAAGTTACCCGGTTTCTCACATGGCAGCCCCACAAGTCCGCAGAAGAAACCCGTGGCCTTCTGGAAAACTGGGTGAAGAACTATGACAATCCCGCATACTACAACTGGGTCATGACCCTTGACGGAATCTGCATCGGCAATGTTTCCATTGTGCGGATGTCGGATCACAATGAGGTAATGGAGTTCGGCTACTGCATGGGATCCCGCTGGTGGAAGATGGGACTGATGTCCGAGGCTGTCTCCGCCGTGACGGACTATCTCTTCACCGAAGTGAACGCAAACCGGCTGGTAATCCGTCATGTTGCCGCAAACCCTGCGTCCGGAAGAGTGGCACGGAAATGCGGCTTTACATACGAAGGAACCGAACGCTCCGGATGGAATCTTCCCGGATGCCGGCTTCCCGACGGCAAGTATCACAACATCGCCGTCAATTCCCTGCTGAGAAGCGAATGGGAGCGCCGGAAAAATCCCCGGAAGCTGACGCTGGAAACCGAACGGCTGCTTCTCCGCCCCATCACCGCCGCCGATGCGGAGGATGCCCACAGATATGCCGGGGATCCGGAGGTCACGCAGTACATGATGTTCGGCGGCAGTCCCGATCTCCGCGCAACGCAGAATTTTGTCCTGGACTGCGAGAGAATGTGGGCACTGGAAAACCAGCGGGACTGGGAATTCGGGATTACTCTGAAAGAAAACGGCGAGCTGATCGGAGCCTGCGACTTCTGCCTGGAGGAGGGCGGCGTTGAGCTTGGCTGGGTTCTGGCAAAGGCTCACTGGAAAAAGGGATATGCGGCTGAGGCGGCAAGGGTTATGATCGACCACGTTTTCGCCCACTCGGATTATAACCGGATTTTTGCACGGTGCGATGCCGCCAACTACGGCTCGTGGCGCGTGATGGAAAAGATCGGCATGACAAGAGAAGCGGTCTTCCGCAAGATCCGTCCCTCGGGCAATGATGAGTATGTTTACGCCATTCTGAGAGAGGAGTGGGAAGGATGCTGAAGCGTTCTCCTGCCGACGTCTGCAATTGGATCAAACTGTAAATAATCAAGCGGATGCAACAAGTTTTGCGTCCGTTTTTTGATCCGTTCGGGCAGATTTCACAGGGCGGAAAATCCGGGGATTCTGAAAAATTCTTACATTATATATTTATTTACGGGAAAATTTGTGATATAATATAATGAAACAGTTTTGAGTATCATCCGAAAGGAATTATCATATGTGCGGCTTTATCGGCTTTACCGGCATCCTTGACAAGCGCCAGCAGGTGATCGAGGCAATGGCCAACCGGATCATTCACCGCGGTCCCGACTCCGGCGGATTCCATTTCAGCGGCGAAAATGACGCTACCGCTGTCACTCTCGGCTTCCGCAGACTTTCCATCATCGACTTATCAGACGGTTCCCAGCCCATGTACAACGAGGATGGCAGTATTGTCATCGTTTACAACGGCGAGGTTTACAATTTCATGGAGCTCCGCGACGAGCTGATCGCAAAGGGTCACGTATTCAAGACCCGCTGCGACACCGAAACCCTCGTCCACGGCTACGAAGAATGGGGCACCGCTCTGGCAGGCAAGCTCCGTGGTATGTTCGCATTTGTCATCTGCGACAGGAAGAAGAACACCCTCTACGGCGCCCGCGACCCCTTCGGCATCAAACCCTTCTACTACACCATTACCCCCTCCGGTCACCTGATTTTCGGCTCCGAGATCAAATCCTTCCTGGAACATCCCGAATTCAAGCCGGAAGTGAACGAAAACGCGCTCCGTCCCTACCTGACCTTCCAGTACTCCTCCATGGAGGAAACCTTCTTCAAAAACACCTTCAAGCTGCCCCCGGCGCACTGGTTCACCTGGGAAGACGGAAAGCTGACGAAGACCCGTTACTGGGATGTGGATTTCTCAAAGAAAACCTCTCTCACCTATCAGGAGGCGGCGGATCAGATCGATGCCCGTGTTCACGAATCCGTTGCCGCTCACCGGATCAGCGACGTTAAGGTCGGTTCCTTCCTGTCCGGCGGCGTGGATTCCTCCTACATCACCGCAACCCTCATGCCCAACGACACTTTCTCCGTGGGCTTCAACTATGAAAAATTCGACGAAACCAGCGAAGCAAAAGAGCTGTCCGACCGTCTGGGCGTGCAGAACTATCTGAAGCATATCACGGCAGACGAATGCTTTGATGCCTTCGCAACCATCCAGTACCACATGGACGAACCCCAGTCCAATCCTTCCTCCGTGCCGCTGTACTTCCTGTCCAAGCTGGCGGCGGAACACGTTACCGTTGTACTCTCCGGTGAGGGTGCCGACGAAATCTGGGCGGGCTACGAATGGTACGACGAACGGGGACTGGCGGCAAAATACAAGAAGATTCCCGGTTTCCTGAGACGCGGTGCAGCTTCCGTTGCCAAGGGACTGCCCTACTTCAAGGGTCACGACTTCATCATCAAGAACAGCGGCGTACCGGAGGATTACTTCATCGGTCAGGCACTGGTATTCCCGGAAGCCGAAGCACTGGCAATTCTGAACGAAAAATACAAGAAAGGCCCGGCAGTACACGACATCACCCGTCCCATCTACGACCGTGTGAAGGGACTGTCCGAGCTGGAAAAGAAGCAGTATCTGGACATGAATCTGTGGCTCCCCGGCGATATT
>JAFQWY010000341.1 GCA_017407225.1 Clostridia bacterium | reverse complement strand
CTCTCTTTTTGATTCGTTTTCTCTTGCTCTTTTTTCTCTCTTTTTTGCTTAAGTTCCCGCTTATGGGGGTTCCCCATCTCTATTCACTTATCCCTCAATCTCCACCGCCACGCCCGACTTCAGCTCCACTGCAAACTTCCCATCATATACCGTCACCTTCGCCACAAGCCGCCGTACCAGTTTTTCATCAAACTCAACCAACCCGCCCGGCTGTCCCCAGATGAAATCCTGCAGCTCCGTTATCCTCCTGATCTGCTCATCCCGCACGACGACCTCCTTCTCGGACTGCTGTTTCAAGTCCCGCAGCCGGACGATTTCCTCCACAATCCCGTTGTACTCCTCTTCCCGGTGCGCCTTATCGATCAGCTCCTGCTGTAATTTTTCCAGACGTTCGTCAATGCCCACCGTATTCACCGCCGTGGATTCCCGGATCACCTCCGCGATGTTCTCCTGCAGAACGGTCAGTATCTCGTCCTTCTCACCGAGAATCCGGTTCAACGCCTGCATCGCCACATCCTGCAAAAAAAGTTCGTTCACCGTTCTGGCATGACAGGCTTTCGCTGTGTTCTGCAGTCTGCTTACACACCGCCAGACAATGGACTTGCATCCGCGATTGTTCCAGTGGATTCTGCGGAAGATTTCGCCGCACTCACCGCAGAAAACGATATTCGAAAAACAGTGGTTCGCGCTGAATCCCCGGCTCTGCTCTCCCTTGGGTGCGGTGTGGACAACCCGGCGGCGTACCAATTCCTCCTGCACCAGCATGAACAGGTCCTTCGGAATGATCGCTTCATGGTGGTCCTCCACATAATACTGCTGAACCGAGCCGTTGTTCTTGACTCGCTTCTTCGAGAGATAATCGACCGTGTAAGTTTTCTGCAAGAGCGCATCTCCGATATATTTCTCATTCCGCAGGATTTTGTCAATGGTGCTTGTGTGCCATCTCGGTTTGCCTGCACCCGTGAGGATACCATCACGTTCCAGACCCTTGCTGATCTGTGTGATGCTGGAACCTTCAAGGTATTCCCGATAAATCCGTTTCACCACCTCGGCTTCCTCCGGCACGATCACCAGGTCACCCTCCGCGTTCTTTGTATAACCGAGGAACCGCTTACAGTTGACGTTCACCTTGCCTTGCTGATACCGGTATTGCAGACCCAACCGCACGTTCTGTGAGAGGGACTGGCTCTCCTGCTGGGCAAGGGATGCCATGATCGTCAGCAGAACTTCGCCTTTCGCATCCATCGTGTTTATGTTCTCTTTTTCGAACACCACGGGGATGTTTTTTTCTTTCAGCTGACGGATGTATTTCAGACAGTCGAGAGTGTTTCTTGCGAAGCGGCTGATGGACTTCGTGATAATCATGTCGATTTTACCCGCCATGCACTCGTCGATCATACGGTTGAACTCAGTGCGCTTCTTCGTATTCGTACCACTGATTCCATCATCTGCGAATACGCCTGCAAGAACCCATGTGGGATTTTTCTGGATGTATTCCGTGTAATGCTCGATCTGCGCTTCATAGCTTGTCGCCTGCTCATCGCTGTCTGTACTGACGCGGCAGTACGCTGCGACACGGAGCTTCGGCGGCTCTTCCGGCGCGATACTGTTCCCAACCTGCCGTCTGGCGGGGATAACTGTTACGTTTGCCATGTTAAAACTCGCTTTCTATCAGAGAATAAATGTATTCAGCCTGTTCTTGGAGATCATCAAAATGCTGTATTGCTGGGCGGATGCTGAATTCGGTTGGAACTTCAAGGACGGGCGGTTCGGAAACGAAGTGGTCCCGTCCGAGGGATTTGGCTCGTTTCTTACGTTCCACCTGAGCAGCATGGAAGGTTTCCGCATCAATGATCTGCGGATAAAAGGAATCCCCGAGGTATCTCCGGTTTGCCAGCATCTTACTGACCGTACCGTGATAGGTGTCAATTCCGGCTTCGTATGCCGCTGTGACCAGTGCCATACCGGAGAGGTAGTTCGCATACAGTATTTTCAGTTTTTCGGCAGATGTCTCATCAATCACAGCCTCGCCATCCTCAATCCTATATCCGAATGGTATGTGTCCCATTTCAATCCAACCTTTCTTTCAATGTCAAGCCGCATTTCAGTTCAAAACCAATTTCGTTCCGTTTCAAAACCACAATCCGGTTTACGAATTTCACGAACAATTCTTCATCGAATTCCGTGAGCATTTCCGCATTTTCAGCATACCTCAGAAGTGCCATTGTTTCATTCACCTTGGAAGTGTCGCCTGTCATCGTGCGGTTTAACATGGCGATTTTCTCACGGTATTCCTGCGCCTGAGTCATCAGAGCGTTGTTCTCCTTGCTAAAAATGATGTGGTCGATATAGCCCTGTGTCCGTAGACCGGATAAGGTTTCACGTTGTTCGGTATTCTTGAACAGTAGACTCTGTAATTCGTTAATTCGCCGCAAAGCGTAATCTGTGGTGGTCTTCCGCAGTTCCGTGAGGTATGGACGCAGAACCCAGCGATGTGCAAAAATCAGCTTATTCATCATGGTAGCGAAAGCAAGCTGAATCTGATCGTCGCGCAGGTACTGCATGGCGCATTTCTGTGTATCCGCCAGATGGGTCTTGCAACACCAAGCCACATAACAGTAATCGCCATTCTTGTGAATCCGCCGCTTGAAGGTGTTCCCGCACTCACCACAGAAAATTTTGCTTGAGAAAACATATCGGTTCTGGTATTTATCAGAACCTTTTTCAATTCGTTTCTCCGCTGACCTCTGTGCAATGATGGCAGCAACCGCATCAAAATCCTCCCGGCTGATAATCGGTTCGTGGTGATCGAGCATCATATACTGATCCCTCTCACCTCGGTTGGCATGGCGGTTGAACTGATCGTCTGTGTAGGTCTTCTGGAAGGTGACATCACCAACATATTTCTCATTGACAAGAATCCCTTGAATTGAACTTTCCGACCATCGGCTACCCTTGGCTGCGGGAACACCAAGTTCGTTCATCTTTTTCGCAATGCTTGTCGAACCGTTTCCCATTAGCGTTTCCGCAAAAATCATCCGCACAATTTCTGCCTGCTCCGGTTCGACGATCATTTTTTCGCCATTCCATCTGTAGCCGTATGGCGGACTGCTGAGTTTGTAGGTGCCATTCTGGAACCGCTTCTGCGTTGACCACTTCACGTTCATGGAGTTGGAGTGAGATTCGTCCTCCGCCAGACTGCTGTACAAGGTAATGTACAATTCGCTGTCCATCGCAGATGTATTGATGTTTTCCTTCTCGAAGAAAATCGGGATGTTCAACTCCAGCAGTTTCCGAACCATCTCAAGACAATCCGCCGTGTTGCGGCTGAACCGGCTGATGGATTTTGTTACTACAAAGTCGATCTTCCGCGCTTCGCAGTCTGCCAGAAGCTGAAGTAAACCTTCACGCTTGGTCATCTTCACACCGGAAATTCCTTCATCGTAATATAGCCCGGCGTATGTCCAGTCGGAATGGTCATTAATATACTTCTCATAATGCGCCATCTGAGTCTCCAGACTCTCCAGCTGAGCATCGGAATCCGTGGACACCCGGCAGTAAGCGGCAACTCGAAGTTGTTTCTTTTTGTTTCTGGTAGTCGGTCGGATTGTTGTAACCTTTGGCATAGCAATACCTCCCCTCGTCAGTGATGTATATTACCTCTGTAGTGCGATATAATCAAGTCAGTTTCGGCATAATTCTGCCGAATAAAGGGGAGAAAGATTCGCGGTTTTTCGCCGTGATTTTGTTGAATTCTGCTTCTGTGAT
>JAFQWY010000340.1 GCA_017407225.1 Clostridia bacterium | reverse complement strand
TTTCCGTAAGGAAATCCACCTTAACTGCCGCAGGCAATTTCACTTTCCGCAGGAAAATTTCACGCCGCGCAGCGGTATTTCACTCTCACGCAGTGAGAATTTCACGTAAATGCTTCATGCATTTACCTCAGCATATTCCCCGTTGCCTGCTTCCGCGAGAACTGTGCCGTCGTTCCGTACGACCTTATATCCGTCCTTTTCCAGCATAACGTCGAACACGATGCCGTGGGCACGGATATCGGTGAGGTACAGGTGATCCAGTGCCTCGGGGAGGGTGGGCTTCAGGCTGAAGGAGTGCAGTCCGGTGGGCTTCATATCCAGAAGACCTTCGGTGATAACCTTACAGAACAGTGCGGATTCTCCGGACAGGTGACGTCTGCCGCCTTCGGGATATGCTTCAACCGCGTAGGGGACTCTTTCGCCCAGCAGGCGGTTTTCGGAATACTGCATCAGGAGCTTGGCTGCTTCATCGGTATAACCGGATGCGAAGATGCCGCGGAGTGCGTACAGGGTGGATCTGTCCCAGATGGTGACGCTTCCCTCTTCGGTGAGGAATCCGTCGGGCTTCATGAGGTACTCAGAGGTGAGAGCGTCCACGGTAGCCTTTGCTCTGTCATAGATGCCTACGCACAGGGGCATACAGATCCAGCTTCTCATGATTTCGCATTCCTTGAAGTAGCGGTAGGTGGGAATTCCGTGGATTTCCGCGCCGAAGTGGGATTCGATGGCTTCTCCCAGTTCCTTTGCTCGGGTTTCGTAGGTATCGGCAAGTTCGGAGTCGCCCAGTTCTCTTTCCAGAGCGGCAGCGGCCTGATAGCCTGCATATGCTAGGGTGGAGGTGCACAGATTCGCCTTGCCTGCGGGGAATCTTCCTTCCAGTTCGTCGCTGTCGGAAGCGATCACGCCGTACTCATTCTTCTTGCGCCAGCAGTATTCCGCGCACCATTCGATTCCGGAGATCAGCTCTTCGGCGAGAGCGCGGTCACCGGTGGTGAGAACGAATCTGGACGCGCCGTAGAGGTACATAGCGGCGTCACCTCTGTCGCCCGCACCGTTCCAGTAGTCGATGCCTTCGGCGATCACGGAAGACGGAATGGGCTTATAGGCGGAGGACATGAAGGGCATATACATCCGGTAAGCGTTTGCGCTGCATTCGATGAGGGCTTCGTCGCCGGTATATGCGAAGTAGGGGCCTGCGTATTCCACCTGGTCATTGCACCAGGTAGCGGCGTAGTAGCTCATGCCGCCGGGGCTGTGGAGCAGACCGTACATGGTATCGAACACGGATTCGCCGGCTCTCAGCTTGGCAAAGCGGAACATGGTATCGAGGGTTTCGCTGCCGGTATCCAGCTTCATGGGAGAGGTTAGTCTCTCGATATTGCCGATTCTGGATCTCAGCTCGTTTTCGGGATCGGTATAGTCGGGCAGGCAGCAGTCGGGATCTTCGTTGGCAACGCGTCCGGTGAACAGGATGAAGTAGGTATATTCTTCGCCCGCCTTCAGCTTGCCGTCCTCAAAGTCGGTGATGACGTCCAGGATATTGATGCCCATGGGGCCCATGGTCTGGTTGACTTCGTTATCGCCAATGGTTGCAGTGAGGCACACGTCATCTCCGCTCACGTTTCGCACGGTGACGGCTTCGTATGTAATGCGCCAGTCCGTGGAGGGATAGCAGGTATGTACGATTTCCAGTCCGTGCTTTTCGTCCCTGCAGTACAGCTTGAGGGTGCCGTCCAGCTCGGCTCTGGTGAGAACTTCTTCCGCCTTCTCGCCGTTGACCACAACTCTCGGCACGTTCTCATCGGGGATATTCATCTGATAGGTAGCGTGGGTATTATTGGGTCTCAGTCGCAGGGTGGGGAAAATGGGTCTGTGCGTCAGTTTGAATCCGTTCTCGGTCATCCCGTACGCAACGATATCGGCAGCGTAAAAACCTGCCATCTCCACGTCATCCGTATGAACGTCGCCTGCTTTCACGTCCCATGCAATCGCGCGTCCTTCGCGGATAATATTCCATCTTGCCATTGTGCTGTTCTCCTTTGTATGGTTTGGTTTATATTGTTTTTTTTGGGGGGTACGCGGCTTTTTTGGAAAAAAGCCTGGCAAAAAACTTTCCGATTTACTGAGTTTTAGCTGCTGACGGGGAGTGAGTTGGTATGATTCGGTCAGCTTCGAGGGGGATTTTCTTGACGGCGTGCAATCTGGATTTCTGCATTTCTTTCTACGGGTACAATTGCAGGGCGTGACTCAGGGTGCGATGCCAATTGATGCGTACCAATGTATCAGAAGCTCGTTGATACGGCTCATGGGGACCACTAACCCCATTCGCCCGCGCCGTGGAGCGATCGATTGATATAGTAGCCTGAGTTATTCTTTATCCGGGCTTACGCGCGCCGTAGAGTTCAGCTGCAATTCTTATTTATTATTTATTCTTTCTTCTTTATTCTTTTAGCCGAAGGCGCCAATTGCGGCTCAGCTCACTTCAGATTCCGGCTTTCTCAAACAGCCGCAGGAGTGCTTCGGTGTATCCTGCCTTATCCCGGACGTATGCGAGGCCGTGGTCGGCGTTCTCCACGAGGAAAAGTTCCGACAGTCCGTTATTTTCAAACACGCGATGGTTTTCTTCGCTCATTTCCGGGGGCACGAAATCGTCCCGTTTTCCGTGAGCGAACAGGACGGGGATGGGATTTTCCCGGAGCATTTTCCGGATGGAATCTTCCGTGGACACGCCGTCAAGGTCATATCCGGCCATCAGCTTCACGAACACTTTTGCGGCATAATACACCGGGAAGGGCGGCAGTTTGAACCACCGTTTCAGGGTACGTTTACAGATTGCCCCGGGCGTGGTATATCCGCAGTCGGCGATGATGGCGCGGACATTTTTCGGGTATCCCACGCTGCATCCCATGACCACGGTAGCCGCTCCCATGGAAACACCGTCCATGACAACGGGCAGCTCCGGCCACCGGTTTTCGCAGTATTTCGCCCAGTTCACCACGTCATACCGCTCGGCTGCGCCGAATCCGATGTATCTGCCTTCGCTGTAGCCGTGTGCGCGCTGGTCGATCAGGAGGCAGGAAAAATCCATGGCATTGAAGTCCTGCACGGCGCCGGAGAAGTCGAAAGGTGCGGAGGAGCGGTATCCGTGAGCCATAATGACGACACCCCGGGGATTTTCCACCGCGAACAGGTGCCCCGCCAGCTTCAGTCCGTCATGGGATTCGATGGTGATCCGCTCTCTGGGGAAGTCGCGGAGATAGTGCACGTCCCGGATGATCTTTTCCATGTCCTCCTCGGTCAGGTCGGCGAAGGTTTTCGGCTCATCGTGCCATGCATCCTTCTGCATTTTGGGATTGCGCACGATGGCGAACCGGTACATATACCATCCGGCAAAGGCGGTAACGATGAGGAACAGCGCCAGCACGGACAGTGCGATACTAAAAAACAACTGCATTGTTTTTACCTGATTTCTGATTTGATACGCTCAAACGTCCGATCCGTGATGTCACTGAAGCATTTTGAGAAATTCTTCTTCGCTGATGACGGGGATGCCCAGGGACTGTGCCTTGGTCAGTTTGGATCCGGCTTCCTCCCCGGCGAGGACGTATGTGGTCTTTTTGGACACGCTTCCGGCTGCTTTTCCGCCGTGATTTTTGATGATTGCGGTAGCTTCGTCGCGGGTCATGGTGGGAAGTGTCCCGGTCAGCACGAAGGTCATGCCTGCAAACCGCTCGTCGGGCTGTCCATCATTTTCCGGAAGCTCGGGCAGGGCCAGCAGTACCCCGGCGTTTTTCAGTTTATCCACAATGGTGCGGGTCTCGGGCAGTTCGAAGAATTCCACGATGGTTTTCGCAGTGATCTCTCCGATATCCTGCACCTCGGCAAGCTGTTCCGCGGTTGCATCAAAGAGCTTTTCCACATCTCGGAACACGTTCATGACCCCTTCGGATGCGGCTTCTCCCACATGGCGGATGCCCAGTCCGTAGAGAACCCGCGCCGCGCCTGCGGATTTGGATTTTTCGATGGCGGCAAGAAGATTTTCCGCGGATTTGTCACCCATTCGCGGGAGTGCGGCAATGTCTTCCTTCTTCAGGGAATAGAGATCCGCCGCGTCACGGATATGCCCCTCTTCAATCAGGAGCCGCACGATGGCAGGACCAAGCCCGTCCACATTCATGGCGCCCCGGCCGGCAAAGTGGATGATTCCCCTCTCCAGCTGAGCGGGGCATGCGGGATTCTGGCACCGGAGCGCACCGGTTTCATCCCCGGCTTCGTCGGATTCTCCGTCGTCCCACACAAGCTTTTCGCCGCAGGAGGGACATTTTTCCGGGAATTCAAACAGCTTTTCTTCCCCGTTCCGCTTTTCCTTCACCGATCCGATGATTTCGGGAATGATATCCCCCGCCTTCTGTACGATGACGGTATCGCCGATTCTCACATCCCGCTCCCGGATAATGTCAATATTGTGCAGTGTTGCTCTTGAAACGGTGGTTCCGGCAAGCTGTACCGGCTCCAGAATGGCGAGAGGCGTCAGCACACCCGTCCGTCCCACGTTGACTTCGATATCGATCAGCTTAGTCTGCTTCTGTTCCGGAGGGTACTTGAATGCCGCCGCCCATTTGGGAGTTGACGGATTTTCACCGGCGATTTTCCGCTGTGCCAGGGAGTTGAGCTTGATAACCGCCCCGTCGATATCGTAGGGCAAACCGGAGCGCATTTCCCCGATCTGCCGCACGGCATCCAGCACTTCTCCGTGATCGGCAGTGAGCGTCTGGATTTTGATGGCGTGGAACCCCAGATCTCTGATCCGGTCAATGGTTTCGCCGTGGGTATCCGGCTTGTGACCGTCGGCGTACAGATCCCCTGCCTGATAGTTGAATACAAAGATATCCAGATGCGCTGCCGCGGTTTCCTCTGCGTTCAAGCGTCTCAGGGAGCCTGCCGCCGCGTTTCTGGGATTGGCAAACAGCTTCTCGCCGTTCTCTTCCTTGATTTCGTTGAGCCGCGTGAAGGCGTCCCTGGGCATGTAGACCTCGCCGCGCACGGTCAGATTCAGCTTTTCCGCCAGCACATGGGGAATTCCCGCAATGGTACGGACGTTTTCGGTGACATTTTCGCCCACTGTACCGTCACCGCGTGTGGCACCGAGCGTCAGCCGACCGTCCTGATAGGTCAGGGACACGGACAGACCGTCGATTTTCGGCTCCACGGAGTACACGATTTCCGCCGGATCAATGCCGTATTCCGTCAGGGCATCGGTGGTCCGGGTCAGAAATGCCTGCAGCTCCTCCTCGGAGAACACATCGGACAGGCTGCCCATTTTCACGGGATGGGTGACCTTCTCAAACTTCTCCGATGCCGCGCCGCCCACTTTATGGGTGGGAGAATCGGGCACATCAATCTCCGGGAACGCCGCTTCCAGCTGTTTCAGCTCCTCAAACATGGCGTCATACTCGAAGTCGGAAATCTCGGGGGCATCCTGATTATAATAAAGCTCCGCCGCGTGCCGGATTTTTCTCCGAAGCTCCGCCACCCGCAGTTTCGCCTGTTCTAATGTTAGGTTATTGTTCATTTGCTTCACCGTCTTTTTGATCTTTCATTCATTTTACCACATACGGTGTTATTTTTCAATGGAAAGGGTGCGATTCATTCAGGGAATGCACAAAAAAACACGGCACCGCCGGTGGAGGCCGGTGATACCGTGTGTGATTCAGTTACCCAGTTTTTCCACATACTCTTCCAGACAAAGTCCGGAGGCGTGGATCTTCTGTGCGTGGTAGCGGCCCACGTAGCGATAGTGCCACGGCTCAAACTGGATGGTGGTGATGTCGGTCTTATCCGCCGGGAACCGGAGAATAAAGCCGAATTTCCACGCGTTTTCCTGGAGCCATGCGTATTCCGCCGTGTACGCGAAATCCGTGGAGAAGGTGCCCATGGTATCCATATCCACCGCCAGACCGGTCTGATGTTCACTGGTGCCGGGGCGCGTGGAGTAGGTCAGAACGATGGCCTCCGCCTGCTCCCGTGTCAGGGACGGATTGGCCGCCATTTCGTTGTTCGTATAGTTCTCGAACAGCACAGCCTGATAGGAATAATCCCGGAAGCCGCTGTACACCGCCATATTATAGAACTGGTTGGACTTCATTTCCATGTACAGCGCATCGAGAGCCTTCGCGGCGTATTCTCTGAGCTGCTGGGTCTTCCGCGCAGTGCTGGTATGCTGGCAGTCCACGAGGTCGGTGGGAATATCGCTCTCGGTGAGGGTATTCTTCGTATTGACGAGGATCAGGAACGCATCCCGCTTGTCGCCGGTGGGGTTCATGTATTCCTCGTATTCGCTGAGGTCGTTCTTGAAGCCCAGATCAATCACTCCTTCTTCCAGATCTTCCCCGGTTCCGTAGGTGACATCCCCGATGAGCGGATCTTCCTCGATGGGCTCGATGGGCTTTTCCGCCTTGAGACGGAAGGAGACGGGCAGATATTTGGTTTCCTTCTCAGTGGAGTTCACTTCATCCTTGATGCAGGAGATTGCAACGGTGGAGGATTTCTCGTCGTACTGATAGGACAGGTTGATCATCTGATCTTCAAAAAATCCGGATTCCACCCAGATTTCCGTGCCTCTGAGAATATTGGGATGCTCAAGTGCCAGCTGCTGTCCGTTGACGGTCACGAGGGTGGTATCGGTTGTGAAGACGATCACCTCTTCGTTACCCGTTCCGTCAGCGGTATCTGCGGCATTTTCGGGCGTTGTCAGAATGAACTTCATTTCCTGTGCCGAGCCCGACTCGGACATACCCAGATATTCCGCCAGATCGTTGAAGCAGATATAGATTCTGTCCTCGCCGTGGACTTCGATAATCGCCTGATCCAGATCGATTTTCCGGACTTCTTCGCCGCCGAAGGTATAGCGGATTTTGCCGCTGTCGTCGGTTTTGTCGGGCGTACGATTGAAGAACAGCAGGAACAGCACACCGGCCGCTGCCAGCATGATAATGAGGATCACAAGGAACACCAGCAGCCGTCCGCCGATGATCTTCAGGTTTTCCTTCCGTTCGATGGCGCGAAGCTCTTTCTCACGCTGACGGGCACGTTCTTCGGCCTCCAGTCTTGCGCGTTTTCTGGCTTCTGCCTGGGCACGTCTCTGCTTCTGATACGCCTGCCACTGTGCTCTCTGCTCGGGCGTCATGGTGCGGGGATCGGGTCTGTTCTGCGGATTCCGCGGATTCTGTGCGTACTGCGGATTCCGTCTCTGCTGACCGCCCGGATTCTGTGGCCGCTGCCCGGGATTCCGCTGCGGATTCTGACGGGGCTGCTGACCCTGATACTGCGTCTGCCGCTGGTTCCGGGTCTGGGGATTCCGGCGGTTTGGATTCTGATTGTTCATAAGATACCGCCTTTCGTAAACTTACTTGGTTTCGATGACGATAAAGAAGGGGCTTTCGGGGGAATTGAGCATCCGGAACTGGGCGATGCTGTACTTGAACCGGGAGATTCCGGCGAAATACTCGCAGAGCTCCTTTCCTTCCGCGGCGCCTTCGGGATGACCGGGGTACACCGCCACCAGAAGAACGGAGTCCTCGCCCAGCATATTCATGGCGCGTTCCACTGCGGGCAGGGTGGTACTTCTCTTGGTGGTGAGCTGTTTCTTCCCTGCTCCGGGCAGGTATCCCAGATTGAACATCCCCGCCTTGATGGGGCCTGTGATGAACTCGTTCGCCCGGTCATGGGATGCGCAGATGAGCCGCCAGTTGTCGGGGCATCCGTTGGATCTCAGGTTATGCTCCGTGGATGTGAGCGCCTTCTCCTGAATATCGAACGCAATCACCTTCCCCGCCGCGCCGACGGTCTGGCTGAGAAACACGGTATCATACCCGTTTCCCATGGTAAAATCCACAGCGGTATCACCTTCTTTCAGGTGTGCCAGGATAAATTTTTTCTGCAATGATAAAAGATCCACCATATGTTGTCCTTTCTGGGGGGGAGTGTGTGCGGATTGTTCGTGTGGGGGGGTACGCGGCTTTTTGTAAAAAGCCTGGCAAAAACTTTCATGCTGACGGAGTTGGGGTGCGATGACGGGGAGTGCACCGGTATGATTCAGTCAGCTTCGGGGGGATTTTTTTATTGACGGCGTGCAGTTGTGATTTCTGCAATTCTCACTACGGGTACAATTGCGGATTGTACTTGAGGGTGCGATGACGTATTTGGCTTGCAGATCATCAGAAAACCGTTAATGAGTTCGCAGGGACCGCCGAGACCCTGCTCACAGCAGCCGTATAGAATACCTCGATTTCGTTGCTTAAATCGTTCGTTGGTACCGGCTCACGCGCGGGGTGAAATATCACTGGCAATTCAGGCATTTCGTTGTAATGAATTGATTTCCGCAAGGAAATCCACCTTAACTGCGAAGCAATTTCACTTTCCGCAGGAAAATTTCACTGCGAAGCAATTTCACACCGCGCAGCGGTATTTCACTCCTTACGCCTTCGCCTTTGCCCGTCCCAGGTCAAACGCCTTCATGTTCACTTCCAGTGCCTTTGCGGGAACGCAGGCGGCAACGGCTTCACGGAGCACGTTTTCGTCAAAGCCCAGAACGTCAGCGGCAAGACCGATGAGAGCCACATTGGATGCCCGAACATTGCCGGCCTCTTCCGCGATTGCCTGAGCATCGTAGGGGCGGATGTCGATCGCCATTGTCTTCATATCGCTGATGATTTCTTCGGGATACTTTGCCGCGCCGGTGATGACGGGCATGGGATTGATCTGCTGAGTGGAGGTAACGATGGTACCGCCGTTCTTCAGATGGGGCAGCCATCTTGCGGCTTCGAGAAGCTCAAAGCTGAGGATAACATCCGCATCGCCCTTGCAGATGACGGGAGAATACACTTCTTCGCCGAAGCGGACATATGTAACAACGGAACCGCCGCGCTGGGACATACCGTGGACTTCGGAAACCTTCACATCCAGACCGGAATCCATCGCAGCCTTGCCGAGAATCTTGGAAGCAAGGAGAGTACCCTGCCCGCCGACACCGACGATCATAATATTCTTAGACATAATCTTATTCTGCCTTTCAATAATTTCTATAAACACGAGAAGAGAAACATTTGCTTCGCAAAAGCAAAACTAAAATCACTCACAAACAACTCCCGCCAACACCACGGCGCACGCGAGTCCGAATCCGAAACAATCCAAATCACTGAATCACTCGATCGCGCCACGGCTGCGGCGAATAGGGTCCGGTTTACTTGTAAACCGCGTGGCCACCTATCTGCCCCAGAACAGTTTTCTGAGGCATTGGACGGAACCATATGTCAACTCGCCGTGGGATTTCCATATGGCTGCAAACTGCACCCATCCAAAATCCCCTTCAAAAAACGAACCCATATCAGCCAAATAATCCTTAGACCACTGCACCTTGTCAGCCGGAAGTTCTTTGCCAAGCTTTCTTACAAGAAAGCGACCCGTTTCCCTCTCCTCATAATCTTCAACTAAACTCAGAGCGCACCGAACTTGCACATCTGCTCGCAGAGACCGCAGCCGACACACATGGTCTGGTCGATCTTCGCCTTCTTGTCGGTCACGGAGATGCAGGGACAGCCGATCTTCATGCACGCCTTGCAGCCGATACACTTGTCCGCATTCACCTGAATGGGAGGATTCTTCTTCACGGACTTCAGGAGCGCGCAGGGACGGCGGCAGATGATCACGGAGGGGCAGTTTGCGGAAGTTTCTTCCTTGATGATCGCTTCCAGTGCCGCAAGATCGTTGGGGTCAACGGCACGGATATGGTCACGGGATACGCCAAGAGATGCGCAGATGTCTTCCAGACACAGGTTGGGAGCGGGCTGACCCATCAGAGTCTTGCCGGTCAGGGGGTTGTCCTGGTGACCGGTCATGCCGGTGATGGAGTTGTCCAGAATCATGGTAGTGGTGTTGCCGCCGTTGTAAACCACGTTCACCAGACCGGTCATACCGCTGTGCATGAAGGTGGAGTCGCCAATGACGGACACGAACTTGTCTTCCTCGCCGCGAACCTTGCAGGTACCGTGGAGGGAGGAAATGGATGCGCCCATGCAGTAAACGCTGTCAATGGCGTTCAGGGGTGCAACTGCGCCGAGAGTGTAGCATCCGATGTCGCCGGATACGCGGATCTTCAGCTTGGAGAGAGTGTAGAACACACCTCTGTGAGGACATCCGGGGCAGAGTACCGGCGGACGGGGCGGAATGGGATCGCCCAGCTGAGCGTAATCCGCTTCGATGCCCAGCAGCTTTTCCTTCAGAAGCTCTTCGCTGTATTCGTCGCACAGGGGCAGAACGTCCTTGCCGGTTACGCTGATGCCCAGTGCGCGGCAGTGATTTTCGATCACGGGATCCAGTTCTTCCACAACGATCACGGTTTCGCACTTTGCGGCGAAGTCCAGAATCAGCTTCTTCGGAAGGGGATTGAGCAGCCCCAGCTTCAGATAGTTTGCGCTCTTGCCGAAGGTTTCCTTGGCGTAGTTCCAGCAGTTGCCGGCAGTGATGATACCGATTTCGGAACCGTTGTCTTCTACGGTGTTCAGGGGGCAGTTTTCCGCGTATTCAGCCAGTGCCGCCAGGTGATCCTCTACCACATAGTGACGCTTTCTCGCATTTGCGGGCATCATAACGTGCTTGGCCGGATCCTTTTCGTATGCCTTGATTTCGTGTTCCACGCGTTCTTCCAGTGCAACCGGGGATCTGCTGTGGCTGACGCGGGTGGTGAGACGAAGGATCACGGGAGTATCGAACTGTTCGGAAAGATCGAATGCGATCTTGGTGTATTCCTTGCATTCCGCAGAGTTTGCGGGTTCCACCATGGGCAGCTTGGACGCGATGGCGTAATGACGGCTGTCCTGTTCATTCTGGGAGGAGTGCATACCCGGGTCGTCCGCAACGCCGATTACCATACCGCCATTGATTCCGGTATAGCCTGCAACGAACAGCGGGTCAGCCGCCACGTTCAGACCGACGTGCTTCATACCGCAGAATGCTCTGCCGCCGCCGACTGCCGCACCGAGAGCAGCTTCCAGAGCAACCTTTTCATTGGGTGCCCATTCGCTGTAGATTTCGGGATAAGTTGCGGAAAATTCGGTGATTTCCGTGCTGGGGGTTCCGGGATAACTGGAGACAAACTTGACGCCGGCTTCGTAAAGACCGCGCGCCACGCTCTCATTGCCGAGGAGTAACTTTTTCATTGAGCTATGTCCTTTCAGGAAACGATATTATTCCTATTATAATATGGATGTGTATATTATACTACAAAATATGCGCTTTTGCAAGGGGGATGTGTGGGGGAGACGGTCGCTTTTTGAAAAAAGCTCCGCAAAAACTTTTATGCTGACAAGGTAAAGCTGCTGACAGTTAATACACGGATATGATTCAGTCATCTTCGAGGGGATTTTTTCAGACGGCGTGTAGTTTTGGATCAGAGATTTCTCACTACGGGTACAATTGCGGATCGTACTTTAGGGTGCGATGCCGATTCATGCGTACCAAAACCTAAATCGCTTCACATCCGGGTTCACGCGCGCCGTATGGTATTATCTATTATCTATTCTCTCTTATCTCTTCACTAAAAAAAGAAAGTCACCCATCGGTGAAGGATGGATGACTTTCGGGAAAGCGGGGAAATTAGCCGGTGATACCGGAACGTTCGATACCCTGAACGATGTATCTCTGACCGAAGAGGTAGAGAACGATCAGCGGAGCCATAATCAGGATACCGCAGGTATTGGTAATAGCGGCGGTATAGAGGGACTGACCCGCGTAGTTGACGTCGAGGGATTTCGGAACCTTGATGATATCGGGGAGCAGCTTGTCACCAGCGGTTGTATAGAACAGGTTGGTGTAGAAGTTGTCGGTCCACTGCCAGCAGAAGGAGAACATGAATACAGTGATCAGCATGGTAACGGACAGGGGAATGATGATGCTGAAGAATGTTCTGAATACGCCGGAACCATCGAGGTAAGCGGATTCTTCCAGTTCGTCAGGAATACCGCGGTAGAACTGACGGAGGAGGAAGATGTACAGACCGTTCTTGTACGCCAGACCGGTGAGGGACATGATGTACAGGGGCCAGTTGGTGTTGATGAAGTTGATGGAGGTGGTGCCGTCGGTGAGGTTGATGGCATCAATGAGACCGCCGCCCAGCAGATTAACGATACCGAGGATATCGAAGTATCTGAACTTCATGAACAGGGACAGCTGGAGAGTGGTATGCGGAACTACCATGGTGAAGATTACGCAGAGGAAGAGGAGGGAGTTACCCTTGAACTTGAACTTTGCGAAACCGTAGCCGATGATACAGCATACGAAGGTCTGGAGGAGAGCACATACCAGGGACAGAATGAAGGTATTCAGGAGGGCAAGGAGATAATCGTTGTCCACAATGATAGCCTTGTAGGTGTCCAGGGTAGGATGCTTGGGGATCAGTCGAACCGTTACGTCTACGAAGTCTTCCGGAGCCATGAAAGAGGAAGAAATCTTGGAGAAGAACGGGAACAGAATTACGTAGGAGATACCGAGGAGGAGAAGGAACCGGAACAGGTACCATACTACTCTCTTAACGGTGTAGAGGTTAATCAGCTTCGCCTTCATTCTTTCCCAGAACGGAGTGCGTTCAAATTCAACCTGAATCTTATTCTTGGTTTCTTTTTTAACCTTAGGTGCGTTCATCGTTTACTTCCTCCTTTCTTAGTCTCTTCTCTGATAGAATACGAACGCGCTCAGCAGACCGGAAGCAGCTGCAATGATCAGGATAACGATCAGGAAGTACATCCAGGACATTGCGGAGCTGAGAACGTTACCGTCAGCCTGTTCGTAAACAGATGCGATGTAGGACATAACGCGGTTATCCTGCGAGGTGAAGGCGTCGATGATGGTGTAAATGGTGTTTACGAGAATCATCGGGGATACCATGGGAAGAGTTACCTTCCAGAAGGATTCCCAGCCGGATGCACCGTCGATGGAGCAGGATTCGTAGATTGCGGGAGAGATGGACTGAAGACCGGAGAGGAAGATCAGCATCTGTACACCGCAGCGGTTTACGATGTTGAAGATGTTGTTAACCATACCAACAACGTATTCCACGATTTCGGTACCGATCATCATGTTATCGAACAGTCTTTCCACGTCCATAACGGAGATGATTTCGGTAGCGGTGGAAGTCTGGCCGGAACCGTCATCGATACCGCCGGATTCCTGCATGTAGGAGTTCAGGCTGTTCTGAGCATCGATGTCTGCGATCAGACCGGTGGAAAGAATAACGGGGATGAAGAAGATTGCACGGAACGCTGCACGGCCTGCGATCTTCTGGTTCAGGATGATTGCGATGAACAGGGAGAAGAGCACGATACAGGGAATATCCATAATCAGCTGCTTCAGACCTGCAACGAGCGTTGTTACATAGGATGTATCAACGAGGAGTGCGTCGGAGTAGTTCTTCCAGCCCACCCATTCCAGCTTGTAACCGCCGCCGACGAGAATGTCGATTTCGTTGAAGCTGTACTTGATGGAGTCGAAAATAATCGGGATGTAAATAAGAACGAAGCCAAGGATGAAGGGGAGAACGAACAGCCAACCGGATCTTGCTTTTCTTACGTCAAGAGAGGCGCTGCGTTTTCTCTT
>JAFQWY010000339.1 GCA_017407225.1 Clostridia bacterium | reverse complement strand
CTCCCCCACGCTGGAAGACTATTACCTGACCGTTTTCGGAGAATCCTCCGGTACCGGCGAATGACAAAAAGCTCCGTTCCCGCTGAATGACGGCGGTAAACGGAGCTTCTTTTGTAAGCTGATAAAATCAGATGGAATCGTGTTCGGTGCGGTGGAGGATGTCTTCCTGTACGCTTCGGTCCAGCTTGGTGAAGTAGGCGGAGAAACCGGATACCCGTACTACGAGGGAACCGTAGTTTTCCGGATGTTCCATGGCATCGCGGAGTGTTTCGCGGGAGACGCAGTTGATCTGCACTTCCTGACCGCCTTTGGCGAAATATACCTTGATGGCGGCGGTGAGGGCTTTACGTTTGACCGGATCATTGAGCATATCGGGGGTGTACTTCTGATTCAGTACCGTGCCGCAGGAGACCAGACTGTAGTCGGGCTTGGCCATGGACAGGAAAGTGGCGGTGGGGCCGTTCTGATCCATGCCGTAGGTGGGGGATGCCGCATCGGACAGGGGGTGTTTGGCGTGACGTCCGTCCGGGGTGGCACCGGTGATGAAGCCGGCGGATACGCTCTGGGTGTTGCTGGCGATGGCAGTATAGAAGGGACCGTTGTCGCGGGTGCGGTATTTTCCGAAGACTCTATCCAGATACTTCACATACCAGACCGCGTATTTGTCCACAAAATCGTCGTCGTTGCCGTATTTGGGAGCCGCAAGAAGCCGTTGGCGGAGAATCTCGTACCCCTCGAAGTCGGCGGACATGGCATCCCGCAGTTCGGTCAGCGTGCAGTGCTTTTCCTCAAATACCACTTTTTCGATAGCGGCAAGGGAGTCGGCGACAGTGGCAATTCCCATGCATCCCGCGCCGTGAGCGGAAGGATACCTGGCACCGCCGCAGTTGATGTCTGTCCCACGTCCGATGCAGTCATCGCAGAACAGGGACATGAAGGGTTCGGCGTAATTGCGGTAATTGATTCTGCCGTTGTCGTTGTTGAACACGGACACATATTCCGCCGCCGCAAAGTCGATCTGATGCTCAAACGCTGCCATGAATTCGTCCATGGAGCGGATTTCACCAAGATCCCCGCAATCGATGCCGTAGTAGTGAGGATCCAGTTTGGTTTTCCCGCGGTAGAAGACGGCTTCCAGAAATTCCGGCACATTGAACCGTCCGTCCGACCACGCGGGCTGTTTGCCGGGAATGAAGTTCTCGATGCATCCCACGAAGCAGTAATCCCGTGCGTCTTCGATGGAGTACCCGTGGCGGAGCAGTGCCGGAATATTCACCCGGTCGTTCATCAGCGCGGGATAACCGAGACCCGTGCCGATCACCTGCAGACATTCGTCAAGGAACCGGTCAGGCATGCCTTCATGGAGACGCGCGGACAGATTGGGACCGGGAATATTGCAGTTCCGGACAGCGTGGAGAACGCAGTAGGTCAGCTCATTGATGCCTTCACTGCCGTCGGGAGTTACACCGCCGATGCAGATATTCACCACGTCATCCCCGCCCCAGTACCGGCTCTCACCGATTTTGATAAAGGTGCATCCCAGCAGGTCTTCCGCTTCTTCGGCTGTGAGGATTCCCGCATCCATGTCATGGCGGAAGTAGGGATAGAGATACTGGTCAATCCGTCCCAGCGCCATGGCATACTTGCCCTGCAGCAGGAATGCGAGATGGCAGAGCCACACCAGATTCAGCGCTTCCCGGAAGGAAGACGGCGGATTCTCCGCGATGTTTTCCAGTGCCTGTGCAGCCAGGGCAAGATCATCGGATCCGTCGGAGGCTTTCCGTGCGGCTTCCGCGTGGCGGCGGATAAACACGGCAAACGCATCCAGAACCAGCCGCTGTGCTGTAAGAAATTCGACTTTATCAGAGTCATCTCCGTGAATCTCAAGGGAACGGTCAATTCTGTCCCGGGTACCGCGGATACCATCCCTGAGGAAGGTTTCGTATCCCGGGGCGAAGTGGTCGCTGTTGGTGCCGAAGTGGAGGGAGCCGTAATTGCCGCAGATTTCCCGTGCCCGGTTCAGCTCAGCCGGATCGTAGTCCGCGGTGAAACAGCCTCGCCGGGAGCCGATAATGCGGTCGTTTCCGTAAACCGATGCCGGGTAATATTCCAGCAGATACGCCAGTGCATGGGCTTTCGCCGTCAGCGGAGTCTGGCCGTAGGTCTTACGGAAGGAGCGGAACCGCAGGAGATCGCACAGTACCGGATCTCCCGCAGGTCGGACGAGTTCGTTTTTCAGAAGCGGAAGGTGTGTCATGGGTACCTCCGTGTGAAGAATTTTGAATATGGTCTGTCAGGAGTTCGGGCGTTTGTAATTCTGGATCCATCCGATGATCTGTCCGGACAGAACCACGGTCAGAAGGGAATAGAGAATCCGGCGGAGGGGAATATAGGTCAGGGACATCCCCAGCACCGTCAGGTCGGACACCAGATACAGCCACTGGATGGGAATGTGAGTCATATGCTCCAGGGTCATGGCAAGGGCATCATCTCCGCCGGATGCGCCGCCCACACGGACGGACAGCCCCGCGCCCACACCCACGAATACCGCACCGAGAATGGCCGCGATCAGGGGATGGGATGCGATGTCGGGATAAATCCGGGGAAACTGCTCGAAAACAGCATAGAACAGGGAAAATCCGCCGCCGGAAATCAGGGAATACCAGATGAAATCCACGCCCAGAACCTTCCATCCTACCAGATAGCAGGCTGTGTTGAGAATCAGCCCCGAGAGAGCGGGGGAGATGCTGAACCAGTGATCCAGCAGAAGCGTCAGACCAAGAATACCGCCTTCCGTGACACCCGAGAGGGAATGAATGTGATACAACCCGAAGGCGAGGATCATGCTGCCGAGAAGTGCGGTGAGACAGGCGGACAGAGTCAGTCCGGCGGGCAGAAGTTTTTTGATAAATTGTAAAAATTTCGTCTTCATATCGGTTTTATTATAGCACTACCGTCCCCGGCTGTCAAGTGGATTGACTTTTGCAACATTATATGATATAATACCTCCGTATTACACAAAGAGTTTCACGGAGGACGAGCCATGCTGAATCTGTACGAATATCTCACCGGCACAGCCGCACGACTGCCGGATAAAACGGCGTTTGCGGACGACAGCCGGTCTTTTTCCTTCGCGGAACTGAAAGCACATGCGGATTCTGTGGGAACTGCGGTCGCAGAAGCCTGCCCGATCCGCGCCATGGTTGCCGTACTTGCGGACCGTTCGGCTGTGACCGTCCTTGGGATGTTCGGCGCACTTGCGGCAGGATGCTGTTATGTGCCGCTGGATCCCCGGATGCCGGAAGACCGCATGAACGACATTCTCGCCAGAGTGAAGCCCGCTCTTCTGCTGTACACGGATCATGACCGGAAAATCGCAGCGAAATACGGTGACCGGGTGCCGCTGCTGTCCGTTGAGGAGGCGGAACTGGTGAAAACAGAGGAAGCTGTGTTGGAATCCCGGCGAGAGAAGGTTCTTGACATTGATCCGGCATACATGATTTTCACCTCCGGATCCACAGGTGTGCCCAAGGGGATTCCCGTATCCCACCGGAGTATCATGGATTTTACGGACTGGATGAGCGATTTCTGCGGCATTGACGAAACATGGACTCTCGGCAATCAGGCACCGTTCTTCTTCGATCTGTCGGTGAAGGATCTGTACCAGACTGCTGCACGGGGATGCACGACGTATGTCCTGCCGAAAAAGCTGTTCTCGTTCCCTACACTGCTGGTTGATTATCTGAACGAACGGAACATCACCGGACTGATCTGGGCGACCTCCGCATTCCGTCTGACCGCAGAATCTGGAATTTTCGAGAAGAAAGCTCTGCCCGCTCTTCAACATGTGATTCTAGGCGGTGAAGCCCTTCAGGCGAAGCATCTGAATCTGTGGAAAAAAGCCGCGCCTGGGTGTGAATTCATCAATCTCTACGGCCCTACCGAAGTGACCGTGGACTGTACTGCCTGTAGAATTGACCGGGATTTTGCCGACGGCGAACCGGTGCCCATCGGAAAGGCCTGCCGGAACATGGAAATTTTCCTCCTGGACGAGGATCTGAAACCCGTACCGGACGGAGAACCCGGCGAAATCTGCGTGCGCGGCATCGGCCTGGCGCTGGGGTATTACGGAGATCCCGATAAAACCGCCGCCGCATTCGTACAGAATCCCATGAACACCGCATACCCCGACCGCCTGTACCGCACAGGGGATATTGCAAAGGTGGGAGATGACGGAAATCTTTACTACCTGTCCCGCCGTGACGGTCAGATCAAGCATATGGGTTACCGGATTGAGCTTGGCGAGATCGAGACCGCGCTGAATGCCCTTGACGGTGTGCGTGACTGCGCCTGCTTCTTTGACGGAGACAGCGACCTGATCGTGGCGTGTCTGCTGACCGATCTGACAGAAACCGAGGTGACAGCAGGCGTGAAGAACCGTCTGCCCAAATACATGATGCCCAATGTGTGGCGGATGTACAAAAGATTTCCCACCACCGCAAACGGCAAAATCGACCGTCCCGGGCTGAAGGAGGAGTATTTCCGTGAAAAGAATTGAATCCTCCGGTGAGCTGTACGACGGAATCAACAAAATTTTAGCGAAATCTTCGTCTGTCTGCACTAATTTCTTCCTTCCCCAGGAGGAAACGGAGAGATCTCTGGCTTCCGGTGACTTGTTCGTGCATCACACCGACAGCGGGATTCTGATTTACAGACGGCGCGAAACCTATTACCGCACCTATTTCTACCTTGCTGATCCGGAACATCCCGAAATGGAACCCCCGGATCTGCCGGCTGTGCTGGAGATACCGTACCGTGACCGCGACACAACGGCCAAAAACGCCGTCTGCGGATTTGCGGAGACTGGATTCGCAACCCTGTTTCATCGGTTCCGCATGACCCGTCGGGGAAGTGAACCGGACGGACTGGGTACCATAATTCCGGCGCGTCCCGATCAGCTTGATACGCTGATGACTCTGTTCCGGGAGAATTTCCATCCGTATGCGGGATGCATCCCGACTGAAAAAGAACTTGCGGATGAGATTGCCGCCGGGCATATTCTCACCGACATGAACGCATCCGGCCTGCTCCATTTTACAAAGTCCCGGACGGGAAGTGAACTGCGGCATCTTGCTGTAGCTCAGTCCATGCGGAATCGCGGGATTGCAGGCGGACTGGTACAGACATACCTGTCACTCTGCGGCAGCAAAAAATCCACAGTCTGGGTGCGTGAAGACAACGAACCTGCCATCCGCACCTACGAAAAATCCGGCTACAAAGCGGACGGTATGAAATCCGCGGTGCTGATTTACGGAAACAACTGAATTTTCAGATAAAAGGAAACCAATCATATGAACAAGAAGAAACTCCTTGCCATTCTCGAGGACATCTGTCCCGATGTGGATTTTGAAACCGAAGAAAATCTCATTGACGACGGTCTGATCGAGTCCCTTGATATCGTGCAGATCGTCAACGAAATCAAGGCGGAATTCGACGTGGAAATCACCGTGGACGACCTGCTCCCCGAGAATTTCAACTCCGCCGACGCCATGCTGGCAATGATTGAATCCAAGCAGTAATGTCCTATATCTCCTTCGGATTTACGGGTTTTCTGCTGGCCTCCGTTCTCTTCTACGGTATCTGCCCCAAGAGATTCCGCTGGATTGTCCTGCTTCTCTTCAGCTGCGGGTATTATCTGTGCGGCGGAATCCGGGCAATGGCGTATCTCTGCTTCACCGTTCTCACCACATGGTCTGCAGGGCTGATTCTGGATCACCTGAACGGGCTGCGGAAGGAAATCCCAAAATCGGACAAAACTGCCCTTGACAGGCTGAAAAAACAAAAGCAGATCACGGTGGCCGTCACGCTTTTGCTGAACTTCGGGATGCTGTGGATGCTCAAATATCTGGATTTCACTGTGGGAACGGTCTCGGGACTGCTGGGAACCTTTGGAATTTCATGGAACCCTGCTGTGCCCGATTTTGTCATGCCCATCGGTGTTTCCTTTTTCATCTTCCAGTCCGTGGGCTACGTCATCGACTGCTACCGGGGCAAGTATCCGGCACAGCGCAATCCTGCAGAATTCGCTCTGTTTGTATCCTTCTTCCCCCAGATGGTGCAGGGACCCATCTCCCGTTACGATAAACTTTCACCTCAGCTGACGGAAGGGAAGCCGCTGAACGCCGATGATCTGAGAGAAGGCATTCTGCGGATTCTGTGGGGTTACTTCAAAAAAATGGTCATCGCAGACCGTGCGGCTGTGGCGGTATCCGCATTTTTCGCTGATTACGGTTCCTACAGCGGTACAGTGACGGCAATGGCCATTCTGCTCTACTGCATCAATCTCTACTGCGATTTCTCCGGCGGTATTGATATCACCGTGGGTTCTGCGCGGCTTTTCGGCATCACGCTGGAAGAGAACTTCCGCCGACCCATTTTTGCGGAGAATCTGGCGGAATACTGGAGACGGTGGCACATCACGCTGGGCGGATGGATGCGGGACTACGTGTTCTATCCCATATCCCTGTCTCCGGCGTTCGGAAAGTTCGGCAAATGGTCGAGGAATAAGTTCGGAGGCAAGCTCGGGAAGATCATGCCCACCTCCGCCGCAACATTCATCATTTACCTGATCATCGGCATCTGGCACGGTGCCAATTTCCGGTATATCGCTTACGGTTTCTGGAACGGTGCGGTGATCACATCCTCAATTCTGCTGGCAAATGTGTACAGTGACTGGAAGAAAAAGCTGAACATCGACGACAAATCCCGGTACTGGAAATGGTTCGGCATGGTACGGACGTGGTTTCTGGTATTTCTGGGACGGTACATCACCCGTTCTCCCAGACTGCTGACAGGGCTTGCGCTGATCGGGCATACCTTCAATCCCATGGCGGCGCGGATTTCCGATCTGTGGAACGGTACCATGCTGACTCTCGGTCTGACCGGAGCGGATTATGCCGTGATCGCAGTATCCGCTGCCGTGATGCTGGCGGTTGAATGGTTTGAGGAAACCCATGAGCCGCTCTCAGAAGCACTGGCGAAGAAAAACGGCTTCATCCAGTGGATTGCCATGGTGATTCCGCTGCTCGCTATCCTGTTCTTCGGCATTTACCGTGACAGCTATATCTCGTCCGCATTCATCTACGGCGCGTTTTAAGGAGGGTACCCATGACATCGAAAAAATGGCTGATTTCCTTCCTTCTGACTGTTTTGGGCATCGCACTTCTCATTGCGGGATTCAACGTGCTGACCGATCCTTTCGGAGTATTCGGCGACCCGGTGCTGGACTGGTGGAGCTATAACATGACAAACAATCCCCGGACGGCGAAATTCTCGTATCTGGAGGATCACCGGGAGGACTATGACTCCTATCTGATCGGCTGTTCCTCCACGTCCGCGTTTACCGTGGAGCCGTTCAATGAACTGTACGATGCCTCCTTTTACAACATGATCGTCTACGGTGCCGATATGCTGGACTCCGAGCAGATGATCGCTTACCTGATCGAAAAGGATCATCCGAAGAATATTGTCCTCAACGTGTATCTGGACAATGCGGTGGCCTATGACGAGGAATCCAACGCCTATACTCACTCCATGCCCGCATCCGTTGACGGATCGGATCCGGTGTCCTATTATGCACGGTTCCTGTTCGCAAATCCCGAATACGGCATGGCGAAACTGAAGAACCGGAAGACCGATACATGGCTTGCTCAGTCTTTTGATGTGTTCGATCCGGTTACCGGGGAATATGACAAGCGGAAGCGGGACATCGAACCCATCGGGGATATGGCGCGCTATCTGGATGCCTATCCGGTGTTTGCAGAATATCCGGCAGGATCCGGCTATACCATGCCGAACAGACAGAACTGTCTGGATTCCGTCGGCAGAATCGTGAAGATGTGTGAAGATGCCGGTGTAAATCTGACTGTCGTAACCGCTCCCGTGTATGCGGAATATCTGGACAACTTCGATATGGCGGACGTGACCGGATTTTACCGGGATCTGGCTCAGGTGACGGACTACTGGGATTTCTCCTATTCATCCGTCAGCTTTGAACCCCGGTATTTCTACGACTCCACCCATTTCCGCAATGCTGTGGGAAACATGGCGGCCGCACGGATCGGCGGGGAGGACACATGGATTCCCGAGGATTTCGGATATTATGTGACAGCGGAAAACGCGGACCGGTATTTCGCAAATTATGCGAACAGATCTGCCATGCCGGATGCCGAAATTTCGGTGAATCTGCCCGTTCTGATGTACCATCATCTGGATGAGAATGCGGTAAACGACATGACCGTGACACCCGATAACTTCCGGAAACAGATGGAAGCGCTGACGGATGCGGGATTCACCGCTGTGACTCCTGACGATCTGCTTGCGTATGTCAATAACGGTAAAAATCTGCCCGAAAAGCCCGTGCTCATCACCTTTGACGATGGTTACCGGTCGGTTTACGAATATGCGTACCCGGTTCTCAGTGAGCTTGGTATGCACGGAACGGTATTCTGCGTGGGTTCCACCTTCGGAGCGGATACCTACAAGAACACCGGAGAAGCCATCATTCCCCACTTCGGTAAAGAAGAAGCCATGGAGATGGCGCAGTCCGGTGTGATGGATGTGCAGAGCCACACATGGGATATGCATCAGGCGGTGCAGTACGAAAAGAGTACGCCGCGCACCTGCGTCAGACCGCTCACCGATGAAGCGGAAGCGGATTACCTCACCGCACTGGAGGAGGATATCCGTATCAGCATCACTCAGCTGGAAGATGCATCAGGCGAATCGGTCTTCGCACTGGCCTACCCGAACGGTATCATGACCGACGAGGCAGCGGCGGTGTTTGCGGAAAACGGCATTACCGTCACTTTTTCCACAGAATACCGGAGCAATACCCTCTTGCGCGGCCTGCCCCAGACTCTGTTTGGGCTGGGACGGTACACCATTACCGACAGCGTGACCGGTGAAGAACTGGTAAAACTTCTGGAAAACTGAATCAAAAGAATGCAGTCCGGGCCTCCCTTTCTCAGGGGACGTTCGGACTGCATTTCGCTGTTCATTTATTCATTCAGAAGAGCCAGAATTTCCGGGAAGGGTTCCAGACTGCGCCGCAGGATTCCGTGCATCTGCGCGATGGCGATGCCGTAGTTGACAATGGGAAGACCGGATTCCCTGGCGTGGGAGATACGCCAGTTCATTTCCTGTTCGTTGAGCATACAGCCGCCGCAGTGGACGCAGACCTTGTATCCGGACAGATCTTCGGGAAATTCGCCGCCGGATGTGAAGGTATATTCCGGTTTCGCGCCGGAGAACTTTTCGATCCATGCGGGCATTTTCACCGTACCGATGTCGCCGCACTGACGGTGGTGGGTACATCCTTCGGAAATGAGCACCCTGTCTCCCTCCCTGATTTTTGCGAGAGCCGCCGCGCCCTTGACCAGCTCAGCCAGATCTCCCTTGTAGCGTGCGAACAGAATGGAGAAGGAAGTCAGCGGAATGTTGGCAGGGGTATCCTTGGCCACTCTGCCGAAAGCCTGGGAGTCGGTGATGACCAGTCTGGGTTTCTTGGCAAGGGAAGCGAGGGTCTGGGGCAGTTCCGTATCCTGACAGCAGATTGCGGTACAGTGAGCATCCAGAATATCCCGGAGGGTCTGCTGCTGGGGGAGAATCAGACGTCCCTTGGGAGCCGCTTCATCAATGGGGATGACCAGCACCACGATATCGCCGGGGGTGAGCAGATCGGAGACAATTTTTTTCTCATTCTGCATGGATTTTGCGAAGGATCCCAGCTTCTCTTTCAGCTCGTGAATGCCGTCGCCGGATGCTGCGCTGACCGGGATTCCGTCCTCACTCGCAGTGAAGCCTGGGAGATCGGACTTGTTGTAAGCTACCACATAGGGCAGCTTTTTTTCTTTGAATAAATCCAGAAGCATCCGGTCGCCGTCGGAGAATCCCACCGTACCGTCCACGACAAGCACAGCAATGGCGGTTTCGGACAGGATCCGGCGTGCTTTTTTGACTCTGAGTTCCCCCAGATCCCCTTCGTCATCCATGCCGGGGGTGTCGATGATGACAACGGGACCGATGGGAAGAAGCTCCATGGCTTTTTTGACAGGGTCGGTGGTGGTGCCTTTCACATCGGATACCACGGATAATTCCTGCCCGGTTACGGCGTTGACCACGCTGGATTTACCGGCGTTTCTCATGCCGAAGAATCCGATGGTGATCCGTTCACCGGAAGGTGTATTGTTCAGTGACATAAGTTCTCCTTGATCAGTTTCCGAAGCCCTTGCCCACGGATGCGGACGGCGCGAAAATGGAGGCGGCCTGTTCTTCCGTCAGGGTAATGCCGAAAACTTCGTTGTAATATTCAATGGTTTTCGCTGTAATGTCGATATCAGCGAACAGTTCGGGATATGCGGTTTTTGCCAGCCACAGCAGGGTGATGGGAGTATCCACACCGGGGGTATAGCTGCGGTACATACCGAGGGGCATCTTGTGTACGTTTCCGTTGATGACCGCATCCACGGCACCCCAGTTGTCGCTGCCGATGGCATTGTTTGCCAGATCCTCAGGCATGGCAGAGGTGAAGTTGGTGATGAAAATCAGGGAAGGATTCCAGTCGTATACCTGTTCCATGTTTACAGCCACGGCGTTGTCCGAAGTCAGCTCGGCCGCTACATTGACAGCACCGATAGCTTCCGCCCACCAGTGACCGAAGAAGCTGGAACCGGAGGTCTGGAGCATGGTTTCGTCATACTTGAACAGGAAGAATGCACGCTGACGATCTTCATCCGCCAGTCCGGCAACTCTTTCCTGCACCAGATTGTAGGTTTCCTCGGAGTATTTCGCTACGATCTCGGTTTTGTCGTTGTCCGGGAAAATCTGGGACAGCAGGGAAATCCAGTTGTTCAGGGTCTCGATGGTGTTGTAGCCCCATTTGTTGACGGAAAGTGCAACTGCGTTGAAGCCGGCGGCGGTCAGGACAGTGCCCAGATCGGGATTGGATGCGCTGTAGAATACCACATCGGGCTCCAGCTTCATCAGCTCTTCCACATTCACGGAGGAGCCGGACATGAAGCCGGTTTCCGCTTCCAGAATTTCGGGGTAGATTTCACCCAGCAGTCCGTTTTTCGCCGCAGTCATGGAGTTGGGGGCAATACCCTTGATCTTTTCGGCGGAATCAAAGAATACGGTCAGAACGGAGGGCAGGGGAAGCAGGTCGGTGCAGACCACGCTGTCGATCTCATCGGGAATGCGGACTTCATTACCCGCATGGTCGGTGATGGTACGGGATCCGCTCTGTACAGGCGCAACACCGCATCCGATCAGGGGAAGCATTGTGCAGACTGCGAGAATTGCCGCGAGGATTTTTGTGAACTTTTTCATGTCAGGAGTCTCCTTTTATGTTAAAGTATTAAAGTTGGCTGAGGATGGCTTCGATGCTGTCTGCTGGGTTGATGATATCTTCCCGCCAGATGCGTCCGGAGCAGGCTTCGTGAGGATTTGCGATAAATTTTGCGGATGCAGGTACAATAGGTTTGAACATGGGATCGGCGATGACGATTTTTACGTCACGGATTGCGTCGATCACATCGTCCTCCCAGGGGGCGTACAGATCCCCTTCCCGCAGAACGGTATCGGAAACGGAGGAAATCACCCGGCAGGCACGTCCGGAGGCATCGGTGACAGCTTCCGCAAGCGCGATAGAGCGGACGTTTTCGCCGATCACGGCAATGTCACCGGATACACCGTTGTGTCTGCGGCAAAGACGGGAATACTTCGTTTCTGCTGCGGAATGGAGCGCACCGGTCAGGGATTTTGCATAATCCCCGGCAGCCGGCGTGCCGATTACATAGGGGATACCCAGTTCGTCTTCCATCCACCCGGCCAGCTCCAGACCGGCGGCGGAAACCACCAGATTCACGTGCGCCGCACCGGCATTCACCAGTTCATCAAATGTACATCCCATGGAAAAATTGGCGTTCACTTCAAATCCCGCATTTCTGCAGAACCGTTCAACGGACTGAGTCTCGCCTTTCACGGAGAAATCCAGCGGAGTCATGCCGAGAATATTCACGGACGGACGGACGGATTTCGGAACATCCCGTTTCACAAACCGCTTTGCGAATGCCAGATAGGCCATGGATGCACCATGGATGTAGGAATTCATTCCGGTGGTTGCGATGCCGAGCGCGGGAATTCCCGTTTCCGCTTCGATCATGGCGGCACAGGCTTCGTAGTCAAATCCCGTCATGGCGGGAATGGGAGTACCCGCAACGGTGATGAAACGGGGATGCAGTTCACGGGCGGATTCCACGATGTCGGCGATCAGTTTGGAGTCATCCCCCATGATGGCTTCCATTTCCGACAGACCGGAGATATAGACCATGGAGTCCATGTCCATCCAGCGGG
>JAFQWY010000338.1 GCA_017407225.1 Clostridia bacterium | reverse complement strand
TCAACAACCGCTACTGCGGCGGTGTGTTTATTCTGCTGGATGCGACGGTCAATTCCGATTCCGAAACCGCTAAGTCGGGTGTGTTCCTGAAGAAAACACAGCCGACCTATACCTCCACGACCGGCGTGGATATCCATTATCTGCGCGGACCCGCACAGCTTGCACGGGATAACGGGATCATGCTTCTCGGTCAGTGGAAGATGGAGTTCGATATCGAGGGGCAGGAATTTTGGACTAAGGTCATGGATACCGCACGGCAGAATCCGGAAACGGCACTGTCGCGACTCTATTATTGGAGCGGTAGGATCACACTCAAGGGAAACAGCGAATCGGGCTTTCTGCTTTGTGTTCCCCTGAGAAGCGAGGACGGAACCGTGTTCGGTATCTGCGGGATCGAAGTCAGCGACCGCCTGTTCAAATCCCTGTACACCCCCGAGGGCGGCAGTTTTGAGAATATCTTCACCGTCATGGCACCGGTATGCGAGGACGGATTCTGTACCTCTAAGGGCTTGATCGCCGGAAACTATTATCTGACGGGTAAGCACTGGGATTATGATCTATCCGTCACCGACAGCCACGAGGATTTCGTGCATCTCTCCGGCGGAGGTGAGAACTACTCCGGTAAAAGCGATTCCATCCGTCTGTATCCGGGTGGATCGCCCTATGAGGGGGAATCCTGGGTGGCGGCGATCCTGATGCCGCAGGATATTCTCCATAATGCTGTCAAGGGCAACTCCGCTTATTTCATGGTGACGGTGGTTGTATTGCTGCTTGTCAGCATCGGTGCATCCGTGTTTATCAGCAAACGGTATCTCCGTCCGGTAAACGATGCGCTGGCTTCTATCCACAGCCGTGCCTATGACGAAAAGAAGGATGTGCCCTATTCGGAAATCAATGACCTTCTGGAATTTCTGGCGGCGAATGACCGCGCACATTCGGAGGAAGTGGCACGGCTCGACAAGGAGAACCGCGAGGTTCGATCCAAGTTCGATATGGCACAGACGCATATCACCCATCTGGCAGAAGAAAAACTGCCCGAGGTGGATTCGGACAGTTTTGAGATGTTCACACAATGTCTGCGCACGCTGACGCCGAAGGAACGGTCGATTTTCGATCTGTATATGGAGGGCAAGAGTGCCAAGGAAATCCTTGTTCTTGCCGATATCAACCAGAATACGCTGAAATTCCATAATAAGAATATCTACTCTAAGCTTGGCGTAACCTCCCGCAAGCAGCTGCTTGAATATGCCGCCCTTATGAAATACCATCGGACGGAAGGAGAAAAATGATATGACACTTGCGGAAAGACTGAACAAAATCATTCATGAGCAGAAGATCTCCAAAGCGGAGTTTGCCCGCCGAGTGGGAATCAGCGTGAATTACATCTATATACTCACCGGCAGCCGTGGGAACGATCCCGACAAGCCCATGACCATATCCGCATCTCTTGCCAAGCTGATTGCGCTGGAATTTGGATATGATGAAGATTGGGTGATGTATGGGGGCATCGGCTAAAAACTATACATTCATTCTGTGTATAAAAGGCACCGTCGCTCATTCGCAGGAGCAACGATGCCTTTTTTCCTTTTTCTTCCCTGCAAAAGCGATGTTCTCTCAATTCGTCCGGAAGCTTGATTGCCATTTCAAATCTCCCCGCGCGGTCGTGTTCATTTTCTTTAGTCTTTTGTGTTATTCCGCTAAATTTCTTCCAGTCCAAACAAAACCTTACGGGTCTCTTTGCAGATGCTCTTGAGGCTCTTTTTCATTTTGATCCGTGTTTCATTCGGTTTGACGGGCGCAGTCCCCTTTTCCGTTGGTATCTCCTGCTCAAAAATCGTCATATCCAACCATTCTTCCCGCGAGAGCTGTGTGGCTTTTGAATTCGTGTTTTCGTTCATATTTGTGCTCCTTTATACTGAAATTTCGACATAATCATTGTAACACAAGCGAAAAAATACCACAAGGAAACCGATGGGGAAGTTTCGGGAAGGATATGGGGAAGTTTTGTATAACCGATTTTCACTCCCGTTTTACAGGTATTTTGCTTGCTTCAAACGGCATTAAACGT
>JAFQWY010000337.1 GCA_017407225.1 Clostridia bacterium | reverse complement strand
GAGAAGATCCACCGGGACGATATTGCCGAAAATATGGAGAATTTCGATCCCGGCGACATGACCGACTGCTTCGGGGACACAGATGCCGGAAACGGATTTGTCTATGTGGAGCGAACTCTGCCAAACGGCGCGGTACGCCGCGGCATCGTGGGCAAGATCGACCTGGAAGCCTATGATTACACAGCCGGATCCCATTCCCCCGTACGGGCCACCGAAGCCACCGTTCTCGACCGGATTCCGCCCCGGGTGAAGATCCGGGAAAGCGCCGCTGTGGAACTGCCGCACATTCTGGTGCTGATCGACGACAAGACAGGTCTTTTCGGCTGGATGAAGGAAATCAGGGAGGAACTGCCCGTCTGCTACGACTTCGATCTGATGCAGGGCGGCGGACACCTGACGGGACGGCTGGTATCCGAAAGATGGCGCACGCTGCTGATGGAGAGAATCGCCGCACACGAGGAGCAGAGCGGTGAGATCGTATACGCCATGGGCGACGGCAACCACTCTCTGGCCTCCGCCAAGGCTCACTGGGAGAACATGAAGGCGAAGGGAGCGGATCCCCATCATCCCGCCAGATGGGCGCTGTGTGAGGTGACCGCCCTTGAGGACGAATCCCTGGTGTTCGAGCCCATCTACCGGATTCTGAAGAACTGCGACGAGGACGACGTGTTCCGTGCATTTGCGGCTCAGACCAGACCGGGACCGGGGGAACAGACGGTGCGCGTGGTGACGAAGGGACTGGACAAAACGGTGCATTTCCCGGTGATGACCCACGGACGGCTGACTGTCGGCACTCTGCAGGACTTCCTTGACCGGTACTGCAAGGATCATCCCGGTGTGGAATGCGACTACATCCACGGGGACGGCGCGGCTGTGATGCTGGCGGATGCCGTGGGTACGGTGGGATTTCTCACGGACGTTATGGACAAATCCCGGCTGATCCCGTACATTGAGAAGTTCGGCACCCTGCCGAGAAAGACCTTCTCCATGGGTGAGGCGGAGAGCAAGCGGTACTATATGGAATGCCGGATGATCCGCTGACGGAAAGAGACGCGGATTGAGAGAACAGAGAAGAGATAATAGAGAATAGTGACGGTAAAAATGCTGACGCATTTTGAATGAATGAAAACGTGCGGTTTGGAGCTATCTTCAGCTTCCGACCGCACGTTTTTTATAATTTCATTTTCGTCAGAAAATGCACCTTCACTATTCTCTCTTATCTATTCACTGTTATCTCGCCCAAAGCGAATCATCCGTCAGCGAACAGACTCAACCAATTCTGATTACTCTGATAATGCCTTCCATTTCGGTCATTTCCGCAGCCATGGCGTCACTTACATCGTTGAAGGTATCGATGAGGGTCACGGCATAGTCGCCCTTGGAGCGGTTCGCCATGTTTTCGATGTTCACGTTCTGCTTTGCCAGAATGGTGGCGATGTGGGAGATCATGTTGGGGATGTTCTTGTGGAGGATTACGATGCGGTTTGCGTCTGCGGTCACGGGCATCTCAATGGAGGGATAGTTGACGCTGTTCTTGATATTGCCGTGGGTCAGGAATTCCATCAGCTGATCAGCCGCCATAACCGCGCAGTTGTCCTCGGATTCGGTGGTGGAAGCGCCCAGATGGGGGATTGCGATGATGCCGGGCACGTTGATGGTTTCTTCGGTGGGGAAGTCGGTGACGTATGCGCTGACCTGACCGGAAGCGAGAGCATCCTTCAGATCCGCCGCGTTGACCAGATCCGCACGGGCCAGGTTGATGATCTTCACGCCCTTCTTCATCATGGCGATGGATTCGGCGTTGATCATGTTCTTGGTGTCCTTGGTAGCGGGAACGTGTAGGGTGATATAGTCGCAGGTCTTGAAGATTTCTTCGTACTTTTCAGCCTTCTGAACGTCCTGGGACAGATGCCATGCCGCGTCGATGGAGATGAAGGGGTCGCAGCCGATGACCTTCATGCCGATGGACTTGGCAGCGTTTGCAACCAGACCGCCGATGGCGCCCAGACCGATGACACCCAGAGTCTTGCCCTGGAGTTCGCATCCGCCGTACGCGCTCTTGCCGGCTTCCACGGACTTGGCCACGTTTTCGGTGAGGGTTCCTGCCCACTGTACGCCGCCGATGATGTTGCGGGATGCCAGAAGGAGAGCCGCGATGGTCAGTTCCTTGACGCCGTTTGCGTTGGCGCCGGGGGTATTGAACACTACGATGCCCTTTGCCGCGCAGTCGTCCACGGGAATGTTGTTGACACCGGCGCCGCATCTTGCGATGGCGGTCAGCTCGGGGTTGAACTGCATATCGTGCATGGCGGCGGAACGAACCATAATGGCGTCGGGAGCGGTGATGTCTGCGGAAACTTCGTAAGCGGCACGGTCAAAACGGTCGGTGCCGATGGGAGCGATTTTATTGAGAAGCTGAATTTTTTTCATGATGATGTGTACTCCGTAGGGGGGATTATTCTTTCTTTGGAATTTTCTTTTTTTATATCAAATATGGTTTTTCCGATGCTGTTCGGGAGCAGCCACTGCGCGTGGGGCGCACAAGAAGGCGTGTCGACGCCTCCTTGTGAATCCACCCGATAAGGGGACACCCCTTAACCCCGGATCGGTTGCAGTTTTGAGTTTTAATGCACGGCTCACGGGGACATACGGGCGGACTTTACACTTTGAACGCCGGGGGCGTGTTATAAGCTGTGATCCAAGCAGTCGAACAGAATGTCAGTGCCGGCAATGGTTTCGTCTCGCCGCCGGCAGGGCTGAGACTGACGAAGCGGTTTTCGATTTCAATCAGTATCGGGCACATGCTGAAATCTTCGGCTGCGCGAACACGACAAAGGGAGAGTCCAGAGAACCGCAGGTTCCTCTGGGGCCTGGATCCATAAGGAGTCGGCCCGAGACTCCTTATGCGCCCTCCGCGCAGGAGCGTTTCCCTTCACGCGGAGTGAAGAGCAAAAGTTCCCACTGTCAAGTGCAGAATCAATAAAACTTACAGAAATGAAGTCAGCTTACTTCGGGTTCTTTTCCGCAAAGTCCTTCATGAAGGCAACGAGCTTTTCCACGCCTTCATAGGGCATTGCGTTGTAGATGGAGGCTCTCATGCCGCCGACGGAACGGTGACCCTTCAGGTTCTTCAGACCGGCAGCAGCCGCTTCCTTGGCGAACTTCTTGTCAAGATCTTCCACGCCGGTGACGAAGGTCACGTTCATCATGGAACGGCATTCCTTCTTCACGGGAGCGATGTAGTAGTCCTGGCTGTCCAGATAATCGTACAGCAGAGCCGCCTTCTTTTCGTTCATTTCCTTCATCTTTTCCAGACCGCCGATGGAGAGAATCCATTCGTACACCAGACCTGCCATGTAGATGGCGTAGCAGGGGGGAGTGTTGTACATGGATCCGTTTTCCGCCATCAGGTTCCAGTCCAGCATGGAGGGAGTCATGGGGTTGACCCAGCCCAGCAGATCCTCGCGGACGATAACCACGGTCAGACCTGCGGGAGCCATGTTCTTCTGTGCGCCTGCGTAGATCACGCCGAACTTGGTGACGTCAACGGGCTCGGAGATGATGCAGGAGGACATATCGGCTACCAGCGGAATATCTCCTGTATCGGGGATATAGTTGAATTTGGTGCCGTAGATGGTGTTGTTGAAGCAGATGTGTACGAAGTCAGCGTCAGGTCTGAATGATTCTCTCGTCGTCTCGGGAATGCTGGAGAAATTAACGTCCTTCGAGGAAGCTGCAACAGCGCAGTCGCCGTATTTCTGACCTTCCTTGTAAGCCTTGGTGGAGAACTGACCGGAGAGAATGTAGTCTGCCTTGCCCGTCTTCATAAGATTGAG
>JAFQWY010000336.1 GCA_017407225.1 Clostridia bacterium | reverse complement strand
GTCTGCAAGCATTTCGAAAATCCGGTTGAAGGAATCTTCGTAAACGCCTTGAAACATCGCCGTACTGAGGTAATTTTCTCTCGCTTCATCCGAAAAATAGGAGTGCATATTCCATATATCCACGGAAAGAAGACGCTGGGCATGGGATACCGCTTCTGCAAGTTCCACATTCGCTGCAAAGGTTCCAGTGTCCAGCATCTGACTTATACGTTCGGCTGCTTCTTCCCAGTCCAATACCTTGGAAGAATGAACATTTTTCGCAGACCGTCCCTGTGCAAGATGAATACCATCATCGGCATACCATGCACAGATATTCCGGTTTTCTATGATGAAACCGTTCCCGCCGTGATAGAGACGCCGCAGGAAATCCGCATTTTCATCAATGGATTTCTGCTTCATAAACTCCGCCGCAATACGTTTCCGGTGATCGTCCGTGTTGCTGCCGAACCGCAGAACAGTGTCGATTTCCTCCTGAGAAAAGGACAAAGCGAAAGGTGTATGTTCTACACGTTCCGCTTTGTCGATGGATTCAATTTGTTCCGCTTCGGTGGGGATCAGGTCAAACAGACTGAGCTGATTTCCTCTGCCAAAGGGTGTGGGTTCGTTTAGCTGTAAATCAGTTCGTTCAGAATCGCTTCCTCTGCCTGTGATTTCAGGTTGTTCATTGTCTGCACCCACAGCATCGGGTTCTCCGACTTCATTTTCTCCGTTACTCCGTTCGCTTTCGCCAGATCGTCCAGCATCTGTTCCAGTCTGCGGTTCGCTGTTTCCTCGATCTCCGTCAGATGGGAGTGCAGTTTCTCCGACAGAATCAGCCGGTTGTACAGGATCGGTCTGTGGTTTTTCAGATATTCCCGGCGCATCCTCCCGTACTTGCCCAAGGTCTGCTGCTGCGGGTTCTGCAGAGTCAGGTTCGGAAATTCGTATTCTCCCATTTTCGTGTAAGTCAGTTCGTTATTCATGTTCCTGTATCCTTTCTTTTTCATAAATTTTTATTGTGATTTCAATATCCCGGAGAATCTGTTCGCTTATTTCACTGACAGCAGTTCCGAGGGCGGCGATGGTGTCGGGGGTGTTGAATTCAAATACCGGAAGAAAATCTTCGTGGGTAAAGGAATTTTCTATCCCGCACCGTGCCATCAGGGTGTATGCCGTGCTGACCGTGACCGCTTCCCGGAACCTCATGCCTATCGTATCATCAGTATACTCCTCCAGAAAGGAATCGTCAACGATGCCGATGATGTCACGGCGATGGTTGTCCCAGAATTCATCGGCAAGATTGGCAGCGATTTCTTCAAAAATATTATGGAGAGATATATCCGTCACGCCGTAATTCTGATCGAGCGTATAGAACACTGAATCCATGTGTTCCTGTTCCATCTGCCACAGGTTCACCGGACGGGAGTTCTGACGGGTTCCGGTGTCGGCAAGGTCGTACACATATTTCAGCTTCGGTACATCGGAATCATTGTCGATCAGGGCAATCCCTTTTGTACCACGGCGGATGTATCGGCGCATGGTTTTACTCCATGTATCGTAGTCAGCACAGGCAGTGGCATTGGGACGCTGGGCGTAAATCATGAGCTGTTCGTGGTAGGGGTATTTGTACAGTCTGGCAGCGGTATCGAGAAAGGCAGTCCAGTTTTCCAGACTGTCAGTGAGTTGTCGGGCAGTTCGCTCGGCAAGGGCGGCATAATATTGCAGTTTATTCTCCGGCATCCGTTTCCTCCTCTTCCGAAAAATCCGGGAACAGATCCAGTCCTGAGAATACTTCGTCTGACAGAATCTGCAGCTTAGATATGGTGGAATCCGTCAGTTCCCGCAGTTCAATTTCCTCCGGTGTCAGGCACTCCCGCATTTCCGACAGGGTGCGGATCAGTTCCTCCCGGCTGTCACTTCCGTATATGCACATGAGATTGATTTCGTCACGGGTAAATTCCATGGTTACAGCTCCATTTCTTTGTTTGGTTTCGGCCTTTTCGGTGTTTTAGGACGTTCTGGCATTGTCTGCAGCCTTTCCATGATGGACGGCTTCTTTTCTTCTGCCAGTGCTGACTTTCCGTTATTGATCCGCCCGTCGATCATAGAGTAGTCGTCCTCCAACAGCATTTCTGCATTTTTCAGCGGGCTTTCCTTCCCGAAATCCGGCAGTTCCCTAAAGCCGATGTTGTCGCAATAGTGATAGGATATCACACCATCCTGTTTCATAGCAACAATGTCACTGACAGACAGGCTGTGTCCGGTGAAGTCGGCAGGGCGTTGGAGATTGAAGTTTACATAAATCTGTTCCAGCATACCCATGGAAGTTTCGGATGTGGGC
>JAFQWY010000053.1 GCA_017407225.1 Clostridia bacterium | reverse complement strand
GCAGAAGACCAGTGGATTGTGGTCAGAGATATGTTCCCCGCACTGATTTCCGATCAGCTGTGGAACGATGCCCATCACAGACTCGAAACCCGCAAGCAGGAAAGCAGATCAGGATTTGTGAACATCTTCGCCGGACTTCTGAAGTGCGACCGATGCGGATACGCCCTCGGCATTGCCAATGCGAATAACAGAAACAATTACTTTATGTGCAACACATATAAGAAAAAAGGACCGGAACGATGCTCCAGTCACTACATCATGTACGATGAGCTGTATGAGGTTGTCCTGCGGGACATCCAGCAGATGCTGTACGAAGTGAAGAACAACAAAGAGGAATTTCTTCGTATGGTTATGGCAAAGATCAATGCAGATGATGTCAGCGAAGGACAGCAGATCGAGCGTGAAATCGAAGTTCTCGAAAAGCGGATCGCAGAGCTGGAAGCCAAGTTCGACCGTCTCTACGATGACCGCCTCGATGGAATCCTCTCCGATAAGAAGTTCAAGGAACTGTCCGCCAAGTGCGAAGCCGAGCAGGAAAGTGCATCCGCACGACTGGCAGAGCTGAAAGCGCAGGCGGCAGACAGAACGGATTCGGTGCAGGGAATCACGCAGTTCATGAAAACAGCGGAACAGTACGATGAAGTGACGGAGCTTGACAAGGAACTGTTGAACCGACTGGTGGACTCCATTGTGGTGGGTGACAGAATCAAAACCGCAAACGGATGCGAACAGGTCGTAACGGTTAACTATAAGTTTATTGGTGAAATCTGAACGGTGTTACTCCTCCTTGACCAGCGGGTCACTGGTTCGAGTCCAGTTGGGGGAGTGATATAAACCTCACGGTTCGCTGTGAGGTTTTTTCTTTGCAGAATTGTGTCACCGGATCAAGACCAGGAGCCCATACATGGGCTGGGGAGTCAAAAGCCTCACGGTTCGCTGTGAGGTTTTCTTTGCAGAATGGTGTCACCGGATCAAGACCAGGAGCCCATATATGGGCTGGGGAGTCAAAAGCCTCACGGTTAAGCTGTGGTTTTTTTCTTTGCAGAATGGTGTTACCGGATCAAGTCCAGGCGCCCATACATGGGTAAATGTAGAGCATATGATGTATTTTTAATTAGATGTTACAGTATTAATGTATAAAAATAGCCCATACTGCTGTCTTCATGGAGAAAAAATTAGGTACATCTGTAATTGACTGCAGACGTAAGTTGTGATATAATACTCACGTTCCAAACGTACCAGAAAGAAGGATACCAATTATGAGCATGAATTTTGAAAGAAAGCTTCCGATTCCCCAGGAAGTAAAGGAACAATATCCTCTGTCCGATGAACTGGCCAAGCTGGTTGATAAGAGAGCGGCAGAGATCCGTGATATTTTTACCGGTGCATCCGATAAGTTTATTCTGATTATCGGACCCTGCTCTGCCGATAATGAGGACAGCGTAATTGATTATATCAGCCGCCTCAGAACTGTACAGGAAAAGGTAGCTGACAAGGTTTACATCATTCCCCGCATCTATACAAACAAGCCCAGAACCACCGGTGACGGTTATAAGGGTATGCTCCATCAGCCCAATCCCAACGAAAAGCCCGACATGTACAAGGGTATCGTTGCGATCCGCGAACTGCATATGCGCGCACTGAAAGAAACCGGGTTCTCCTGCGCAGACGAAATGCTCTACCCCGAAAACTACCGTTATCTCAGCGATATTCTCGCCTATGTTGCCATCGGCGCACGTTCCGTGGAAAACCAGCAGCATCGTCTCACCTCCAGCGGTCTGGATATTCCTGTGGGTATGAAGAACCCCACTTCCGGAGACATTTCCGTTATGATGAACGCTATCACTGCTGCACAGCACAAGCACACCTTTATCTATCGCGGCTGGGAAGTTCACTCCGACGGCAACGATCTTGCACACGCAATCCTCCGCGGCTACGTAAACAAGCACGGTCAGGCCATCCCCAACTACCACTACGAAGATCTTGTGCATCTGGCTGAATCTTACTATAAGAGCGGTCTGGCGAACCCTGCGCTGATCGTAGACACCAACCACTCCAACTCCGGCAAGCAGTACCTCCAGCAGATCCGTATTGCCAAGGAAGTTCTTCACAGCTGCCGCCACGATGCGGACGTCAAGAAGCTGGTAAAAGGCTTCATGATTGAAAGCTACATTGAAGACGGCGCACAGAAGATCGGTGAATGCGTTTACGGCAAGTCCATCACCGACCCCTGCCTGGGCTGGGAAAAGACCGAACGACTGATTCTCGATATCGCCGATCTGCTGTAATAGTCTGAATAAATATTTAACGTCCTGACAGAAATGCCGGGACGTTTTTTGTTATTACTTTGCGGCAAGTTCGCGCCTTTTATTCCGTCTGACTCTGTTGATGTGCCGCTCGAAATCGCCGCTGTTGAGAAGCTCGGTCAGGACAAGCTGTTCAAAAGTGGGTACTGTGCTTGAATAGAACCCAAGTTTATCTTCAAATGTTTGCACAAGACTCTGCGGAAGAACCATGTATCCCATACGCAGAGACGGAGAAATTGTTCGGGAGAAAGTGTTAAGGTAAATCACATTGCCGTGCTCGGAAAGGCTGAACAGGGTATCTTCCGGCTTGGCGGAGACGGAAAATTCGGATTCAAAATCGTCTTCAATGATGTACCGATCTCTTTTTGCCGACCAGCGGATGTATTCATGACGTTTTGTCGCAGATGCGGTAACACCGCTTGGGAAGCTGCGGTAAGGGGTGGTATGCAGAACATTGGCAGCGGTTTTTGCAAGTGCGGCGCTGTCGATCCCGTCATGACACAGGGGAAGAAGCTCAAAAGAGGCATCAGCTCCCCGGTATACCTGTTCAATCTTTTTGTAGGAAGGTGATTCGATCCCGAAGATCCGGTTTCTTCCCAGCATTTCAATGATGAGGCCGTAAAGATACTCCGCGCCGGAACCGATGATGATCTGTTCCAGTTCTGCATGAATACCGCGGTTGCGCGCCAGATACTGTTTCAGAGCTTCGCGAAGTGGAATACAGCCGGTATTTGGGGATTTTTCGAGTATGGATTCTCCGTAAAGGGAGAGCACGCTCCTCATGGTTTTGCTTAAGGTGGAAAAGGGAAAGTCCGGATTGTTGTGGGGGGATGAGGAAGCGGCGATTTGCCGTGAAACCGGTCGGGACGGAGATGCAAAACCATCACCATGCCGGAAAATGACATAGTAGCCACTTCGTTCCCGGGACTCAATGTATCCTTCGTCGCAGAGCAGGGCATAAGCGTGCTCAACCGTTACGGTACTCGTTTCCGTTTCGTCTGCAAGAAGCCGCTTGGAGGGAAGTTTACTGCCGCCGGGATATACTGCATTGATGATGTCATCCCGGAGCTGTCTGTAGATCTGGAGATAAGCCGGACCGTTGTTTTTGTCAATTTTATATTTCATCTGGATGTATGAATTACTCCTGTTCTGCTGAATTGATATCACCAAAGTATATTATACATCGGAATTAACGCAATTTCAAGAAGGATCCGTATCAGGTTAAGAGCGGATCTTTTATTGTTTTGACAAAAAGTTCACATATAAGAAACGGAAAGTCTACAACATATAGACCGATTTCCTGTAAAATGAATACAGAACAAAATACCGTGGAGGACAACATGAGGAAAATATGGCTCATACTTCTGCTTCTTGGTGCGATGACAGCATGCAAATCAGCAGATAATCTGGACAGTCTGCATGAAAAATACGGTTTGAGCAGTATCCCGGCAGAAAGTACATCGGAACATACGGAAGAAGCCGCAGAACCGAGCGGTGAAAGAATCATCACACTGCCGGAGTTTTACGGGGACTGTGCTTTTTTCGGCGGCAGTCTGTACTTTGCGTCCGAGGATGGCGTGATGCGCTGCAGTCTGACTGAAGACGAGGCGGTGATGGAATGCTTTACGTCGGAAGAAGCGGTCTGTGTGGATGTGTCTGGTGACGGAGTGTATGTTCTGGATCAACAGCGGCTGCTGCATTATCTATATGACGGGACTCTTGCCGGGGAACATCCGCTGAAAGGGGAATACCTCCCGGTGTGCGGTGTGATCTGCGGAGATTCCTATATTTTTGCTGCACGGTTTCTGTCTGAGAAGTCTGCCGAGGACAGAATCTTCCGTCTCGTACTTCATGACGGAACGATTACGGAGATAACGCAGGCCATTGCGGACGAGGAAGCGATCACTGTGACGGATCTTCAGTACGGCGGAGGCTGTCTGCTGACTGCTTACAATACGGAAAAAATGGGAAAGAGGGAGTATTGTGCCGCAAGAACGGATCTTAACGATCTGCAGACAGACCGGACAGTCGGACTGCCGGGAATCAGAGCGTTGGATTACGATCCCGTGGAGGAAACCATCCATTATGTCACCGGATCCTCGTCCGGGAATATAACAAGTGTTTATACCTGTGATCTGTCCGGGAATGTAGAAAAGACCGCAGCGATCCGGGTACCGGCTGAACGCAGGGACTGGTCATATTTCCCGGAAGGAATGCCCGAGGAAATGAAGCACGGCATGGGCGTTCCGTTTGAATCCGTTTTCTGTACGGGAGAATACTACATATTATGGGCAATGACGGATAAAAGCGTGTACATTGCGGACGCGGATCCGGATCGGGTTGTAACCGTTCTGGCGCCGGAGCAGACGGGAATTGAGACGGCCATCAAAACGGCGGGTGCATCGGAGATCATAACCATGCTGAAAACGGAGTATGATTGTCAGATCCGGTTCCTCACCTATCCGGAGGATGAATACGCGGCAAGGCTGAACACGAAGCTTCTGGCAGGCGACGATGATTTTGATGTGTTCATCCTGAGCGGGACATCCGTCGACAGTGTTGTCCGGAATCACGCGTTTCTGCCGCCGGATCCGTGGGAGGATGTGCTGGCCGGATTTCCAGATTTTATGAAAGCGGTGCTGAAAACCGAACATGGTATCCTCGGAGTTCCGGTGAATATGGGACAGGTGCGTGTGATGGGACGGCAGAAGGAAGAATGCTTCCTCGAATACGGACTGCAGCCTCTTTCAAAGAATCCGAGCATGGATGAGTATCTTGCTCTCATGAATCAGATGCGTTCCATGGATCCCGGCTTGAATCTCAGGCTCGGATACTTTACCGAGTATATTCTCAATGATTTCGCGCAGATTTTCGTGGACACAGGGGATGTGAACCGTGAGCTTCTGACTGCAGTGATGAAGACGTTGGCTGAAGACACCTGCGGCGTTCTGTACGATCATCAGAGGGACGATCCGGATGAGGTTTTCTTTCTGACCGACTGGGCCGTGACAAAAGAAGAGTATCCGGACTGGGGACTGCTTCCCACCGTGGACGGCTGTGACTACATCGGGTATGAGAATTATGCCTGTATCAATCCGGCATCGGAGAACGCGGAAGAAGCGGCGGCATATCTTGCGTGTCTGGCTCAGTATCAGGTGCAGTACGGGATTCCGGAATCCGAATGGGAGAAGGACGAACTGTACCGGGACGTTAAAGTCAAACTGAGCACCGTGCAGTCCTCAGGTATCCTCAGCGGAAGCCGTTGGATAGAACTGAAAGGGCGCCTGCAGAACGGTTCGGTGACACCGGAAGCTGCTGCGGAGGAATTTCTGCAGATCGTGCGGTATTATTATATGGAGTGAGGTTCTGCGATGAGAGTAAAGGTATTGCTGCTGCTGACTGTTTTTTTCCTGACGTCATGCAAAGCGGAAAACAACATTTCCGCAGAAAGTGTTGAGACGAATTCTCCAGGAACAATTGCACTGACGGATATGCTTGATGATGAATCTGCCGGGAGTCCGCTCAGAGATGCGGCCTACTTCGGAGGCGTGATTTACACAGCCAATGCAGACAGAATTACAATCATCCGCAACGAGGAAACGGATGTGTTCGATGAAGTTCCCGGCGATCTCATTATGGCGGGCAAAAACGGTATTTATATCCTTGGCGGCGGGAAATACCGGGAATATGCCCCTGACAGAACACTGACGGCGGAGTATGGGGCGGATATTTCGGCGGATGCCATGTGTGTGACTAAAAACTATACCATTTTTGCCGAACCGTATGAGGGCGGACACAGACTGACCCGGCTGAACCGCAACACGGGAGTGATCGAAGATGTACCCGATACGGAAAACTCTTACGGCAAGCGGTATGTGGTCAAATCCCTTTCTGCGATGGATGATGACCGGATCATGGTGCTGTGCTGGTCGGACAAGGACCCCGTCTCAGCCAGATTCGGTTCCCTGATCCGGATTGTGGACTCGGAAACCGGAAAGCGGGAGCAGATAATCGGTCTGCCGGATCTTCCGTCCTGCGCCGCATACAATCCGGCTGACGGATATATCTATTCGGTATCCCACAGTGCAGTTCCCGTCGGGGACAAAAACTACCACACCCTGTACCGCCATTCCGGTGATTCTCAGGAGGAAACTGCATACATCGACAGCATGACACCGATCAGCAAGCTGATGATGAACGGCAGAGAATACTTCGCTTATTCCGCTTACTCTTCCGCAGTCATTACAGCTTCTGTTCCTGATGCGAAAAATACTGTACGTCTCCTGATGGACAACGCGCAGATAAAATCAGAACTGCAGTCGCTGGTGATACTTCTGCAGAGCGAATACGGCATCAATCTGGTGCTGAAGCAGCTTCCGGCGGATCAGTATGATGAAAAAGTACGGCTGAAGCTGCTGGCCGGAGATAACGATTTTGATCTGATGGTCATCCCCGATGCAGGAGATCTGCTCTCACCCGTGCTGAACAATCACGCATACCGCTCTCTGGACGAATTCCCGGAGGTGACGGCGCGGTTTGACGAAATGTTCCCCTTCGTCCGCGGAATGTGTACCAATGAAAAATACGGAGATGTGTTCGGAATGCCCTTCGGATGGAATCTGTCAAGATGCGTTCTGGCAGTCAGTCCGCAGGCGTCGGATTACATTGCAGTCCCGGACAGTGCATGGACGATTGAACAATTCTGTGATCTGGCGGAAAAATATGCCGTGACCCGCACGGACGGCGATCCCTATTTCTGCAATACGACTCTGCTGACTCAGCTGATCTGCTCCCTGACTCAGGCACTGGCTGACGGGACAGTATCGCGGGAATATGTATCGGAAACAGAACTCCGTCTGCATAATCTGATTTCACTGGGTGTGATCCACAACACCAACTCTCCGACTGATCCCAATGCCGAGCTTCTTCTGATTCTGTGGAGCATCCTATGGCCGTCGGGAGGTGAGCGTGAAATCGACACCTATGACCGCTGCGTACTGCCGACAGTGAGCGGAAAGGTATATGTGGAGGGCGGCGGATGGCTGGTGATGAATCCCAATGGGGCAAACAGCGAAAACGCGGCGGAGCTTCTGGAAATTCTGTCACGGGAGGAGTTCAGCCGGAATCCGTCCCTGCCGACCTGTGCGTATGTGTATCCGGATTACACGGAATATCAGCATGACGAGGATGTTTCGGACCGCATGCTTGAGGTATACGAATACCATGGAATTCTGCTGAACAACGCAAAGCCCCTGACGTTCGAGCCGGACGAATTCAGCCGGATTCTGCATCGGGAAGGACTGTGGACGGAGTGCTTCAACGGCATGTCTGCGGAGCAATTCACGGACAGGCTGTGGAACGATCTGCAGAATCGGATTTATGAGTGATTGTGAAAACTGCCCGATCTTCTGCTGAAAGTTTGGCATTCCGATGAGATTCTGAGGATTACACACGGAATTGCCGGAATATGGAATGAAATGATCAGGCAGTTCGTCTTATATGAAAGATAATGAGGAGACTGATATGAAAAAACGTATAGTGATTCTGTTCCTTTTTCTGTTTCTCACTTCCTGCGGAACCGAAGAGAGCAAACCGCCTCTTCAGCCCAATCCCGTCTGTTCCGCCGAAGATATCCCGGATGGGCACTACCGGCTTGAGAATGCAGCGGATCTGTATCCCTATGAAAACCGGATTTATACCTGCGGTGATGGAGTGAGTGTGTTTGAACCCGAAGGAGAGACTGCTGAACACGTTATTCCCGATCAGTCTGCCATGCGGATTTACGTCAATGCAGACGGAATCTATACCCTGCTCGACGGAGTTGTGGATTTGTTTTCCCACGACGGGACTCCGAGAGCTTCCTGGGCCGTTCCGTACAGGCGTGATACCGACAGCTCTCCTGCATTCGCTGTCAGCGGAACCCGGATTCTTCTGGCATATCAGCGTGATACCGGTGAGACTGATGCGGTTTTCGGCTTTCCGATCACGGAGCCGGTCTGTATGGAAATCGACACAGCCACCGGCGAATCCCGGCAGATTGAGATGCCGGACAGCACGTCCCTCGCCGGAATCAGCAGAATTTTTCCGTCCGGAGAAGGGTTCCTGATCAGCGCATGGTACAACTACACCGGACTGCAGGAAACAGGTGTTATGGTGAAGTACGATGAGAAAGCCGAGATCACAGCATCCCATCAGGCGGATGAGTACGATGCGGCAACAGGTATGCTGTACTCCCTCTATGGATGGGAGTCCGATCTGTATGTCACCCGGTGGTCACCGGATGCCGAGGAAAACAGTGTATGTCTGTCCGTTGACATGGAAAAACATTTGACCGGAGTGGCTGATGCCGCCGGGATTGACATGGATTTCGAGTATCGGGCAGATATGCTGTTCTGCACCGGGCAGGATTACCTGATCTGGGATGCCGAAACCGGAGTACTGTCCGTTTACGGGAAGCCTGATGAGAGGGAAGATAACACTCTGACCGTGCTGTATTCTGCGGATCAGATTACCGATGAAGCGCGGTATTTCGCTGCACGGACGGATTTCTGCATCGATATTGTGACTTACGACACCGCACGGTTCGGAGATGCTCTGCGGATGAAGCTGCTGGCAGGGGACACGGATTTCGATGTGGTGTACATGGGCGAAGCAGGCGCGGCTCTGACTCCGTCCGTTCTGAACTACAACCTCTTCCTGCCGCTGGAAAACTGCGAAACGCTCACATCCAACATGGAGCTGTACATGGACGGCGTGACAGATCTGATGACATGGAACGGGCATCTGTACGGTGTGCCATATCGGGTGTCCGCCTTTGCCATGGAAGTGTCGGAAAAATATACGGATAAAGGTCTGCCTGCAATCCCCGAGGCATGGACACAGGAGGATTTCTGGAACATCTGTGAGCAGGCGGCAGATGTACTGCGGGGCAATCAGGTCATTGCGCGGAGCAATATCATCTGGCGGATACTCCTGATTCCCATCATTGAGGAAGGCGTGGCTGACGGACGGATTGACTCCGATGCCGTGCTGACCCTGATGCAGAATCTGAAAACCTGTACCGATGCCGGAATTATGTCCGCCAAAGGTGCGGGGTATGAAGTTCTGCTGGATCCCGTGAACATTCCTGCGGATTCCCGGTTTATTCCCGGTGTATCTGAAAACAGCACTCTCGTATCCGCACCCTTGTACAACGGTCGGAAATACGGCTCCGCGGGCGGATATGTTTTCGTCAATCACCTGACAGAAAAGCCGGATCTGGCAGTGCGGTATCTGGAACTGATAACCTCACCGGACAATCTCCGGCTGGTGACAAATGATAAAAGCCTGATGCTGAAGGATTCCGACGGATACTACACCAGGAACTGGGGCGGCAGGCACACGGAAGGGGAGAGAAACGCCTTCAATGAGACGGATTATGTTCTTTCCGAAGAAAACCGAAGAATCAATGATGCGGCAGGCAGTGCAATGAAGGGAATCCGTCCGTCACTGTACGCTATGGATGAGGGATTCACCGATACCGTGCGGGATATCATCAACCGTATGCTTTCCGGCGAAATCACACCGGAGACCGCCGCGGATGAAATTGTCCGGGAAGCCCGGTACCGATTTATGGAGTAGAAAAATATGAGAATAACAACAAGAATCGGAAGCTGTATTCTGATTCTGCTTCTTGCGGGATGCGGAAAAGAATCCGCTGTATTGAATAACAGAAGATCGGACTCAGCTATTACCGAAGGGCATTATTTCATCAATCAATCCATTGAGGAGGTTTATCCGTTTGATGACAGAATCTACTGTGTGGGAGATGAAGTCGGGTATTATACGTTTGATGGCGGAGGATTGTACCACACTCTGGCAGACCATGCTGCAGATTCCGTATATGCGGATGATACCGGAATCTATCTGCTTTGTCCGTCGGAAGCAGTGGTCATGGCTCCGGACGGTACGGTTCTTCAGTCCTGCCCGGTTGATTACCGGAAGAATGAAGAATATCGGTACGGTGATCCGCAGATCTGTGTGACGGAGGAGAAGATTGTGTATGCTTACTCCGTTACAGGCGGAGATACGGACGGATTCTGTCTTTATACCATCGACCAAGCGACCGGAGAAGTGAGTAAAGCAGATCTGACCTGTGAGAATCCCCCGTCTTTCGCTCATAATATCTATCCATCCGGTAAGGATGTGCTGCTGGTATGCCCTTATGAAGATCCTCTCAGACCTGCCGGACGGATCGGTGTGTATCGGTATTCACCGGATGATAACTGTACGGAATTTCTGTATACCACCGATTATGATCTGAGTATGAGCGATTTGACCGATGACGGAACGCTGTATATCTGTCAGGAGAACATCAATACGGCAAGCCGCACGCTGGGATATCTGGAGGATGGGTCTCTTCGCAGTCAGCGGATGATCGGGCTGGAAGAACACGCGGAAGCTGTCGGAACTGTCATTGGATATACGGCAGAAGACGGAAGCAATCCGGACTGCCGGATCGACCGGATTTTTTATACCGGAACCGATTGTCTTCTCTGGGACAGCGGAAACGGCGTTCTGTCCGTGTATGATATCCGGTCCGGCGGCGAAACACTGACAGTTATTCGTCCTGCATCCTATATCGGGAAGGATGGAGTTACCGGTGCTTCGTTCTTTTCCGGATATTCGGAAGAAGATATGGTGAATTTCTCCATGGAATACGATTGCCGCGTGGAGAGTGTATCATATCCGGCAGATGAATATGAAAACCGTCTGCGGATGAAACTGCTGGCAGGAGATAAAGATTTTGATATCGTTTATTTCGATGAATCCTGCGGGGCAATACTCCCGGCGATTCTCAATTATGGGCTGTATCTGCCTCTGGAAGGGTATGAGTCCGTTACGGCAGGATTTGACCGGTATATGGACGGTGTGCGGGAGATTATGACCTGTAACGGGCATCTGATCGGCGTTCCCTTCACTGTCAGAAGCCGGGGAATCCGGATCACGGAGCGGTATGCCGAGCTGGGACTGCCGGAACTGCGGAATGACTGGACGCAGGAAGATTTCTGGAAGATCTGCGAAGCCGCTGTCGGTAAACTGAACTGTGACGAATCGCTGATTCTGTCGCCCGGCCCCATGCTTCTGGAACCTATTATTCAGCAGGGTGCATCAGAAGGTCAGATATCCCGCAGTGACGTATTGACATTGATGGAGAATCTGAAGAAGTATTACGATGCCGGTGTATTGTCCTTAAGCAGAAGAAATACCGCTGTGTGCTGTGAGGTCACGGTTCCTGCCCAATCCGAAAGCTGGATTGCCGTTCAGGAAGAAGGCAGGATCGTTTCCGTACCTTTGTACAAAGGGAAGAAGTACGCTGCAGTGCAGAATTTTGTCTTTGCGGCATCCTCGTCACAGAATCCCGATCTTGCACTGAAGTATCTTGAAATGCTTCTTTCACCTGAACATATTGCGGAGTACCGTCCCGGGATCAGCTATCTGCTGGATGACATGACCGGGTATTTTGAAAAAATCTGGCCGCACAGGACTTCCGAATATCCGAAAAATCAATGGGCGGTCGTGGACTGTGAAATCCCTGCGGTCGCTGTATGGACGAATCAGAACGGACGTGATGCTCTCGTGGGAGCAGAGATTGCCGTTTATGACAGTGACGGGAATTTCGCACAGATGACGAAGGAGATCATCAACCGTATGCTTTCCGGCGAAATCACACCGGAGACCGCCGCGGATGAAATCATCCGGGAAGCCCGGTACCGGTTTATGGAGTAGAAAATTGAGAAAAATCATATTTGCTGTATTCTGTGCGCTGTTGATGACTTCATGCAGCGGAGAGTATCCTGCACAGGATTCTGAGAAAATTCATGTGTCTCAGGCAGAGTGTCGCTATGGCATGCCGGATCTTGATGACGGATTCTATAAACTCGATAACGAGGAAATCTCCGTATACCCGGCGGAAGGGAGAATCTGGGCAGCCGGAGAAAACGGTGTGGGCTGGTATCACCCTTCCGACAGAATGGAATATACGGCAGTATCGGATATTCCTGCCCAGGACATATATATCAATGGGGAAGAGATCATCGTTTACGGAAGTCACACCATAACGGTGCTGTCTGCTGACGGAAGGACAGCACAGGAGTGGGTTATAGAGGGAATCCAAGACGATACGGACGCGGAGTTCAGAATCTGCGGAACGGATAAGAGAATTCATTTGTTCGTCAACCGATGGAATGCTCCCGGTGACAATACGGTTCTGATGGTGGTTATAGACCGGGATTCCGGTGTGTCGATGCATGAAGTTTCCGGGGATGAGAAAATTGTCAGCCTCGACAGTATATATCCGGATCAGAGAGAGTATTGCAGGCTGATTGCCGGGTACACAGAAGGCACGGGCTTCACAAAGTATGGTGTTTTTCAAATAAGCGATGAAGGATATGCGGAACTGCTTTACACCTTTGATGGCTCCGGTGCGGCCTGTCTGGCAGATGACAGAATCTATACATTCAATACACAGACCGGCGGAATTGAGCGGTATATAGAGGTGTCGGAACGCGGGGAGAAAAATACGGTCCTCCGCAGTGTAAACATGGAACCATTTTATGATGAATATTTTTCATCCACAGGAATTTCCGGGGATGGCTTCAACAAGGACCGGCTGTTCTGCACAGGACATGACTATCTGATGTACGACAGAATACATCATGTACTGGCGGTATATGACATGGCTTCTTCGGACAGCGGCAGAACTTTGAATATAATTTATCCGGAAGCAGAATTCACAGAAGACGGATTCCGGGGAGCTCTCGGTGAGATGCTGTACGACACCATGTGCTTTGAAGAAGAAAACGACTGTGTGGTCAAGGCACAGTATTATCCGGTCAGTCAGTACCATGACCGTCTGCGGATGAAGCTGCTGGCAGGGGATGATGACATGGATATCATATATGCCGACCGGTGCGAAGACGGCGACCTTCTTTCGGCAATTCTGCGGTACCGGCTGTATGAACCGCTGGAAGACTATTCTGCGATTACTGAAAACTTCGGCAACTACGCAGATGGTGTCCGGGAATACATGACCTATGACGGACATCTGACAGGGATTCCCTTCCAATTCGGCACCATGGGATATATCGTCACCGATGCCTATCTGAATCTGGAACTGCCTGTTCCCACAGATGGCTGGACGGTGGAGGAATTCTGGCAGATCTGTCAGGCGGCGGAGAAATTTGTCGGAAACGGTGTGGTTCTATGTCCCGATCCCGGGCACTGGATTCTGTCAGCACTGATTCAGAATGGCGTTGACCTCGGAAAACTGGATTATGCAGCGATTTTGGAGGCTCTGTCTGAGTTGAAGGAATACGAGAGCAGGGGATTATTCGCCGATTACGGTGAGGCAGAGACCTTTCTTCTGGATGGGCGCATCAACATTCCGGCACAGTCCGGGAGTTTCTATAAGAAAGAAGTGTTCGGAATGACCGTACCGTATCCTCTGGTCAGCGGTAATCGCTATGCTTCCATGAGAACCTTCACGTTTATGTATTGCAGGGCACCGAACAAGGATCTGGCGGCAGAATATCTCACCATGCTGTCGGATGAAGAATTTGTGTCAAAATGCAGTGGAAGCAAAACCTACCTGCTGAAGGACAGTACGTTGTATTATCAGATCCGCTGGTCTGAAAAGGAAACTGCTCAGATGAAGGCATATACATGGAACCGGATTCCTGAAGTGATGATGGGACACAATGCCATGCTTGCCGAGCGAACTTCGGAGCTTCTTCCCGGAACGAAGATGAAAACCATCGGAGAGACGGAACTCAATGAGAAGCTGAATGATATATTAACAAGTTTGTATGGAGGAAAGATATCTGTGGAGACCGCCGCGGACGAAATTGTGTCCTACGCCAACTACCGGTATTTTGAGTAAAAACATATGAAAAAACGCACCGATATTTTATTCCTTCTCCCGTCACTGGCGGGATTCCTCACGTTCTTCATCGTCCCGTTTTTCTACTCCTTCACCTACGCCTTCACGGAAAACGCGTTCACGAAGAAATTCGTCGGGTTCGACAACTTTGCCGCACTGTTCGGGAATGATTTCTTCCGCCTCGCCATGAAGAACACGGGAAAATTCACTCTCTGCGCCGTGCCGCTGACCATGGTGCTGTCCATCCTCATCGCACTTCTGATCGTGCGGTATGCGGCGAAGCTCCCATTTGTCAAATCCGCGTTCTTCCTGCCCGTGATTCTGCCGTCCGCGACCATCGTGATGCTCTGGCAGGCGTATGTCAGCGATGCGGTACCGCCGTTTTCTTCCTTATTATTGATTTACCTCTGGAAATACGGCGGACTGAACGTGATGCTGATCCTCACCGCGCTGACCGGGATGAGCAAGGATATGCTGGATGCCGCAAAAATTGACGGTGCGGGACTGCTTCGGACAACGTGGCACGTCACACTGCCGAATATTGCGCCGACGTTGTTCTTCACATTCATTCTCTCGGTGGTCAACTCCCTGAAAATCTTCCGGGAATCGTTCCTGCTGTACACAAACTACCCGGATGAGAGCGTGTATATGCTCCAGAACTACCTGAACAACCACTTCCAAAAGCTGAATTATCAGAACATCTCAACGGCGGCGATTTTCTTCGCGGTGATCGTCTATACCGTCGTCGCGGTGGTTTTCGTCGCGGAGAAGAAATGGAGTGAGCAGATATGGTGAGAAAAATCGCATCCCATGGAATGACGGTGTTTTTAATTCTGGCAGCATTGTTCGTCATTTCCCCTGTCATTATCGTCACCGTCATGTCCTTCGGAGAGGGAATCCAGCCCTACATAGACTTCTACGTCTGGAAGCCGACATACCTGCACGCCCTGTCAAATTCCATCATCATCGCACTGTCCGCATCTCTCGGGACAGTCGTGATTTCCGTGATGGCGGCGTACGTTTTCGCTAAAGTGAAATTCCGAGGCAGGGATCTGCTGTTCTACCTTTACATCATTGTCATGATGATGCCGTTTCAGGTCACGCTCCTGCCCCAGTACATTGTGTCAAAGCAGTTTTCGATCTACGACACCCGCTTCACACTGATTCTGCCGGGGATTTTCGCACCGTTTGCGGCATTTCTGCTGACACAGGTGATGAAATCCGTTCCGGATGAGCTGATCGAAGCGGCGCGGCTTGACACTGGTTCCACGTGGCGGATTCTCACGCACATCATCGTTCCCACTATCAGACCCGGCATCATCTGCGCATGGGTGCTGGTGTTCACGGAGCAGTGGAATTCGGTCGCCGAGCCGCTGATTCTCATGGAAACCCGTGAGCTGTACCCGCTTGCGGTGATGCTGAACGAGATTTCCGCCGGGGATGTGCTGGGATTTGCGGCGACTGTGGCGTTCATTCTGGCACCGCTGCTGATGTTTGCATATTTCGAGAGCGAAATCATGGAAGGATTGGGGGACTACCGGCTGAAATGAGAAAAATTCTGACACTATCGGCGTTTGCGCTGTTTCTCGCATCCGTGCTGATCTTCACAGCGTTCGGCGCAGAAATCCGCGATGCCCTGTCCCCGGCGGTGCGGTATGTGAGCCTGTCCTACGCAAAATTTGATCCTGCCGACATCCGTGCGTATCCGGCGTTCCCCAGTGAAGCTGTGCGGACAGATGAGAACGGCGTGACCTATGTCTGGACAGTGAAGTCCACGGACGAATACCCGGAGGAGGCATATGCTGTGTACCGGGAAGATCTCACCGTGATTCACGAAGCAGATGGTACGGTTTACGTCCGGTTTGCGGATTTTGAAGTCACCGGAGGAATCGTGACCGAATGGAGCGGTGAACTGCGCGAAGGACAGCGTGTGAATGCCGAATAATATTTCTGACAACAACAGTACGGACGGAAACGTGCTGTTGTTTTTTCGGAAAACAAAAAAGCACCGCTCCCGGTTATGGGAAACGGTGCAGCAGATTATTCAACAACGAAAATGAAAGGATAAACATCCTGTCCGCCGGTGACAAAATAGAATTCAATATCGGGGCAGGTTTCGCTGAGCCATGCGGTAAGGGTGTCCACATCGTCCTGAGATGCATCCTTACCGACAAATACAGTGATCAGGTACAGATCGGCGAGTCCCATTTTGTGCAGCAGATCCTTGGCAGCATCCACTTTATCCTTGCAGGAAGTCATCATTTCCTTGCCCACAAAGCCGATGTAGTCACCGGTTTCGATGTGAACATTGTTCAGTTCAGCATCGCGGATTGCTGTGGAGATGAAGCCGGTGGATACCATGTCCATGGCTTCACTGAAGGTTTCGCAGATCTGGTCGGGATCGTCGGACTGATAATTCATGGAGGAGATGGCAGCATAGCCCTTGCCGATGTCCTTGCTTTCGATTACATGAACCTCAGCCTTGGTGTACAGCTGAGCCGCCTGCTTGGCTGCCATGATGATATTGCCGTTATTGGGGAAGACGTAGAAATGTTCCGCATCCACTTCGCTGAATGCACGGAGGAAATCCTGTGCGGAGGGATTCTGGGTCTGACCGCCGGGAACGATGGCGTCAACACCAAGCTGCAGGAACAGATCCGCGATGCCGTCACCGGAAGCTACCGCAACGGATGCGTGCTTCTTGTGCTTCTGCGGTGCAGGTGCGGGAGCGGGTTCTTCCTTCTTGTCTTCTTCCACGGTGCTGCTGTGCTGAACGCTCATGTTCTCGATCTTCACGGTAAGGAATTCACCGAACTGACGGCAGAACTCCAGAACCTTTTCGGGAGTGAGGGTATGCACATGGATCTTGACGATGCTGTCGGTCTTGAACGCAACCAGAGAATCGCCAAGAGTCTGCAGATATTCGATAATGATATTGACATCAAATTCATCGGGATTGACCTTCTTGTTCTGCAGCTGGAGCAGAAGCTCGGTGCAGTAGCCGTAGGTCATTTCGCTGTCGGGACCGAATCCTGAGAAATCCACTGCGGGAGCTGCGGGAGCTTTGAGTTCGCCGGAGGATTCGATTTCTTCACCTACAAGAATCTTATAGAATCCCTGCATGATGTAGAACAGGCCTGCGCCGCCGGAGTCGATTACGCCGGCTTCCTTGAGAGTCGCCAGAAGCTCGGGAGTACGCTGAAGGGAATTGTACATCTCCTTGATCAGGTCGGAGAAAAGGCTGGTAATGGTGCTCTTTTCGGAGAGGCGGTCAACCGCATACTGAACCGCTTCCCGGGCAACGGTGAGGATAGTGCCCTCGGTAGGAGTGATTACGGAAGCGTATGCCTGCTTGACGCCTTCTTCCAGTGCGTGGCCCAGAACATGAGCATCCGCTTTTTCACAGGCGGAAAGCCCCTTGGTCATGCCGGCAAAGAACTGGGAGAGAATAACGCCGGAGTTGCCGCGCGCGCCGAGAAGCATACCTTTGGACAGCTTCTGGGTAACTGCGGAAAGGTCGGTGGAATGCATACCTTCCAGAGCAGCAACGCCGCCCTCGATGGTCATGCTCATATTGTCGCCGGTATCACCGTCCGGTACGGGGAAGACGTTGAGATTATTAACCTCGGTGGCATTGGAACGAAGCTGGGCAGCACCGCCGCGCACCATATTGGCAAATAATTCGCCGTCAAGAAATTTTTCTGCCTCGTTGGAAGCAGGATTCTGTTTCTCGATCGTATTCATGATGTCCTCGTATAATTTTTATAATGGAAGATTTCGGTTCAGCGTTGCGGAGTGGTCAGTCAACGCGTTCGTCGCCCCAGAAGAACAGAGCCACGGTACCGGGACCGGTATGGCTTCCGATAACGGTGCCGATGCTGTTGATGAGAACCTTGCCGTTGAGCTTGGGGAAGTTTGCTTCCACCAGATCGGCAACTGCGCGGGCATCGTCAATGCAGGCGGAGTGGCAGATATAGCACTTGCCGCTGTAATCCAGTCTGTCGTCAGCCTTTTCCTTCATCATCTCAACAATGCGGTTGATTACGCGCTTCTTGGGACGGATCTTTTCACGGGGGATCAGCTTGCCGTTATTGTCCACGTTCAGCAGAGGACAGATACCGAGAAGGCCGCCGATTGCACCTGCAGTCTTGGAAACACGGCCGCCCTTTACATAGAAAGTCAGGTCGGAAGAGAAGAACCAGTGATGGAGACGTCGCTTGTTTGCATCCAGCCATGCAGCCAGTTCATCAATGCCCATGCCCTCGTCTCGGAGGTCAGCAGCCTTGTCCATCAGCAGACCGTAACCGGAAGCTGCTGCAAGGGAGTCAACGATGATCAGCTTGCGGTCGGGATACTTGGCGTCAAGTTCCTGCTTGGCAGCGCAGGCGGACATATAGGATCCGGAAATGCCGGAGGACAGGGTCAGGTGGAGAATGTCCTTGCCTTCCTGCAGGAAGGGTTCAAAATAGCTGATGTATTCACCGGCGCTTACCTGGGAAGTCTTGGTATCCGCGCCTTCTACCATTTTTTTATAGAATTCGTCGAAGGGAATGCTTCTGCCCAGGTCATCGGGGTACTGTACTCCGTCCAGGGTGTAGTGGAAGCAGATATAGTGAATATCACGGGAAACGAAATGTTCATGTGCAAGGTCTGCGGTGGAGCAGCAGCTGAGAATATAATTCTGCATGAATAAGTCCTTTCTTTCGCCCGGAAATACAGATTCGCGGACACGGAATGTTTAATATTTTAAGTGTACATATATTTTCATAGTTACAATAATTTTACCATATTTTTTAAGTAAAATCAACCCTGCGGCGGATATTTATCGGGAAATATCGCGCCGAAAATACAGGAGAGCTGTTGGTGAATTTCGTGCAATCCGCAGACAGAATGCTGATGCGGCGGTATTTTTCGTTTTTTTGAACGCTGTACAGGAATAGTTTTCGGATTTCCGCGGACGGCATTCAATGGTAAAAATTAATAATGTGTACACTTTAATAAAATTCAGCAGAACACTCTTGACATTTTCTGGATATGGTATATAATAGAATTATGTATAAAACTATACATTATGCCGCAAAGATGACTAAAAAATAGCTATTCAGCGGCGGAAAGGTGATAAATTATGCAAAAACGCAGAGTGTTTTCTCTGATGATCGCTGTGCTGATGGCGATGCAGTGTGCATTGACCGGAAGTACTGCGGCTGTCGGAAACGAGATTTCCGCAGAAGTGAAAATCGGGACATATACCTATGAAAACCCGATGTTTGCGGACGACACGGACATTCCCGGAACGGAAACGATGTATGCATCGCCGGCTATGCCCGCAGATTCCTCCGGAGACGGGACATGGATGTCGTACATGGACGATGCTGTCGGCATTATCCGCGATGCCATGATCGGACGACAGGCGGAAATCGAGGTGCCTGTGGAAATTCCGGAGATTCCGGATGATGACACCTACGATTTCGGCAACGAAACCTCGGCAAAGCAGTTTCTGGAAGATATCCAGAGCCGGGTATTCGCCCATGACGGATCCCCCGACGGAGGCGATTATCTGAAGTATTCCTGCAAACGGGCGGAATGGGGTCTGAAAATGGAGGCTGCAGCGGACGGTCAGGGACTTGTCATGACTCTGTTCTGCAATGCAGTGTACAATTCCACTGCCGAACAGGAAGAGAAGGTGAATGAGGAAGCTGCATATCTTGCCGACGGATGGAACCGGACGGGCATGACCTCCGAATATGCAAAAATCAGTGCCATCTACAATTTCATCTGCGACCATGTGGTGTATGATCACGAGCATTACGGCGACGAAACCTACAGAACACAGTATTCCGCATACGGTGCCCTGATTGACGGAACTTCCGTATGTCAGGGATATGCGCTTCTGTTCTACCGTCTTGCCCTTGAACTGGAGCTTGACGCACGGATCGTCACCGGCTGGGGAAAGGATGAAAACGGCGACGCTGAAAAGCACGCGTGGAATATCGTACATATCGACGGTACGTACTATAATCTTGACGCTACATGGGATGCGGTCATGTATCAGCACGGCATGGAGTATAAGTATTACCTGAATGCCGAAACCTTTGATGCGGATCATATCCGGAATGATGAGTTCCTGACCGGGGATTTCACCGGAAATTATCCCATGGCGGAAGAGAATTATTTTAACTATGTATCCGAATCCGGTGAGCTGGGGAGTGAAATTATTCCGGAAACTCCCGGTTACGAGCTGGAATATCTGAAGGATCTCATTGAAGATGAAGAAGAGCTGGCTGCCGCATTCGGTGACGGTTATCCCGGATCCGTACAGGCGGGATGGCCTGAAGCAGGCTCCGGTACACTTCTCAGCGGCGACGTTATCACCGGCGTGGTTGACGGCATGTATTGCTGGAACAACGAAGGCAGCAATGCGCTGAAGGTCTTCGACGGCGATCTGACGACTTTCTTTGACCCGGTTGATGCACACACCGATTACTGGTGCGGTGTGGATCTTGGCGGTACATACAAACTGACCGAAATCAGAATACACCCCCGAGAAGAGTGGGCAAGCCGTCTGGCAGGCGGTGCGGTTCAGGGTTCCAACGACGGTGAGAACTGGACTACGGTTCTTTCCGTGAACGGTGTGACATCCGCTCCCGCAGAACAGAATTACCACTGCTTCACCCCTGTATATAACAGTACATATGCTGAAAAGTATGCGGAATTGGGGTATGAAGATCTGGATCTGTCCCAGTACTGGATGGATCACGAGGGAGCATACCGCTACTACCGTTATGTCAACCTGGACGGTGTTCACGGCGATATTGCTGAACTTGAACTGTACGGTACAGCTGCTGAACCTGTGGAAGAAGAAGGCGGAAATACCGTTGAATGGTCGCTGGAGAACGGCAATCTTGTTCTCCGCGGCGAAGGTGAGGTTGTTTATGAAGATGCCGGCACTCTGCCCTGGGCGGAATATAAGAATTCCATTCAGAGAATCCATACCGACTACGGCATCACCGGAATCGGCGACGATATGTTCGGCGGATATCCTCTGCTTCATACGGTCAATATCGCAGGTTCGGTAAAGAGCGTCGGTGAGAGAGCGTTTGAAGGCTGCAGCTCCCTGATGAATCTGAACCTGAATCTCGGTAACCGGAGCTACGGCATGAATGCATTCTGCGCAACTGCGGTTCGCTGGGTCGGCATTCCCGGTTCTCTGTCAAACTATCAGTGGGCATTTTTCGGTACACCGTTCCTGGAAGGCATCGAGATCGTCGGCGACGGCCAGTTCTTCGATACCGACGACGGGGCTCTTGTGTCCATCGACGGCGGCAGATTCCATCATTATCCCGCAGGAAGAAGAGAGAACTCCTATACGGTTCCTGCCGGTGTTGAGGCACTGTCGATCCACTGTATCGACAAGACCAATCTGGAAGAGCTGAAACTGCCTTATACTCTGAATGTGGTTGATGCTTACGCCGTTACGGAAAACAATCATCTGACCAAGCTGGTGATTCCTGCATCTGTCGAAACCCTCTGGGAATACGCATTTGCCTGGAACAGCTCGCTCAGCGAAGTTTACTTCTACGGCGATTATTCCGAAGATTTCAATGAGACCGTTTTTGACGGTGCTGCGGAAGATCTGATCGTGTACTATCCTGCGGGCAACGAAACCTGGGATGCCTGCACATGGGAAACCGACGGTCTCTATAATCTGGAACCCTTTGATGCCTCCGTACTCGGAGAAGGGGATATCGACGGTATTCACTGGGAAGTTACCGCGGATGGTGTTCTGAACTTTACCGGTGAAGGCGATATTCCCGATTACTGGGAATTCTGGGATGGCAATGCGCCCGAATGGTACGGATTCCATGATACAATACATACCATCAATATCGGCGAAGGTATTGTCAGCATCGGCGGAAATGCTCTGAGCTGTTTGAATCATGTAACCGAAATCAATCTGCCCGACAGCCTGAAACGGATCCGCGGCTTTGCGTTCGCGGAATGTGCAGTCGAGGAACTGCATATTCCTGCAGATGTGGAATGGATTGAAGACGCGATCTGCTGGGGCTGCCAGAATCTCGGCGGTTACCGTGTGGATGAAAACAACCCGTGGTACAATGATGAGGACGGTGTTCTGTTCAACGAGGCGATGATCGAGCTGATTGCATATCCTCTCGGCAGAACCGATGAGACTTACGAAATTCCTTCCACTGTGAGAAGCATCAATCATGCTGCCTTTGAAAACGAACAGGAGCTTACCTCTGTTGTTCTCAACGAAGGTCTGCAGTTTGTCAGAAACTCTGCATTCTGCGGTGTTCCTCTGACTGAACTTGTGATTCCCATGACGGTCAAGCACATCGAAGGCTGGGCATTCAACACCGGCGGCTCACTGACTTTCGCTGTGTTTGAAGGCGCATTCCCGGATCATTTCGGTGAATATGTATTCTACGGCAATGAGGAAAATCCTTCGGAAAATATGCCCGGAGAATTCAAGATTACCGCAAACAAGAATATGCCCGGATGGGATCAGTTCACGGAAGGTGTTCTGAATGCCGAAAATAACCCGGAATATCCTCTGGAACTGATCGACGAACCCATCGGTAACTTTGGCGAAGGCCAGTTTGAAAACGGCATGACCTGGTACATCGATACCGACGGTACACTCTATCTCAACGGCAACGGTGCAGAGGAAATGCCCTGGTTTGAAGGGGAGGGCGAAAACGAAGCTCCCTGGAAGAAGTATGCAGGCTACATCACCGCAATCGAAATTTCCGAAGGCATCATTGATGTGAGCGATGGCGCATTTGCGGATCTGTACAACGCAGTCAGCGTGAAGCTTCCCGAGACCATGCAGTGGATCCACGGCGGAGCATTCCATAACTGCGGATCCCTTGAGGAAGTATATATCCCTGCGAGAGTAGAGCACATCGAAGGCAATGCGTTCAACTGGTGCAGCGGTGTACAGAGATACATCGTGGACGAAGCAAATGAATGCTACTATTCCGATGAAGACGGTGTTCTGTACGGTGATGGAGGCAGCTGGCTCATGTTCTATCCCGTTGGAAGAACCGATATTACCGAATACACCGTTGACGGAAGTGTTTACAGTGTCAACGGCGGAGCATTCGCACGGTCTTCTCTCAGAGCAGTCACCTTCAATGACGGCGTAGCTGTCATCGGACACAGTGCGTTCGCGGAATCCGGCAATCTGGAAGAAGTTCTGTTCGGATCCACCGTGGCAAGTCTGGACAATGACGCGTTCGCTGACTGTCCTTCGCTCGTGAAGGCAACCTTTGAAGGTCCCGCTCCTGCCGGCGAAATCTGGAATCTCTTCACTGAAGTTCCCGAAGAATTCAAGGTTTACTATCCCGAAAATGCCGGTTGGGAAATCGATGAAAACGGTATGTGGTGGACGAACGAAGAACAGTGCTACCCCACCGAAGCGTATTCTGTCGGCAATCCCGTGATTTATTCCGGCGAATTTGACGGATTTGCCTGGACTCTGACCAATGCAGGCGTACTTACCGTTTCCGGTGAAGGCGAGCTGCCCCAGTTCCACGAGGATGTGGATAACGGCGGCTTCGGCGGTGAGGCTCCCTGGCATCATGTACGCGGCCTGGTTCGGACTGCGGTCGTTGAAGACGGTATTACCGCTCTCGGTCACCGTACCTTTGCAGACATGGATTTCCTGCAGGATCTGCAGCTGCCCGGAACTCTGGAAAAGCTGTACAGCGGTGCCGTACACAATTCCGCGCTTTCCGAACTGCATCTGCCTGCATCCCTGAAGGAAATCGAAAACGGTGCATTGGATTCCCTGTGGACTCTCAATACCGTTACCGCTGACGGCTGCGAAGCATATCAGGTAGTGGACGGTGTTCTCTACAATGGGGATATGACGGAGCTGGTTCTGTATCCCTGCCGGATGGAAGACGAAGATTCGGAATTTACGGTGCCCGGAACCGTGAGTGCAATCCATCCCTCTGCATTCAAGCATACTGAACTGGAAAGCATCACACTTTCCGACAATCTGGAATATATCGGCTGGTGGGCATTTGCGCATAACCACAGCCTGACGGAAATCCATATTCCCGCAAGAGTAAACTATATCGCATCCTGTGCATTCCGTGACTGCCGGAATCTGAAGGATGCATGGTTCTACGGCATGGCTCCCACAGTTGAAAACGAAATCTTCAATGAAACCCACGAAGAATTCACCGTACACTATCCCACCAATCTGAGCGGATGGATTCTCAATGAAGAAGGTATGTGGCAGCCCGATGGCAATCCGCCCTACAACGCGGAAGGTCACGAAGTGGAAGTGCCCGAAGGTGCTGTGGAAATCGGTGAACTGATCGTTGACGATGCTGTAACCGGCGGATGGTCCTTTGAATGGGACGGCACCCTGACGTTCTGGGGCAGCGGCCCCATGCCCAGCTGGGACTGGGGGTATGAATCTCCCTGGTACAAGTACGCACCGGCTGTGACCCGGGTTGTATTTGCGGAAGAAAACGCACTTACCTCAATCGGACGGCATACCTTCCGTGACTGTGTATCCCTGACTTCTGTTGAAATCCCCGGAAACATCGAAATCATT
>JAFQWY010000335.1 GCA_017407225.1 Clostridia bacterium | reverse complement strand
GTCCTCCTGCATACCACCGGGTGTGATATGGTAGTCCCATCCGTTTTTATATTCTGTCGGTGCATTGGGATACGTAAAATAGGTATGTACTGCAGCTGCAGCACTGAAGAAACTGTGGTGTGAAAATCCCGTAAAGGGAATATTAAAGGGTAAAGAAAGCATAATATATTCCTTTCGACTTACACTTCTGTGGTGTATAGATTCTTTCGTATCATTTCTTCTATCTGTTCTGTTACTTCCACTGCCCGCCGGATCAACGCACATACCGGTTTCATCTTCTCCGGATTACGCACATCCTCTGGTTTCATATCAAATCCGCCGCATACGCCACCGTCCTTATAGGCAAGCGTCTGGAAAATGTCCGAAAGCTCATCATACTGCTTTTTTACATCCTCCAACCATGTCATTTCAGGATAATACTGCAGTACTTTATCATATAGACCGAATCCGCCGCCATTGGAACCGAGCATACACAGATATGTTCCGTGAACCGACCATACATTGTGCCATGGGTTATCATACGCGGCAAGAGACCCGTTTTCCAGCTGCTCTGCCCAGTCGTTGAGTGCCTGTATACCAAAGGATAATTCGTCTGCAGCTTTCATGGTCAGCATGGCGGGAACCTGACACAGAGCCTTTCGATAAGCTTCATTCAGCGATACTGGTTCATCCGTCTTTTCTCCCGGAATCACCAGTTCCCGGAAATCATATACTGTAACTCTTGTTTCATGATCCTTGTCGCAGAACAGATAATACAGGGCTTCTTCATCATAACCTACAATGCAGTTGAACTCGATTTCCTGCCCAGCCGCCTGACCGCCGCCTCTGGCAAATACAGGTAATCCCCGGTCAAGCGTTTCCCGGATCATGTACAGACAATCCTGCGGCTCTTTGATGGAGGAAATATAGATATATTCGTATCCGATGGCATGGAAGCATTTTTTCAGTGCTTCGGTGGTGCATTCGTGCGAATACGCCCACACATCTCTGCGGGGATCTTTGGAAAATACCTGTGTCACGCTGTCGCCGGAAATGCAGGTGAAGAACTGATAATTGTAATCTTCCGGCAGTCCGATGCAGACGGCAAGGTAAGCCATGCATCCGTTCAGCCAGTAGTTTTCACCCTTCATCCCGTCACAGAGGAGCCGGAGCGGCGCTTTTGTTTTTATTGACATAGCGGTGCCTCTTTCAGTGAATCAGCTTCACAATCTTTTCATTCGTCTCCGCCAGTTTCAGGATCACATCCGCAATCGCTGCACACTTTTCTTTGTCATGCAGGGTCTCAATGGTGCAGTTGAACCCGCCGCCAAGGGATTCCAGTTCGTTCCACACCTTGTCATTTTCATGGAACAGTGCGATCAGCTCCGGGATAAACGTCAGTTCTGGGTTCAGCTCAAATGCCCGACGCAGGAAACCTTCTCCGTGACCGCCATTGGTAGCGAGATTGCAGATGTAGATGCACCAGTGTTCCCAGCTTTCAAAGGTTTCGGCGGTGTACCGGTCATATCTGCCGCCGGTGATGTCCGCTGCCCATTTCCGGTATGCATCCGCACCGAAAGCTGCACCGTTCGGCGTGGGTTCGGCTGTCATCAGCACGGGAATCTGCATCACGGCATTCCGATACACAGCGGCAAGGTCTGCGATCTTCGGCAGACATTCAATAAAGATCAGATCGCACTCGATTTCTCCGAACGGAATATCTCTGCCATACTGCACATCGTCCCCGCAGGACAGGTGGCAGACCGTGGTTTCGTCGTCATAGGAAGTCAGCAGGTCGTAGTTGAAATTGCTGCCCACACCCGCACAGAGTAGCGGAATCCCGCGGTCAATGAACTGCTTAACGAAACCGTAGTACAGTTCCGCATCCGCGTTCCATTCCGCATACTTCACCAACCGGTATTCCAACCCGATCATGCCGTAT
>JAFQWY010000334.1 GCA_017407225.1 Clostridia bacterium | reverse complement strand
GAAGGTTTCCTTGATGCTTTCACCGAGAGAACCTGCAAACAGAGAAGGTTCGCTGGAGGAATCCCAGGTGAATTCACCGGGTTCCGCACAATATTCCACGACCTTGCCCTGTTCCACGATAATCATGCACTGTCCGTCCGCAACCGCGATGCCGGAACCGTTGGAAATGATGTTTTCTTCGCCCTTGGTATTGGAGGAACGTCCGCTGGTACGCTTCTTTCCCTTTACAATCAGAATATCATTGTCAATGGAGTCGCAGTAGAAAAACTCCTTCCACTGATCGGCCAGTACGCCGCCGGCCGCTCCGGCAATAGCTTTGATAAGTCCCATAGTTGTTTCTCCTTGATGGTTATATTTTGTTATTTAATTGATTGTATCTGTTGTTTCCCACGGAAGCGTGCGTCATTCACCGTTCCCTCACGGACGTTTTTCCCTGTTTGCTTTTCCGTCAGGCTCGCTTCTGTGGTACAGCAATCAGTTGATCACCAGTCTGCCGCTGACAACGCGGTCCAGATTCTGGTGTTCCGACAGATGTTCCTCAAGAATCTCCTGGCTGTTGGTAGCCACCATGCGCGGCTTGCCGTTCTGTGCGATTTCCTCCCTAGGAACAGCAAAGGCAGTTTCGAAGTTCTTGTAGTGATAGGATTGGGCCGACTCTGTAAATCCGGTCATTCTCAACTGGGGTACCGAAGAAATCAAATTCACTGAATGCGTGTGCATCGCGGTCATACACAATATGCAGACCTTCGTTCCGCGTCTGGTTCACGATATCCTTTGTCAGAATACCGATAAACAGAATTCTCATGCCGTCAATCTCGATGATATTGTAGGGCTTGAACAGTCTGGAATTATTGGTACGGATATGCAGATTGGAGTTGATGATCGGAAACTTTGCACACTTTTCCAGGAACAGAAGGTGCGCGATGCCGTAATCCGTCTCATGATTGCCGATAGCAACCACATCCGGCGCCAGCATATTCATAATTTCAATAGTGGAAATCCCGCGGAATTCGGAATCGATAAGCGTGTTTTGTTGACGTAACCCGACAAACGGGAAACGCCTCCGATCAGCCGGTCATCCACCTTTTCTGCAAGAAAATCTCCATGGAGATCGTTGGAATGAAGAATCGTCAGTTTTTTCTTGTTTCCCATCAGATTTCCTTTCTCGGTCAGTTTTTCATCTGTTCCGGAAAAATACACTTCCGGATCTCTCACAATCTGCGAGTTATGCTGTATAGGATGCCTTTATTGGCGTACCGGCATTCCGTTGTCACCGACACGGTGCGCAGCGGCTTCCTGCATAAGCCCGAAGTTCTCCAGCATCATGTTTTCGGGATCGGTCAGCGCGTAGGAGCAGTCTACGGGAACATAACCGGGACCTGCGTGCATATCTCCGGCTTCCGTGAGCTTGCCGCCGGTTACATCAAGCACGCGGAGTTCCATTGCGCCGGGAGCAAGTTCGCTTCCTTCCGCGAAAACGTACAGATACTGTCTGCCGTCAGCGGTTTTTATGTAATACGGGTGATATCCGCCGGTGCGGTGAAGGATATCAGCGGAAAATTCCGCATGGTAATACTGGGCGTCCGTATCGGTGTAAACACCGAACGATTCATAGAACAGACCGCTTTCGTGCCGGAAGGGAGTCACATTCAGCTCTTCCACATCCCCGTCGCCGTCAAGATCGGTATAGAACGGGTGATTCAGGGGGAGCTCGACGATGTAGGATTCGGGAACTGCCGTATATTTTTCGTTGAACAGATCCGGATATTCCGCAAAGGTCACAGCAGCCGCCAGATGTCCGTCCCCGAGATCCGCTATTTCACCGCTTGCGAAATAGAAGGTCACGCCGTTGTAGTCGAGTGTCCAGCGGATGCCGTCCTCGGGCGTATCGCGGAAGTAATCTTCCACGGCAGTATCGGAGTAGAAATCGCCGTTCCACGTATGGCTCTGCAGTTCCTTTTTCACAATGGCAGGAATTTTGCTCATATCCCTGATCACATCGGAAATCATCAGCTGCTTACCGGTTTCGGTATCAAAAGTGGTGCCGTTCAGATAACGGCCATTGATATTACCGTATACCAGCGTGGAATCCGTCAGCCAGCTTACCGCCACATTGTCGGCACGGCGGATCTGTACATCCATGGTGGAAGACTTGGTGACAAAGCTGTCGGCACCCAGAAGTGCCAGCTCGTCCTTTGCAACGGCAAGAAGATTATCGAATTCGTCGTTCATGGCACGGGTCGCCATGTTCTTTGTCTGATCCAGTGCTTCGGCAAGGGCGGGATTCACATGCTTCTCGTCATCGGGCAGGACGACGCCGTTGTATTCGCTCAGGGCAAGAAGGATTTCGTCATCCCATTCCCACTGCTGGCTGAAATACTTGACCAGCGGAAGAGTATATACATAAACCTGCTCCGGTACTGCGACAACCTCTTCGGTTTCCGGCTCGGGAGCAGCGGTTTCCGCGGGCTGAGTTTCGGGTTCTGTTTCATTCTCCGGAAGATTTTCCTCCGGTTCCGCTTCAAGCGTGGGAATCTGATCTGCCATGGTATTCTTTGTCACACATTCCAGACGCACATCATGATCCGGCATGGTAAAGCGGATGAAATATCCTTTGTTGCTGTCGAATTCCACGTCCAGTTCTTCTCCATCCAGATAGAAAGCATAAGAAGTGTCCGACGCAATCAGCGTATAGCGAAGTGTGACTTCCTTGCCGGGGGCATAGGAGTCTTTTGCACCGTCATACATCTGCTGTTCACCGCAGTAATCAACTTCATAGGTTTTTGCGGCGCATGCGGTCAGCACACCTCCAAGGGCAAGAATCATCATAATTCCGAAAATCATTATTTTTTTCATCTATCTTTCCTCCATGCTGCAACAGGGCGACAGAACACAAAATCCCGTCACCCTGTCATTCCTGCGATTACTTTTGTACTGCTGCAAGGGCTGCATCGGCCTTTGCGATCCATTCGGTTCTGTCGCCGTACTGAGCTGCGTCCAGAGCACCGATGGTGTTTTCCGCAACGGCTTCATCCACGGTGCCTTCCTTGACTGCCTTGACCGCATCGGCAACCGCTTTCGCTGCATTGATCTGCTGCTTCCAGGTATTCTTGATGTTTCCGAGAGTTTTCTGAATGCCGAACAGGGTGTTGAAATATTTTTCCATGCTTTCAAATTCACCGCTGCGGATTTCCATCCGTACCTGATACAGACCGGGAGTATTGTTGAAAAGAAGAACGCAGTAATGCCTGGTTTCTTCCTTGCCTTCGGAGTTCTTTACCACTTCGGATTCGTAATCATAGCCGTAGAGATCGGCGAGGCGATAAACGCAGGCGATGGTGGATTTGCCGAAGATGAAAATCTTATAGCGGTTTTCGGTGAGAGCCACAAGCCCCGTGGAGGGAGATACGTACAGTTCCCCATTCTTTCCGAACCGCTTCATCTTTTCTTCCTTGACCTTGGTTTTGGTCAGGGGAACGAAAATCTGATTCCATACCTTGGTGCCGTATTCCACCTGTTCGATATGGGAATTCACGGACTCAAGAGTCGCTTCCACTTTATCGAAAATTTTCAGACATTTCTTCGAGCAGACCTTGCGGCAGATGAAATTGCCGTCCGCCAGCTTCTGTTCGGTGATCAGATTCAGCTCCGCTCCGCAGATTGCACAGGTATGCTTTGCCATCGTATTTACTCCTTATCGTTTGTTATTTTCAGACTTTTCAAAATATTTTCCACATCCGGATCTTTCAGACTCACTTCATGTTCGCCGTTTTCTGTGAGGATCATCACGAAGAAGATACATCCGTCACACGCTGTTTCCAGCATCGTATAGGGATAGCCGAAGCTGGTGCAGGTATAGCCCCGCCATGTGTATGCACCCAGCACAAACGGTTCCATGTCGGACACATTGTCGTAAAAGCTCTTCGGCGAAAGCCAGATATCCTCCCTGCCGTAAAAACAGATTGTCAGTCCGGCATGGGTAAAGATATCCGTTTCAAGTTCAGCACCTTTGAAAATATGCACCTTCTTCGGGGTGGTACGGCATTCGCTGTCAATTCCGCAGAACGCCATCCAGCCATCCGGCACATGGATCCGGAAGACTCCGCTGTCGAACACAACGAAATTCATTCCGCTTACGCCCACTTGTCTTCGGACTTGGGAAGCCGGATGTCTCCGAGGCACTGAATGTCGTTTAAGAACCACTCACCGGTGGAGGGCTTCTTTCTGAACTTGATGTTTCTGGGATTGTCCGCACCGCCGCTTGCCACATACAGAGTCGCCCAGTTTTCGTTGTCGAAAGAATAGGGATTCTCGATGACCGGGATCACATACGGCTTGTTCGGTGTGTAATCGTTTTCCGGTGACGCACCTTCAAAGAAGGAACGGACCTTATATTCCTTACCGGTCAGGCGGTCCTTGATAAAGCTCTTTTCACTGTTGGTAAGTGCTTCGGGTCCTTTCAGAAAAGCGAGCATTTCAAATGCGGCTTCCGGATCGGTTTCGTATCTGCTGAGCGCGAGAACGGTCAGAGCCGCGGTCTTGAATGCGGTATCCAGCTTTGCTTCGGGGAGCGCTTTCAGCTCTTCAACATTTGCGGGGAGTGCGGTAAAGGTGAATTTCTCGGTGTAATTTCTGCCCTTGCCGATATTGGAGACGGCGTTGTCCACCGCTTTGCGTGCTTCACGTTTCAGTGCGGAAAGTGCCGCTCTTTTCAGGGTATCAAATAAACTCATGGTATCTTCCTCCTGTTTATTCCGCTTTTATGTATCTGGTGGTCATGAAAACAAGGAATCCGTCATCATCGGAAAGCTTCACCCAGCCGTCATCGCTCATGCCTTCACCGACTTCCAGCCAGAGTTCGCCGTCTCTTTCTTCCCATGCTTTCGGTTCATCGGTCATCATGCCGTCGTATACCTTGATGATGCCTGCGCTGACAGCCTGATCGATCTGTTCCTGGGATACGCCTTCGGGCATGGGCATCAGCATATACAGCTTTCCGTCTTCGCATACAGCGATTTTGCCGCCGATTGCCTGCTTTCTTTCCTTCATTTCCCCGGCAACCATTTCCTCATCGGATTCGTCGATATACGGCATCGGTGCCTTCAGATATTCTTCCGCACCGAGATATATCATTTCATCGGATTCATTGAAGGTACCTATTGAGTGGAATACCCATTTTCCGATATAGTTCATAATCAGTTCCTCCTGTGTGAATAATTTATTTTGATTTTTTGTTTTTCGCTGATGCTTCTTCCGCGCCGGTCCGCATTTTCATCCCGCAGTGAGGGCAGTATTTTGCGTCATCCGTCAATACCGTGCCGCATACGGAACAGCATTTGTGTTTCCGTCTGTATCGGTCGTACAGGGTTTCGCGCGGCAGAAAGGCTCCGCAGCTTCGGCAGAAAACAGATCCCGTTTTTGCAATCTGACCGCATTTTGCGCATATCTTGGTTTTCTTCATCACATTGGGGCCGAAACCGAACTGTTCCAGATTTTTGAACCGGATTTTCTGAGTCATTCTGACGTTCCTCCTCCCTCATAAACGAGACTGTTTCCGCAGACAGGACATTTCCTGCCAGGGGTTTCGATTTTTACGCCGCAGTTTTTGCAGAATCTCGGTTCCGCTTCATACGGCGCACATTCCACGCATTCCAGTACATCCACGTTGTATGCGGCATCAATGACCCATCTCCCGCATTTGTGGCAAAGATTGAAATACTTGATTCCGACGGTTTCCCAGGCGATCCGCAGTTCCTCCTCGGGAGTTTCAGCCCGGATCGGATCGGTCACACACGCCAGCGCACCGGATAATTCACAGTAAAACCGATATCTGCTGCCGCCGTTTTCCACGGTCTTTTTGCAGGCAGCGATTCTTCTGGTCCCCATCGGCATAGTCCCCCTTTCCTATCGGCCGGATGCGTGATTCCCTCCCATCCGATCTGTGCGTACTCTTGATTAAACAAAACTTCTGTGATATAATAAATACAGTGATTGTATAATTATCATAATAAACGGGGCGGATTCTGAGATCGTTGGCGCGTACGCAGAATCTGTTGTCGGGAATTTTCATTCCGCAATAACGGGGTACCCCTTTCGCAATTTGACTGACTGCGGCAAGACCTATACCCTCCTTCGGCAGCCCTGCAGCTATTATTATACGAATTTTCACACTTTTGTCCCCACCCACAGCAGCCTGTTCGGGTAGGAAAACCGGAAAAAACACAAAAAAGGGTGGGAATTCGGGTAGGAAAACCATACAGGAAGGTAAAATTATGAAAAAAACTCTTGCTTTTCTTATAAATCTTGTACTGATTACAACACTTTTGTCCGGCTGTGCACAGAACCGGATGCCAAGCCCTGAGTCTCCGGTGACACTGTCTGTATGGCATGTGTACGGAAGTCAGACCGAATCTCCTCTGAATGCTGTGATCAACGAATTCAACCGTTCGGTGGGCAGCACCTACGGCATTACGGTGAACGTGGTGTCTGTTACCAGTTCTTCTGCCATTGACAAAGCTCTGGCCGCATCCGCAAACGGCGAACCGGGAGCCGATGCAATGCCCGATCTGTTTACAGCCTATCCACGGGTGGCAGAAATCGTCGGGCCGGAAAATCTCCTTGACTGGAACGAGTATTTCACGGAGGATGAACTTGCGGCTTTTCACGACGATTTTCTTGCTGAGGGTTATTTCGGTGAAGAACTGCTCATGCTTCCCGTGGCAAAATCCACAGAGGCATTTTTCCTGAACAAGACGCTGTTCGACCGTTTCAGCGAGGATACCGGGATCACGTTAAAGGATCTCTCAACCTTTGAATCCGTATTCGCAGCGGCTCATGCCTATTACGACTGGTCGGGCGGACATAACTTTCTGCAGATCAATGACTTCTATAACTATGCCTGCGTGGGCATGAAAGCGTACGGCAGTGAGTTTATCCGGGGCGGCAGACTGCGTCTGGACGATGATGCTTTCCGCGAGATCTGGATGCCCCTGGCCGAAACGGCAATTTACGGCGGCATCTGCCTGGATGAAGGATATGCGGCATCCCGATGGAAAACAGCGGAGATCATTGCCAATACCGGATCCACCGCAGATGTGCTGTACCAGCCGTCCAAGATCATTTATCCCGACAATACCACCGAAGAGATCGAAGCGGTATCCCTTCCTTATCCGACGTTCACGGAAAATACTGCCGGTGTGATCTACCGCGGCGGAGGATTGTTTGCCGTGAAAAGTGAGGACGAACGGCGCAATCAGGCTGCGGTAATCTTCGCAAAATGGCTGACCGAACGGGAGCACAATCTGGAGTTTGTCACCAACGCGGGATATCTGCCGGTGACTTATGACGCCATGGACGCTCTGTTTGCGGATTTCAGCAGGATTGAGAAAGAAAACTACCGCAATGTATACGAAGCAGTGGAAGAAATGATGGATTCCTATACCTTTTACGCCCTCCCGCTGTACGACGGTGCTTCCGAGATTCAGTCTGATTTTGAGGAAAATGTGAAGTCGGTGCTGAAAGCGGCTCGCAACCAGTATATCAGACGGACCAATGAGGGAGAAGATTTCCGGACGGTTCTGACAGAACTGGCGGAAGAGTCCCTCGCGGAACTGAAAAGGCTGTCGGGGAAATAAGGGGGCTATCGCATGAAATCATTTTTTGGATTTGATCTGCCCGGCATTATCCGGCATATCCGCGATGAAGGCATTTCCATCCGCCGGCGATTTGTCGCCTATATCATATCGGCCATTGCGCTGGTGATATCTCTTATCCTGCTTATGCTGAATCTGTTCGGGATCATGAATCTCACGGGTGCGCAGATTATGAATATGCTGGACACACAGCTTTCCGCATATGCGGACAATATCAAACGGGATTACGACAATGCGGCTGCCCATGCCCTTTCTTTCGCTGATCAGGTGGAAACGGAACTGCAGAATTTTCTGACCGGGCAGAATCTGGCATTTGAGGATCTGAAAAACAATACCGATGCCCTGTCTGCACTGCAGAATACCCTGTATGATACCGTTTACCTGAATATGCAGCTTGCTCCTGCCAGCGGTGCGTTCTACATTCTGGACACCACGGTCAACAGCCGTTCCGGGGAGCTGTTATTCAACGGCATTTATCTGAAATACATCAATTTATACTCGGAAAACACGGTCAACAACGAAATTACCCTGTACCGGGGTTCCTTTTCCACCGCCAAGGAAGCGGATGTCACGTTCCACAGCGGCTGGAACAACGAGATGCGCACGGACTTTTTCGATTCCTGCGATTCCGCCTTTGCCGACGGTATCCACTATATTCTCAGTCCCGATGTGGAGATTCCCGATACCTGGGAACGTGCCCGGTATGTCTATGTGCCGATCCGGGATCAGCGGGATCTGATCATCGGCGTCTGCGGTTTTGAAATCAACGACATCTATTTTCAGCTATCCAAAAAGGTCAGCAATGATACGCTGGGTCCCATGGTCGGCGCCCTGCTGGAAGAAGTAAACGGCGTATATACCGGACAGTTCAGTTCCACCCGCTACAATCAGATCGGGGCGGACAGCGTGGTAATCACGGAAAAAGGCGGGAATACGGTATTCGATTTCGGAACGGCACGATGCATCGGAAAAACGAGATCTGTAACGCTCGGAGAACATGATTTCATCTCCGCGCTCATGATTACCGAAGCACAGTTCGATGCTTATGTCCGGCGGGGGCAGCTGGAAACCACCGGGATTTTTCTCGCCGTATTTCTCATCATGTTTGCGTACTGTCTGTTCATGAGCAAAAAATACATGGCACCGATTCTGCGGAAAATCGAACAGATCAGGTACAGCGACGATTCCGGAAAGCAGCTCAGAATCCGTGAATTTGATGATCTGTTTTCCTACATTGAAGAAAAATCGATTGTTTATGAAGAGCAGCTGAAAAGTCTGGAAGCGGCGAAAATTGCCGCCGAGGAAGAAGCCGCCCGCGCCCGGAAAGCCTATGAAAAAGCCCTGGAAGAATATGAACTTGCAAAAAGCGAAATCATGCATCTCTCGGAGGAAAGCAAGAACGAGATCGTGCTGGAGGATTACGAATACTTCATCTGCAATCTCAAAACGCTGACGCCCCAGGAAATGCGTATTTATGAGCTGTATGCATCGGGCAAAACCACTGCTGAAATCGCCGCCATAATCGGGATCAAGGAAAATACGATGAAATACCATAACAAGAATATCTATTCCAAGCTCAGTGTAAGTTCCCGGAAGCAGTTCCTGCGGTTCGCCGCACTGAAGCAGTATCAGGAGCAGAAGAGCGGCCGGAACGAATAGCGGGCAGGACCGTACATACCGCTTCCGGATTTCCCTGTTCCGCACCGGGCTGCCGAACTGATCCGTATACGGATATCCCCGGAACGCCGTATTGACTCTTCTGTTATAATAGGGGCAAAGGTCAGAAGCCCTAAAACACTGGTTTTTCGCTGATTTTGTCCGAATTTCCGTGAAATCAAGATCAAATCGTGCTCTGACCGGAAAGGAGGAGCCAAACAACCTCATAACGTCCAAAGGCGTTCATTGACTTCTGAGAGAAGCAGTGAACGCCTTTTTGCCTTATCAGGCCGCAACATAGCTGCAGACTACGAAACGCAGTTATTTCTACCGGTAAACCGGCAGTTTGAATACTCGCTTGGAAGTACTTTCGCTGCATAACCGTTACCCAAAACAGAAAAAAGAAAACACTCCGTAAACATGAAGTGTTTCCCCGAACAAATAACAATAATCCCGGAAATGTGCAGGCAGTCAGATCACTCTTTAGATAACCGCTGTACACAGCATTCATATTATTCTATCAGAGCATCATCCCGGATCCTTCGGACTTCTTGCTCTCCGTCCCGGTCGTCTGAAGTTCGCTAAAACAAAAGAACTAAAAACGACGATTGCCGTCAGTATAGCCCTGTTCTTGCAGAAATGAAGTATAACCGGAATATGGAAAGCGGACTCAGACCGACATCAAGACTATCAAGAGCAGATTGTATCAATCTCTTATATAGGTATGGAAAGCCCAACATCATTACAAGCATAGGTCTGACATTTGATGAGTCTCAATCTCTTATATAGGTATGGAAAGTTCGTCCCCAACGGAAACCGAACCGCTGTATACACCGCTGAGCGTATGTATCAATCTCTTATATAGGTATGGAAAGAACAACATTTTGTATCCTCTTGCATTATATCATACAACCTGTCGTTTGTCAAGTCCTGAATTACATGTTTTACACCACTGTATTTAGTTATTCTTTTCTCAAAGCATTATATATGCCAACTTTACATCTTTGGATTGCTGCTTGATTGGATTTATAACTAATTCTATATCAATACTTCCTTATTCAGCCAACTCAGAAGTTCATCGGATTTACTGGCAGCATAAATTTCCTTGATAATTTCTTTACAGGAGATTGAGATGGGTATAGTGTTCCCTTCGTGCGAACCCTGCTTATTCAGTGTCCAATCTATATCCATTAAGCGATCAGCTGAACCGTACGGATGAACTTTCGTCTGCGCTCAGTACGTCACCGTATCCCGCCCTTCCCCAATAACCACATAAACGAAAAACACCAGGACAGTAAATCACAATTTACTATCTTGGTGTTTTTTTGCCAGTGTTTACGATCAGAACAGCTTGTCCTTACAGTAACTGCATGTTTTCCGGGGATTGCCGTCCGGATAATTCTTCCATGACATTTTTCCGCAGTGCGGGCAGCGTACTTTATCAGAGTTCGCTGTCTGTCCGGGGCGGGAGCTATTGCTGCTTTGACCGCCGTGACGATGCTGCTGACCGCTTCCCTGATTCTGAGGGTTTACGGCTGCTGCAGGTGTCTGTGTTCGTACCACCTGCGGCGGTATGTAGTCCTGTACCCGTACGAGCTGTCCGTAGCCGACATTTGTCTTCGCACCTGCACCGAACAGTGTCAGCATCGTTTCGAATACCTTGATTTTTTCATCTGCTGTGAGAATTCCGTCTTTCAGCACAAACCGGAATTCAAAATGCACGCCCGGCAGGATTTTAATGAGCAGAAGCGGTACCGGGTTCTTCGTCATCTCGCTATGCGGCGTGATGTTGTCAAGCCCCATCAAATTACCGTTCCGGTTACCCTTACAGACGACCGCATCGAGAAAAATATCCCCGAATTCAAATATCTCCTCATCCAGTTTTGCAACGATTTCATCGGACATTTCCTTGCCTGTGCAGGCAGTGATAATCGCCGCTGCCGCTTCGGGCTGTTCCCGAAACACACAGCGCAGAAGCCCCTTGACCGAGCTTCCGGGGACGTACGGCTGACCCGTCACATAATCAAATGAAAAACCGATTTTGATATCGTTGTCGCTTTCGCTGGTGCCATGCGCATAACCGGTACCAACCAGCATTCCCGGATAGGTTGTCACGAGAACCACTGTTTTCATCCGGTCATGCAGAGAACCCAGAGAGCGATAGTCGCGTTCTTTGTCGAACTTTACGCCGCAGATTTCATCGTTATGTGACTGACACTCTGCTGCATATTCCCTCTTATCTGATTCTGTTGCTAAGTGTCTGATATTCCGGTAGTAGGTTTTATTGAATAAGAGATTCAGATTCTTCATTCGTTTTCCCTCCCCGGTTTATGTGTTGTTCTGATTTGATGTATCGTCCTGTCCCATATCGAAGAGATTCATTGCCAGTTTCAGTGCAATGGAAGCATCCAGATATTCCGCTTGTATCACAGAAAGGTCCTCAGAACTGCATACAGAGATGAAAATCTCATCTGCAGATGCATCATCTCCCGTTCTCATGTAGTGGATTGCTTTCAAAAGCGCGGAACGGTCAGTATCAGCATTTCCTTGCTTTGCGTAAAATGCGACGGCCGCTTTGAAACTGCCCATGGTCACCGCTGCACCGAACGCAGAGATCTGACTACGGAAGTTCTTATCAATTTTTCCGTTTTTTGCAATGCCGTAGTGAATCAGTGCTTCCCGTGCCTTTTCTACCCATTGGTCTACACGTTTTTTATTCATTTCAGCACCTCCATCATATAAGCTTGGTAATCTTTACAAAGCCGTAACCGATTGAAGCATTCGCACCAAACTGAAGCATCGTCTGTTTTTCAAGCTCCAGTACGTTTTTTTCATCCGGAGTCAATATCATGAGCCAGAACACGCTGCCGTGCGGCACATATTCCTCGTACCAAAGATTCTTGCTTTCGCCGTGTTCGAGTTTGTTGTGTGCCACTACAGGAAGAGCGTAGTTACTGAAATTCTTCACAACAGCGAAGGTACTGCCGAGAAGAGGAGCAGCTGCACCGGCATATTCTGCATCAAGCACACCGGTTTCTTCGTCTTCCACGGTAACGCCCGGGTTTGTCGAAAGGAATTCCTTACCGCCGAAGTTCAGTTCGGGCAGACTTACGTTTGCGTACTTTTTGATTCCGAAATTTTCCATCTGTGTGAGGAATGCACGCAGTATGTCGTCCGATGTTACATTGATGCAGGGAATCGTGACCCCTGTTCCGCCGACACGCATAGGACGTGAAAGCAGGTGTGCATCAAAGAACTTATAGGTACCTGCTCCGAATTCCGTGGCAGATGAAGCTTTTCCGAAAACACTGTCTATCGTCACTGGGGGAAGAAGTTTGTTTTCTGCGAAATATTCACGGAGTGCCCCCTTGATGCCCGAAGCATGGATGATCGGATACTTAGTAATGGGATCACGCTCGACTTCTTTGTCAATAATATTGTAGTTTGCTTCGCCGGAACCAACGTGCAGATTAGTAAGACATTCCAGTTTATAGAGATGGGTAACCATAAAGATTCCTCCCTTTATTTTTTATAATTGATAATAATCTGATTCATGCCGATTGTGACAGCATTCGGATGCGCGAAAAGCTTGTTGATATCTTTCTCTTCAGGCATATTGGGATCAAGCCAGAATACGCTTCCTGCGCGGATAAGTTTATGAAGAAGGCTGTCCTTGACGATTTTTCTGTCCGGTTTGGTTTCATAGGTCCGGTGATCACGGGTCTGAGTAACCGCAAAAGTGAACTCCTGATAAATGCTACTGTTTACATACGTATCGCCGAGACAGTAAACAGTATACGGAGACAGAATTTTTGAAAGTTGTTTCGTAATCTGATTTTCCTCCGGTACGAAATTCACCCGGAACGCTGCTTTATTCTGCCCCAGGAAGACAATCGGATCGAGGGAGAGTTTTTCATTCTCCGGAAGATCAAGTTCGAGGTACACACCAAATGCCCAGTCCTTGATAAGCATACAGTATTCTTTCTTGAAGAAAGCATCCTCGTTTTTCTTTTTGGATATTCCGACACGGGTAACGGTGCGGAATATTGCATCCGCATCAACGATATCTCCGGTATTGATATTCATATAGCTATCGGAAATTCCTTTTTTTGCATCATAGTCATCTGCATATTCCCGTTTTGGTGCAACCCCTTCGTTTGTTAATAATGCACGATGGAAAGGAGTATATACTTTTTCACCTTTGCGATGGTCAAATGGTGTTTTAACAAATACTTCGTCCTGATTCTGCAGAAACACAGGGGACATACTTTGTATCACCCCAAAAGGCTGCGGTTGGGTTTCAGAAAGACGGAAACTATTTTGACCGATCCTTTTTTCATAGTTCTCAGGGTATTTTTTAAACAATGGATCGCGGTCGTTTAACAGAAGATATCGGACAGCACCGAAGAGCGTTGTCTGTGAGGGGAGGGTTTCGCTGCGGATAAAATATGGATTATCAAATTGACCGGCGATTTTTGCCTCCGGGAACCTGAAGGTTTTCTCGTTTCCGAAAAAATACGGTTCCATCGGAGTAAAGGTAAGGCGATATGTTGTCAAGTTCTCTCACCGATCCTTTCTTTATAGAGTTTGAAGATCCGGAGCAGATACCCAAGAACCTGTACAGGAAGAAGCTCCTTATTGTCTTCCGTTTTACCGGCTTCGCGCAGAAACTCCATGCGGTAATCCGGAAGCAGATCAACTGCGTTGGATTTTCGCAGTTCGTTAAACTGAGTGGGCAGGAATGTTTTGAGGAATGAATTACCGGCATGGCTGTCCGCATCAAAGAAATTGTTGAAAAGATTGTTCACGGAATCGTCATCCTGAGCTATTGAATAGAAGGAGCCGAACAGAGAAATCTTGTGCAGAGCTGAGAGGATAACCTTGCTGCCGTCCTCCTGCATAACACCTGCATCAATCTCTTTCTTGAAGTTGATCAGCATATCAAGCGCATCATTCCGAATGAGCAGTCCTTCAGACTGTCCGGCATGCTTCTGGAACCGGATGGCGGTGCAGTCACGGCGCTCCGGATCAGAGTTTCGGTCTTTCGCAATACCGAAAAGTAAATATCCGGAATCCTGCATCGCTTCGTACAGCGGATGCTTATGATAATTAACGGAAACTCCAAAGGAGAGCGTAGGAAGATCAGTGTCAAGATTGAAGGCCTCTCTGCCGGCAGACTGATTCAGTTCCATAAACAGTTTCCGGAAGGAGTCTTTGAACAGACTGTTTGCTTTTTTCAGGAAGCTGAAAATATCGGAAACTTCCGTACAAGACGGATTCTCAAGAGGCAGAATAGCGAGCAGATCATCACCGCCCGAATAGATTGTAAATCCTCCGTAAACGGAGACAACCTCTGCAATACTGGAACAGAATTGCAGACAGGTTTTTGAATACAGGCGGATCTCACTGTCACCGTTCAGTTTTTCAAGGATTTTTCCCATCCGGTCACCGTCAGAACGTACGATAGCATAGTAGGTCTGCTTTTTCATCGTCGGTTCCTTCCCGCCGGAAGCAATGTCAGACAGCGAACGAATGGAGCCATTTTTCTTCAATAGCTGCCATTGATCCAGTGCTTTGACAACAGGAAGTTCTTTAATACGCTGATTTCCGTTTTCAGAACCTTCATTGACAAAGAGTGCAAAGAGAGCGTTGCATTCTTCCTGCTGAACAAACGGCTTTGCAAGTTCAAGGCTGTCCAGGCGAACAGCACTGCCGAGAATGGCGTTTTCTGCAGTAAACCGGCATCCGGTGACCATAATGTATTCGTTCAGGTAGTCATAATCCACTGTGAAATCTTTGGAAATGATTTCAAGTGCAGCGGTACGCAGAGAAGATATTTCCTTATCTTCAAAGGGATGAGCATCATCCACCCGGAAGATCACGCGGTCATGGAAGAGACCGACGCCGTCCTTGCGATTCAGAAGAGGTGCATCGGGTTCAAAATACGGGGAAACGATATATTCGGCAGGAATATTATATTTTTCGGAAACCAGCAGTTCACAGATGGTTCTGGTCAGACTGGAGAAAAGGTAACTGCCTGCCCAGAGAGCTGCGGGGGTGGAGGCGAGATTCAGCGTATCGAAGATCGGCCCGATCGTCAGTCCGATATAGGTATTAGACATTTGATGTTACACCTCCTTAATTGTGATATTCTGTGTATCCCGGAAACGATCCAATGGAGAATCATCAGGATCATCGAATCGATAGCGGCAATAATCAAGAAAATCGTCGATGAAGTCCTCTCTCACAAGAGAAAGCGGCGGCGTATTGAGATAGCCGTGTCCCATCGGTGATTCAAAATAGAAGCGTTTGTCGTATACATCCGGATGGATCCGCTGACCGACGTAGTAAACATCTCCGGAGATAACCTTGAACAGGATGGGAGAAGGCAGGCGTTCCAGCGTAACATTCCCGTTCTGCGGAGCTTCTTTGATTGTTACGGTGGTTTTATCCCGACGGTCTGTCGTACTGTTCAAAAATTCCACATGATCTCCGATACCGAGCAGTGCACGGACATAATAACTGCAGCTGTCGCGCTGATTCCTAGTTTCACCGAGAGCAGGAGCTATACGCCGCTGTTTCAGCCACGCCTTTTCGTTTCCAATGCTGATCTTCTTTCCGTTTTCACTGACTTCGGAGTGCATATAATCAAACAGAAGCGAACGGCTGTAACCTCCGTGGTTAATGCCGGACTTGATCAGGGCATACACGGACTTGATCCGCTTGAATGCGATATCAACGGAACCGCCGCCGTAAAATGTATAACATTTCTGCGCGCTGTATTCGTTTCGGAGGCATTCGGAAACAGTTGCCGGAGAGGAGTCCTTCCCCTCCACAAGAAAAGACCCGAAGCCTTTGTCCTGCATGGTGCCGAAATTGGTAACGATGAAGAATTCCCCGATGTATCGGTCAATCTGTTTCATCAGGTCTGGCTTGAAGCAGGTGATTGTCAGCGAACAGTCGCGGAAAACGATTTCCTTTCTCTCTCCGGTACCCATGTTTCCGTAAAAAATAGGAAAATCCCGGATGGTCAGCGTTCCGCGGTGATCCGCACCTGCTTTCAGCGACATCCGGTAATCGAGAGCTTCGTGCTCCTTTGTGCTCTTCCATTTGGTGAAATCGATATTCTCCAGCCTGAACTTCCGTATGAGGAAACGGTCGAGCTTAGGCTTGACTTCGGTGGCACGCAAACAGGCTCCTTCCGCAGAATGCTGAAAATGAATCATGGGAGACTGCGCTTTCAGAAGATAGTTTTTCTGAAAGCCATATCCAACAGAGGTATTGTTCATAATCACCCTCCTGTTTTTTGTATTTTATGTAGGAAATAGCTGGTTATTATGGACATATTATAGCACAAATGGACAGTTATGTCAATAAAGCATGGAAGAAATATGGAAAACCAGAAAGAATCCCGACAAAAAACATCCTACCGCCACATGTGTGACAGCAGGATGTTTTTGTACAATCTCTTATATAGGTATGGAAAGCTCGATGCAATCTGTGAGCATGCAACCGGCGTACCTTTCAGTGTATCAATCTCTTATATAGGTATGGAAAGTGCAGATGATTTTAATTTTGCACACGATGTCGCGTATCAATCTCTTATATAGGTATGGAAAGAACAACATTTAGTGTCCAAACCGATTATACCACACAACCTGTTGTTTGTCAAGTCCTGATTTAATTATTATGCACTCTATTATTTTAGTTATTCTGTCAGCATTGTATGTATATACCCCATATTTTGTGACATTCTACTGCAATAAAGCACAATAATAACTAATGACATACTGGCATATCTGCATATGCTCACTGCAACACCTCCACCGAGGAGATCCGCAGTCCGGTACGGCACATCCCCGGAACTCTGGCAGTTCCGAAGTGTGCAGGTCTTTCGTTTTATTCGGTTCACCGCGTTTTCGGATCTCATCCTGCACGGCAAGCATGGCGCAAAAACGATTCTCGGATCCTGCAGCATGATTCACTGTCGGAAATATAAAAACGCGCATAATTTCCCGGGAACTGCAGACACTATCCCTGCTGGCAATTCTGTTAAGCAAAGGAGATTTTATATATGAAAGCAACCGGTATTGTACGCCGCATTGACGATCTTGGGAGAGTGGTGATCCCCAAGGAAATCCGACGCACCATGCGTATCCGCGAAGGCGACCCGCTGGAGATTTACACGGACCGTGAGGGTGAAGTCATTTTCAAGAAATATTCCCCCATCGGGGAGCTGGCAAATTTCGCCGCCCAGTATGCGGAAACCCTTCACAAAACCTGTTCCCTCTCAGTAGTGATCTGCGACCGGGACGCTGTAATCGCCTGTGCGGGACTTCCCAAACGGGAATACACCGACCGCAAGCTGACCCCCGAAGCGGAAGATCTGATGGAAGCCCGTCAGCTGTGGATATCGGATGAACGGAACGAAGACATCGCCGTCATCGAAGGCGGCATGCCCATCTCCTGTCTGATGCCCATCATCACCGAAGGCGACATCACAGGCTGCGTGGCGTCCGTCAGAACCGGTGAAAGCTCTGTTCCCCGTGAAATGGAAACCAAACTGATCCAGACCGCCGCGGGATTCCTCGGAAAACAGCTGGAAAACTGAATACCGTCACACAAACACGGCTGCGGGAGCTTTCCTGCGGTCGTGTTTTGATTTCTCCCGTCCGGCGATTCGCTTCTCCGGCGCAGTTATTGCAAAATCTCGCCGGAGGGGCTATAATGATCCCATCAGCTGATACAATATTACCAAACGGAGGTCATGATGAATCTCAGCATCGGAAATGTAATCCGGCGGCTTCGTGTTGAAAAATGCATCACTCAGGAGGAGCTGGCCAATGTTCTCGGCGTTGGTTTTCAGGCGGTTTCCAAATGGGAAACGGGGTCGGGATGCCCCGACAGGCATACTTCGGCGTACTTTCAGCCTGTTTTCTGAAACTCCCACGACCTTCCGCTTCGCTGATATATCTTTAGCTATGTGATACGGGCACAACAACACCGGACATTGCTCTGCTTCCCAAAATCGCGCTTTACTTCGGCGTGAGCATGGACACCCTGTTTTCCATGGATGAAGACGATTATCTCACACGGATTTATAACATGATCCGCGACGAACACACAATCTCACCGGAAAATTTCGTCTGGGCAGAGCGGTATCTTCGCGGCGTTCTCAGTGAGGACAAACACCGCACGGATGCCCGTTCCCTTCTCATTGAACTGTATGCCCACCGCGAAAACCGGGATTCACTCGCGCAGGGACTGCTGGCAGAGGAAGGAATTCTGCTGGATCCGATGAATGCGGATCTGAACGCCAAACTGCGGCTTGTACGGGAAAAACGCCGGGAATACGATCGCCTGATCCGTTTCTGGGAACCTCTCGCAGCCAGTCATCCCAAAAATTATGTCATCATCGAAAGTCTGCTGACCGTATATATCCGCGAGCGTCAGTTTGATAAGGCGCGTACACTGATTGAAAAATCCTCAAAATCCGAACCGCGCCCGTATTATCGGCTGTGTCTCGGTGATATGAAACTGGCAGCAGGAAGCGAGGAGGGCGCAATCAATATCTGGCTGAATACAGCTCGGGAATTTGCATCGGATGCGTGGACGCTCTTCCAATGCGGTGAACGGTTTGAAAAGATCGGAGATTATGAAACAGCGCTGCGGATGTACGAAGAATCCTATGAAAAATCCCCTGCCCCCAAATGGATGGATTCTCTGTATTCCCGAGCATTCCTGTATGAAAAGATGAACCGTGCGGATGATGCCGTTTCCATGTGGGAATGCATCATTCAGACCCTGGATCGGGATTACGGCGTTACATCCGGCGAATGCATCGACTGGGCCAAACGGGAAATCGAAAGGCTGCAATCCCCACATAAAGTTTTTTCAGATGATTGAAAAAGCGGAGGGTTTGCGGTATAATGAAAGAAAAACGCGAAAGGAGCATCTCCATGCAATACGTTTATCTTCGTTTTCCCGATTTCCGCTCCAAAGCACTGACGCTCTCCTATGACGACGGCGTGAAGTGGGACAGGGATCTGATCGAAATCATGTCCAAGAACGGTCTGAAAGGCACCTTCAACATCAACTCCGGGCTGTTCGGCAAAAATCCCGGTGAACGCCGCCTGACCGCTGAAGACATTCTGGCTCTGTACGAACCCTCCGGCAATGAGGTTGCGGTGCACGGCGTTAAACATCTGAGCCTCACCGAGGTCAACTCCGCCATTGCTACAGACGACGTTCTGCAGGACAGAAAGAATCTGGAAGCAATGCTGGGACATCCCGTCCGGGGTATGGCATACGCTAACGGCAGATTCGACGATGCTGTTGTCAATATTCTGGCGACCTGCGGCATCGCTTACTCCCGTACCACGGTTTCCACGGAAAAATTCGATATTCCCACCGACTGGCTGAGAATGCCCGCAACCTGCCATCACAACAATCCCCGGCTCATGGATCTGCTGGACAGCTTCCTCGCCGACAACCAGCGCGGCTACTACTGGTCACGGACGCCCAGACTGTTCTATCTGTGGGGACACAGCTACGAATTCAACGACAACAACAACTGGCACATCATCGAGGAATTCGCCGCAAAAGCAGGAAACCGAGACGATGTGTGGTATGCCACCAATATGGAAATCTACAACTATGTGAAGGCATATGATTCCCTGATCTGGAGCGCAGCCGGCGATATCGTGCAGAATCCCACCGCACAGCATCTCTGGCTCAACTACCAGGGCAACGAAGTGGAAGTTCCCGCAGGCGCATCCGTCAAACTGAAATAAACGCAGAAAATGCAGAATGATCCGTCATCCTGCATTTTCTTTTTGTTATTCACTCAGTATTTCCGCCAGTGCGGCGATATCTTCTTCCGTCGTGGACCAGCCGGCCGCAAAGCGCACCGCAATGTGACAGTCATCCACTCTCTCCCAGAAGCTGTACCGCACTTTTTCGGCAAGGCGCGCCGCTTCCTCGTCGTTCAGAACAATGAACTGCTGATTGGTGGGGGACTGCCGGAAGAACGTGTATCCCCGGGAGAGAAACAGCTCTTTCAGCATCTCCGTCATCCGGATGGCGTGCCGGCTGATTTCCATGTACAGATCATCGGTGAACAGCGCATCAAACTGTACGCCCAGAAGCCGTCCTTTCGCCAGAAGCGCACCCTGCTGCTTGACCATGGTGATGAAGTGGGGCGGCGCTTTTTTGGGAAATACCACCGCTTCCCCGCACAGCGCTCCCACCTTGGTGCCGCCGATATAGAACACATCGGTCAGCGCGGCGATATCGGCAAGAGTCACATCGGTTTCCGGACTTGTCAGACCGTAGCCCAGCCGTGCGCCGTCCATGAACAGGGGAATCCGGTACTCCCCGCAGATCTCATGAAGCGCGGTCAGCTCGGATTTCGTGTACAGGGTACCGTATTCGGTGGGATGGGAGATGTACACCATTCCCGGGAACACGCAGTGATCGTGATTGGCATCGGCATAGAAGGTACGGAGATAATTCCGCAGTTCAGCCGGGTCTATCTTCCCGTCATGCTCGGGCAGGGCGAGAACCTTGTGTCCCGTGTACTCAATCGCCCCGGCTTCGTGCACGGCAATATGCCCGGTATCCGCCGCAATCACGCCTTCGTACCGCCGCAGCAGTGACGAAATCACAACAGCATTGGTCTGGGTACCGCCCACAAGAAACTGCACATCCCCATCGGGACATCCGCAGGCGGCAAGAATCTTCCGTTTTGCGGATTCACAGAATTCATCGGTGCCGTAGCCGGGCATGGGTGTCAGATTGGTTTCACAGAGCCGCGCCAGCACTTTCGGATGACAGCCGGTATTGTAATCACATTCAAATGAAAGCATAGTTTTCCTCAATTCAACAATGATTCGATGCTTCGCAGACAGAGCGGGACGTACATGCACGCCAGCGTCATCCGTTCCCATAAACCCGCCCACGCACACACAGTATGGCGGAATTCTTCTTTATCCCCGAGAATAAACAGGACAAAGAACAGAAATGCTCCCGCAAATGCGGTGAAATCGGGGACTGCGATCCGGGCGTTCTTCTGAAGCACTGCCAGAATCCCGTCAGTGAGAGGCAGGAACAGAAGAGCCGTAAAGCCCAGCGCCGAGCCTGCACCGTGGATCCGGGATGCCGCCGTGATGTTCTCACGGGATTCATTCACGCTGAACAAACCGCTGAGAATCCCGGCACCGACAGCAAATATCCCGAGAAGAAGGGAACGAATCAAACCGGATACGGGATATTCTGCGGATACGTCACTGTACAGCACAGCCGCAGAGCACAGAAGGATCACCCCCAGCCAGATCAGCCAGGCATTGTAAATCCCCCGTACCGGGCTTTCGGGACTGCCCAGCACACTCATAACCATGGTTTTCGGGTCGTATCCCGGATACCGGTGCCGGAGCATCCACGGAACGGTAAATTCCCCCGCCACGGTCAGAAGCAACAGAATCGGCAGAATATCGCCTGTGTTCATTGTTATTTATCCTTCCGCTTGGGATTTGCCGGAAACCAGCCTTTTTTCACGCGGTTTTCCTGTTCGTACAGTTCCTTGATGCTCCAGAGTGAGCTTGCTCCCAGCACACCGAGAACTGTACTCAGCAGCACGGACGGCGTCATCAGGGACAGTCCGATGAAAACTGCCCCGACAACGGCGAATACCGGCCAGATTTTTTTGGAGAAATAGTACTCCGCTTTGATAACAATGGGATGAAAAAGTCCGATGATTAAAAATGTCAGTACACTGATGAGAAATCCTTCAAAATACATTTGTGTACCTCATATTTTTGATTTATACGGTTTCCAGAACCACCACGTCGTAGGGCTTGATTTCGATTCTGCCTTCCGCTTCTTCGCCGGTGAGAACATTCTTCATTTTTCCGGGAAGCTCAACCCATGCATCGCGGAACGCGGTTTCGCAGAGAATCATACCGCTCTTTTCTCCTTCACGGCAGACAACATCCACGTTTCCGCTGGTCTTCACAGGAGTTACACCTGCGTCAGCCAGTGCGGTCCGGATCAGCTTGGAGAGTCCTTCGTCGTTCATGAGGGTGCCGCAGAGGATCACTTCACCCCTGCCGACCTTGTATCTGCCCACAACGGTCTCGCCCACCAGTGCGGAATGACCGCCGGTGACGGATGCAAGAGCTTCGCCGCCATTCAGATTGGTGTAGCATTCTGTCCAGCTCTGGCATTCCAGTGCTTCCCCGTCATTCCATGCGGCGCGGAGGTAGGAACCGTCGGTGGGAACCGCGTAATCCTGACGGATGCCCAGCATATCTTCCAGCATACCCATGGCGCGGTCGGTGTAGTGTGCGCCGATGGAGTTGCGGATGTCGGTCATAGGACCTGCCACCCAAACGCCGCCGTTTTCTACCCATGCACGGATCTTTTCCATCATGCCGTCGTCTTCCAGAGTCATCTGCAGGGGGGAGAAGAGAACCTTGTAGCCGTCCAGATCCTTCCGTGCGCCCGCAACGTCAATGGTAACGCCTTCCTTCATGATGGCGTGGTGGATCTTGCGTACCTGCCAGGAATAGTCGTTACGATCGAAGATGGGCTGCTGATGGAACAGCTGCCAGCTCTTGGAGGTATAATGGAGCGCAACATCCGCCTTGACCCTGGTCCCGGTGATAAAATCGGAAGCTGCTTCAAATTCCCGGGAGGTCTGCTGGATTTCGCCGAATACATGAACGGGACGTCCTTCGGGAGTGAGCACGGAACCGTGAACCAGCTCGTGGCCTGCCCAGTGCTGTCTCCACAGCCAGTACATATTGGATTCACCGCCGTGAACGATGGGCAGCCAGGAGTTGAGGCGGCACCATCCTTCGGGCTTCAGATGCTGGGAAATGGCAACGGAGCCGTTCCATGTGGTGGCGGTTTCGGTATTCCAGAAGGGTCTGTCCTTGAGGGGACGGAGGTAGTTGAACCAGAAGATTTCGTCGCACAGATTGGAGGGCACATTGTAGTGGTTGAACATCACCAGATCCAGCGGCTCGTTCATCTTTTCGTAGTCCATGCCGTTGACGGGCATCATGTCGGTACCGATGGGAGCCTTGGTGTATCGTCTGAGAATCGCAGCCTGACGATGCATGAACGCGATGTCCGCATCGTAGTGTGCGGCAAACCATTCGTATCTCAGATGGGGATTGTGCCATGCATGGATTGCTGGGGGAATTTCGTCAAAGCTGTCGTAGGCCTGGCTGAACAGATTCAGGTTCCACTGTGCGTTCAGGTTTTCGATGGTGCCGTACTTCTTTTCCAGATCCCGGTGATACTTTTCCACGCAGTATTCGCAGACGCATCCGGTGTTTCCGGTGTAGATTTCGTTGTCCAGCTGCCAGCCGATGATAGCGGGATCGGAGCCGAATTCCTTACCCATGGCGTGAACAATGGCATCGCATGCTTCCAGATAGTGGGGATTGGAGGAGCAGCAGTGTCTCCGTCCGCCGTGGTTGGCACGCTGACCGTTGTCACCCAGATTCAGAACATCGGGGTATCTCCGGGACAGCCAGATGGGCGGGGTCGCAGTGGGAGTCCCCATCACAACGGCGATGCCAGCTTCGTGCAGAGCATCCACAACCTTATGCAGCCATTCAAAATCGTACTGACCGCGGACGGGCTCCATCTTGCGCCATGCGAATTCGCCGATTCTGGCACAGGTGATGCCCGCTTCCTTCATTTTTGAAATGTCGTAGGGAATCTGGCTTTCATCCCAGTCTTCGGGATAGTAAGCGCATCCTAAAAACGGTGTTTTCATGTTTTTTCTCCTTATTCTGAATGTTTAATTTACTTGATGAATTCCGTATCCTTCAGCAGATCCCCATCCGGACAGAGCACCACATTGTCCGCACCGCTCACATCTCTGATGCTGACGTATTCCGGCTTCACCATGGGATATTTCACGTCCCCGCCGGGATTGCCGCGCCAGTCGTTGAATACCGCGAGGGTTTCGCATCCGCCCTTTACGGTAAAGCCTTCGATCACCACATTCTTCGGCAGATAGCAGGTATAACCGAAATCGTGGGTACCGTCGTTGTGGGCGTTGAAGATGTAGCGGTTGTCACCCAGAGGATTCCACACGCAGTTGCGGATGATCATGTCACCCTTCCAGGTGCATCCGTAGTCGTCCCTGAGATTCACGAAGGCATAGCCGCATGCTTCGGTATCAATGATGTTGAACTGACCGAACCCGATGGCGTTGAGGCACTGATGCCCCAGCCTGCACCGGCGGATGGTGCAGTTTGCCACGCCCATGTGGGCATCGAACCGGGAAAATTCACAGTCTTCCAGCACCATGTCACGACAGAAATTGGAGCCGATCAGCCCCCAGTACGCCCGATCCATGATGTCCGTGGTCTGCGTGCACCGCTCGAACTTCACATCCACCGCACTGCCGCAGTTGATGTCGTAGGATCCCATGGGAACGGGACGGTTCGCCGCGCCGATTGTCCAGTAGGTTTTGTGCGCCGTGAACAGGCAGTCGTGAATCCGTACATGAGCGCATCCCGTCACGGAAATAAATCCCCGATAGGGTGCGCCATGATCCTCTTCACCGGTGACATAATGACTGATTCCGTCCGCTTCCACGTAGGAACGGCTGATTTCGATATTCCGCGCATGGTAGTTGTATCTGGATTCCGCCGCGTTGGCAATGGTGGTGAATTCCCCGCCGCGGAGGGTGAGGGGAGTATCCATGGGTACGGCACGGCAGTATGTGATTTCCTCAAAATCAAAGGAAACGGGAGAGGTCAGGCTTCCGTCAGGCAGAACCACGAAGCAGTCCTGGCGTGCGGTGCCGTTGTTCTGATTGGGACCTTTGCGGATGTAGTCCATGTGGTTTTCGTTCTTCACCTGAACGTACAGCTCCATCCCCGTGGGATTCTCAATTCTATCCTGACCGGCAGTGAGGGAGGTCAGCTTCAGCCCCACGGGCTCCATACAGGAAGGAACGGAGAAAACCGGCTTTTTGATATCCTCCAGATCCCGGTCGTCGATGATGAACTTTGATCCCGTCCAGTCAACACAAGTCTTCACAACCGCTGTCGCAGCACGGTTTTCGATGAAATAAACCGCGCCTTCCTTTGTCTTCACGGGAAGATTCAGCCGGTTTGCTTCCTCATGAGCAGCAATGATGGCAGGCATGTCATTGGTCACGCCGTCGCCTGCTGCGCCGAACATTTCGTATGTAATGCAGTTCATTTGTTACCTCCAACGAATTGCAGATTATGGTCTTATGTCAGCCGAATTTACGGATGATTTCCAGAAAGCTTTCGCCGTATTTCTGGGCTTTTACCTTGCCCACACCGGATACGGTCAGCAGCTCCTCCGTGTTCTTCGGCATGATCCGGCACATATCGTACAGCGCCGCATCGGTAAATACCACGTAGGCAGGCACACCCATTGCACGGGCGAAACGGTTCCGCTCCGCTTTCAGCTGTTCCAGCAGTCCGCCGTTCTGTACCGTATCATCCATTACCCGCTGACGGGTTCTGGATTTTACCGCTGCCTGTTCTGCGGTCTGCTGGACTTTCATGAATACATGAACCCCCCCGGTAAGGATATCCCTCGCTTTCGGAGTCAGGGACGGAATCCGGTAGATTGTGCTCTCGTCCACGCTCAGGTATCCCTGCATCCGCAGTTCCCCGATGACCTGACGGATGTATTTCTCCGTCGCTCCCTTCATGATGCCGTATGTAGACTGGGCGTCCAGATTGTATTTCTCAATCTGCTCGTTCATGGTGCCGCGGAGAATCGCCGCAATGGTGGTTGCTCCGAACCGGTTGTCCGTCCGTGCAATACAGGAGAGAATTTTCTGGGCATCCACGGTGATGTCCTTCGTCTCAAAGTCCCCGGTGCAGTTGGAGCAGTTTCCGCAGTTGTCCGATTCCGGCTCTTCCCCGAAATACCGGAGGAGATAGGCTCTGAGACAGCCGAGTGTGCGGCAGTAGTCCGCCATCTTCCCCAGCCGGTCCATTTCAATCCGCTTCAGCTGCTCCTGTACTTCCGGCACAATCCCCGGTGCTCCTTCCCCTTTTTCGATAAGGAACCGGTTGAGCACAATGTCCGAGTCGCTCCACAGAAGCACACAGTCCGCATCGGAACCGTCACGCCCGGCACGTCCCGCTTCCTGATAATAGCTCTCCACATCCTTGGGCATATTGTAGTGGATGACAAACGCCACGTTGGACTTGTCAATCCCCATCCCGAAAGCATTGGTGGCAACCATCACAGTACATCGGTCGTAGATAAAATCATCCTGTGCGGCGTGGCGTTCGGCGTCCCCCATCCCCGCGTGATAGGCACGGGATTCGTATCCGTTTGACCGGAGCAGAAGAGCCACTTCTTCCACCAGCGCACGGGTTCCGCAGTAGACGATGCCGCATTTTTCTTTGAATCTCTCCCGCATCAGTCTGAGAAGCTCGCCGGGTTTTCCGCCTTTGGTAGTGGGAATCACTTCAAAACTCAGATTGGGACGGTCGAATCCGGTGGTGACTTCAAAGGGATCCTCCAGTCTCAGCAGCTCCGCGATATCGTTCTTCACTTTCTCTGTAGCAGTAGCGGTGAATGCCCCAACCACGGGACGCCGCGGCAGGCTGTCGATGAACTTCGCAATTCCAAGGTATGCCGGCCGGAAATCCTGACCCCATCCTGAGACACAGTGGGCTTCGTCGATGGCGATGAGGGAAATGTTCATGTCCCAGCAGCACTGGAGAAATCCGTCGGACTCCAGGCGCTCGGGAGCAATGTAGATGATCTTGTACACCCCGGCGCGCATATTGTCGAGGACTTTGTAATACTGATTCACGGTCAGTGAGGAGTTGATGTACGCCGCTCTCACACCGTTCTGGATCAGCGCCTGCACCTGGTCCTTCATGAGGGAAATCAGGGGTGAGATTACAAAAGTCACGCCGTCCGCCATCAGTGCGGGAATCTGGTAGCAGACAGACTTTCCTCCGCCGGTGGGCATGATGGCAAGCACGTCCCGTCCGGAGGTTAGGGAATCCACAATCTCCCCCTGCCCTCGCCGGAAGTTCTCGTGACCGAATATCTCTTTTAATACTGTAAATTTATCCAAAATATGATCCTGTTTTCTGTTATTCTTTTCATTATTATACCGCATCCGCCATGCCTTGTCAAGAATTCCGAACAATCGTACACCTTCCTGTCATGCGAATGACCGGAAGAAAACTCCAATCATATTGGTTAAACTCCAATAGTATTGGAATCAGCTTCCCATACGGGACGATTGACACGGCCTCTGTCCTATGGTATCATATAACCACAGGATGCGCGCCCTGAATCATACAAGCGAGGAGAATACCATGAAACTGCACATCGACGAAGCCGTTCTCAGATACAGAAAAGCAAAAAATATGACCCAGGAAGAGCTGGCATCCGCGCTTGGCGTGTCTCCCCAGTCCGTTTCCAACTGGGAGCACGGCGGATATCCCGATATTGAGCTGCTGCCCGTAATTGCCAACTATTTCGGAATCACCGTGGATGAGCTGATCGGCAATGACAAAGCTGCCGTTGAAGCGGACATGAAGCGCTACTACGAAGGTCTGAACGAAAACGGCAGAGCCAGTCTGGAGCACTGCCTTGCATACCACCGGAAGTATCCCAATAATTATGCCATCATGAACGACCTGTGCATCATGATAATGAATACCCGGTCCCATAAAAAGCCCGAATACATGGAGATGCTGCGCCGGCTGTGTGAGCGGATCATAGCAGAATGCACCGAAAGCCACATCAGAGAAAGCGCCATCTGGCATATGTGCGACGCCGCGGAGGGTGAGGAATTCGAAAAATGGGCGAAAATGCTGCCGGTAAACTACTGCAATACCTATTACGAAAGACTGGAACGCTATGCCAAACGGATGGGAGACAAAGAACAGAAGCAGAATCTGACCGGTCGGAACAATCTCTCCGTGATTCTGCATCTTCTGAACCGATACCAGATCCTCCCCCACCTTGACGATCCTGTGGAGTGTGAGAACCTGAGCCGGTTCCGCATGAGTCTGCTGGAATATTTCGGCGGCGGACAGATTCCGGACGGATGGCTGGCATGGCACGCGGAATTCCGTATGGATCTTGCTCTGGCGCTGTTTGTCGAAAACCGCACGGACGAAGGCTGGCGTGAACTCAGAGAAGCGGTCAGCGAAGCCGTCGGGTACATCGGACTCCCTGCAGAAGTACCGCTGGATCTGGGCACACCGATTCTGTTCCGGAATATCCGGGTACTGTGCAACAAAAACGAAGAACTCCGTGAGGATGTTTACATTTATCCCGACGGAACCCATCTGGATCACAATCTCTCATCGTTCGGCGTACATCACCGGAAATCCGACTTCATCCGCACCATGGAGATTGCTCCCGGTTTCGCATCCGTCCGCGATACTGCGGAATTCGCCGCACTGCTGGAAAAGCTTCGACAGGCGTGAGTAACCCTTGATTTTCCATCTCCCCGGTGCTATAATGAAAGAAAAACGCTGAATATAACGGAGGTATCCCATGCTGTACGGAGACGGAATCCGCGATGACACCGCCGCTCTGCAGGAACTGCTGGACAGACAGGGCATCGTCACCATCGACAGACCCGGCACCTATCTCATCACCAAAACACTCGTAATCCACTCGAATACCCGCCTAATTCTCTCCCCCGGAGCCGTTCTTCTCGCCGCGCCCATGTCAAGATGCGCCCTGATCGAAAACAAGCATTTTGCAGGCGGCGGACGGGATGAAAATATTGAAATCATCGGCGGAACCTGGGACGGAAACTGTGATGCCATGGGACTGGACGCCGAATATGAAGCAATCCACCGCCTGGACGATCCCTACAGCCCTTCCCTCTTCAAGGGCAAGCTGATCCGGTTCGCCCATCTTGACCGGATTTCCCTCTCCGGTATGATCGTGAAAAATCCCGTCAGTTACGGCATCCAGATCGGGGATGTGCGGGGATTCGTGTGCCGGGATCTGTTCTTCGACTACAATCACCACTTCGGCACCACCGACGGGGTTCACATCAACGGACCTGCCCGGGACGGCGTAATCGAGAACCTGTGCGGAACCACCAACGACGACATGGTTTCCCTGACCACCTACGACGAACCCCACGCGGAAATCTCCATCGGCCCCATCTCCAACGTGTACATTCACAATATCACCGCCATGAACGGCTATTCCGGCATCCGCCTTCTGTCCGGCGAGAACTGCGAACTGCGATCCGTGCATATCGACGGGCTGTACGGGGATTACCGCCACAACGGGGTTATCATCTCCAATCACAACAACCGTCCCGGTGCCGTATGGTTTGACGACATCACCATCGAGCACGTCCATGCCCGGAAGAGCTATACGCCCCTCGGTAAAGACTGCTTCCGATACTGGGAAGGAAACGCCGAACGCTGTGCCATCATCGAGTTCGGAAAAGGGGCTGTCTGCGGAAATGTGGTTCTCCGCGACATCATCCGCCATGAAACCCGGTCCACTCCGGCTGCTGCCATTGCACTGGCTCCCTCCGCTGTCATCGACCGGCTCCTGATCGACAATCTCCATCAGACCACCGCGGATGGCGCTTCTGCTCCCGTGTGGGACAACAAGGGCACCATCCGTCGGCTCATTGAGAGAGACTCCATGCACTGAAACAGAAAAACTGCCGCAATCCGGTGAAGAATTCCGGATACTCGGCAGTTTTTGCGTTATAAAGGCTTTTTCGCCGTGATGTACCAGCGTTCGGTGGTCTTCTCCGGCTTTTCGAATCCGTAGCCGGCTGACACATCGCACAGCTCCAGTCCCACAGAGTTCAGTGCATTTTCGATAGCGCGCAGCCCGTAGGCTCTTTCTCTCTCCACACCGTCTGTGCGGTGCCAGACTCCGTCCCGTTCTTCAAACACGGTCAGGTAGAAATCCACGATGTCACCCTTTTTGTTCAGACGGTTCCGCCAGCAGCACATGGTTCCCTCGTCTTCCAGAATGTAGTCCCGGTCGGCGTAGGTAGTTTTAAACCGATACGGCGTATTCATATCAAACACAAACACCCCGCCCGGCTCCAGGTAGTTGGCCACATGAGCAAAGCACGCCAGCAGCTCCTCCCGGTCAGTCAGGTGATTGATGCCGTCCAGACAGCAGGTGATGGCAGTGACTGTGCCGTACAGCTCGAAATCGCACATATCACCGCTGATAAACAGGATTCCGCTGAGGTTTTCTTCTCTGGCACGCTCATCCGCCACAGCAAGCATATCCTCCGACAGATCCAGTGCGGTCATATCATACCCCAGCTTTGCCAGCTCCAGTGTCATGCTTCCCGTGCCGCATCCCATGTCAAGAACGGAAGTCACGGGAATCGAGGCGAATTTTCCGAAGCACTCCCGGATGAAAGCCGCCCATTTGCCGTAGTCCACGGTATCGTTGAGGCGGTCGTAGACGGGAGCCAGAACCGAATATCCGTCCAGCATCACTTGGCCTCCCCGTCCGTGAATTCCGGCGGTCTCAGACCTTTTTCGTCCAGCCGCTTGAGAATTTCACTGTACCCGTCGCTGCCGTACTTGAGACAGCGGTTGATTCGGCTGATGGTCGCGGTGCTCAGACCGGTTTTCTCGGTAATCTCGGTGTAAACGGTGTTTTCCTCCAGCATCTTTGCCACACAGATCCGCTTGGACATATCATCCACTTCCTTGATGGTACAGAGATCGTCGAAAAAGTTATAGCAATCCTCAACTGTCTTGAGAGATAAAATCGCTTCGAAAAGATAATCCTTTGCAGGATCACGGCGCTTGATAGGCATAAGTCCTCCGTTGGTTTCAGATTTCACAGTGATACTATTATACACTATCGCGTTATCAAAGTAAAGTATGGAATCGAAATTTTCTCGTTTTTTTCAAAACAAAAGGCTTACAGCCCATAAACGAACTGTAAGCCTGAGTTTACTTATGTATTCCTGAACCAATCAGCGTCAGCGAACGGTCGTGGGAATTGTAATAATCACAGCTTCAAGTACGCCGAGTCATGCCCACCGGGGCATCCCGGTTAGAACTGGAAGTAGATGAAGGAGCTGGAGCCGTCGCCTGCGAGGAGTACCATCCATGCAATGATGATAGCCCAGACATAAACGAGGGACTTGCCGTTGGAGAGTGCCAGCGTGGAGCGGAGAGTACCGTCTGCCTGAGGCTGTTCGTTGTGGCGTACCAGTCTGTCCAGGATCACCATGATTGCCACGGACAGAACGGAGATAACGGCACCGGTCAGAGTCAGACCCATGGTGTCGAATACTTCGGACATGGGAGTGGACCAGGAAGTGAACAGTCTGTTCAGAAGAGTACCCAGTTCAGCGGTGTTGTTCGCACGGAAGAAGATCCACGCGAAGTCTGCCAAAACGAAGGTAACGGCAGTCTGCAGCATACCGTGCCACTTGGAATCCCAGTTCCAGCCGAACTTTTCAAACATCTTCTTGCGGGCGTTGATGGTGATATAGCCGATCACCTGATATACGCCGTGAAGAGCACCCCAGATCACATAGGTCCAGTCGGCACCGTGCCAGAGACCGGATACCAGGAAGACGATCATGACGTTGCGGTAACGCTTCAGGGTAGAACAGCGGCTGCCGCCCAGGGGGAAGAACAGGTAATCGCGGACCCACGTGGACAGGGAGAGGTGCCAGCGGTTCCAGAATTCCTTGATGGATTTCGCGCAGTAGGGACGGTCGAAGTTCTGCATCAGACGGTAGCCCATGATTCTCGCACAGCCGATTGCGATATCGGTGTAGCCGGAGAAGTCACAGTAGATCTGAACCGCAAACATCACGGATGCAATGACAACGCCCAGACCGGTCGCGTTTTCCACATCATTGTAGATTACATTGACATAGTTTGCGAGAAGGTCGGCAACAACCACTTTCTTGAAGAAGCCGACAACCATGCGCTTGAAGCCTGCCAGTGCGTCTTCGTTGTTCCACTTGTGCTCCGCCTTCAGCTGAGGAATCAGGTTGTCGGGTCTTTCAATAGGGCCTGCAACCAGCTGGGGGAAGAATACAACGAACAGTGCGTAGTAGCCGAAGTGACGCTCGGTCTTTACGTCGCCGCGGTATACGTCGATGGCGTAGGACAGAGTCTGGAAGGTGTAGAAGGAAATACCGACGGGAAGAATCAGATTCAGGGTAAAGTCGGTACTGGGAGTTCCGAACAGAGTCAGAAGTGCGGAGAAGGAGTTTGCCAGGAAGTTGTAATACTTGAAGAAGAACAGCACTCCCAGACAGATCAGAAGCGTAACCGTAATGCACAGCTTCTTGACCGGCTTTTTGTCCGTCTTCTCAATAATCAGGGAGCATACCCAGGAAACAACCGTGGTGAACATGATCAGGAAGATCAGGGACGGGTTCCAGGACATATAGAAGTAGTAGCTGAATGCCAGAAGTGCGATCCAGCGGTACTTCAGGGGTACAATATAATTCAGAAGGAGTACGATCGGATAGAAGATCAGGAATTCTATGGAGTTAAAATTCATTTGGTGTCTCCTTCCGCGGGATTTTCAGATTTCTTTGCATTGGCGCGCTTTTCCTTCACCAGTTCCGCAATCAGACCTGTGAGAATGGAGAACAGGAAGAGCAGCAGGATGTCATCCAGCTCCACCCCGGCTTTCACATAGAAATATACCGACGCGATGTGAACCGCGATGCCGACCCACCAGACGGGCTTGAGCTTTTCGCTGACCACGGGCAGAATATTCGTCACTGCCAGCAGAACAAAGAACAGCAGAAGACCGGGGTTTTCGGTGTATAGCGTAACCATTCTGTTACCATGCCTTTCGTGTATTTTATGATATTTCGATCCGTATCAATCGAAGCATATACCGATATGCCGCTATTATTTATTATAGCATAAAAATATCCGCATATCAAGAGTCTTACAAAAGATCTATGAATTTTTAGTCATTTTTGTGCAGTTTATTTGTGATTCTGCTTGAAAGACATGGCTTCCGCCTTTACTTTTCGGTCATAATATGGTATAATCCCCTCAGAACCAGCACACCGGAGGTCATTCCATGAAATATACGCACCTTACCGCATCTGCCGGATTCCCTCTGCGGATCGCCGTTCTGTCGGATTTTCACTCCCGTACGGGTGAAATGGGAACGGACGGAATCCTTGAGGGACTCGCAAGAGAAAAGCCGGATCTGATCCTCTCCCCCGGAGATATTTTCAACGGCATCAGCGAAAGCTCCGTCCGAGAAGACTTCAACATCAGCGGACTGAAGCTGCTGGAAGGAGCTGCCTGCATCGCACCGGTCTTTTACTCCATCGGCAATCATGAACTGGGAATGACGGGCGAAAACCGGAGAATTCTGGAATCCGCCGGAATCACGGTGCTGGACAACGAATTCACACGTCATAAACATCTCATCATAGCCGGACTGACCTCGGGTTACACCATGCCCAAGCATCATTATCAGGGAGATCCCGTTCCTTCGCTGGAAATTGCGGAGCGGCTCAGACAGGAAGAAGGATACAAAATCCTGCTCTGCCATCACCCCGAATACCGCGACCGTTATCTGAAGGATGAAGAAATCCACCTCATCGTATCCGGCCACGCACACGGCGGTCAGTGGAGGTTCGGCTCCCGGGGCGTTTATGCTCCCGGACAGGGCCTGTTTCCCAGATATGTGGGCGGACTGTACCCCGGAAAACACGGAATTCTATGCGTCAGCCGCGGTATGCGGAACACCGTGAAAATCCCCCGTTTCTTCAATCCCTGCGAAATCGTCATACTGGATCTGAAATAATGAAGGAAAACGTCACACTCTTCTGCTGCAAAAATCCAACCGAATCTTCCCATGAACTCCTGCGCCGCGCCGCTTCCCTGCTGACCGGGCTGGATGAGGAACAGTTCCATACGGAAAAAGCCCCTCTCGGCAAGCCGTTCTTTCCCCATCATCCGGAGCTGCATTTTTCCCTCAGCCACAGCGGAATTCTGTGGATCTGCGTATTCGCGGACCGTGAGATCGGATGCGATATCCAGCTTCACACCACACCGAAGCGCCCGGATGCCATCGTGAAGCGGTATTTCCACCCGAACGAACAGACCGTTTACCGGAATGCGGAGGACAGGCTGACTGCATTCCACCGGATCTGGTGCCGCAAGGAAGCCGCCGTCAAGCGTACCGGTCACGGGATTGACAGAACCTTCGCCGGAACCGACACCACCTCTCCGGACTGCGGTGTCTCTGATATCACACTCCCCTGTGCGGGATATTCCTGCGCCATTGCTTATCCGGGAGATTATGATCTGACCATAAAATCACTCTGACTATATCAATCGAACAAAGGAGAACACGCCATGTTTACTCTGCCCCATGTCTTCACAAACGGCGCGCTGTTTCAGGGGAACGCCTGCCTGAACATCGCGGGACAAGCCTCTCCCGATACCGCCGTGACTGCGAAAATCGCGTCATCCGGTACCGGAATCTGCTCCGCACTGTCAAAAACCGATGCCGACGGACGATTCACCGTTTCCCTCCGTACACCTTCCCCTTCCTTCACCAGGTACACCGTCACCCTGACCTGCGGTGAGGATGTACATACCATGGAGGATGTTCTGTTCGGCGAGCTGTGGCTGGCATCCGGTCAGTCCAATATGGAATTTGCCAACGATTCCAATCCGAAATGCAAGGATATGTACGCCGAGGTCGCTCAGAAAACGATCCGCGTGTACCATGTCGATTATCCGGCATTCGGAGCGGAAGGTGCTTTCCCGTGGGATCCCGACACCATGATGACCGGTCACTGGATCAGTTCCGATGACGGCAAAAATCTCGGTCATGTATCCGCGCTCGGACTGAAATTCGTCAATGATCTTTACGATTTTCTCAATCCAAATGCAGATGTTCCCGTCGGTTTCCTCAACGCAACCTGGGGCGGCACCTCCATGCCCTCGTGGTTCAAGCTGAGCGAGCTGGAAAAGGAAACCGGGCTCTGCGAACGGATGAAGAAACTCGGAAATTATCCCACTCCCGAAAACTGGAACACCAGAGGCGGAGGCAATTTCCAGCAGACCTCTGCACAGTACAACGTCAAAATCGCTCCGCTGGAAGGCGTAAAGGTACGCGGTGTGATCTGGTATCAGGGCGAAAACGAATGCGGCGGTCAGTACTGGCACAGAATGTACGCCGACTACCTCCGCGCGTACCACAGAATGTACACCCGCCTGTTCGCGGCATATCCCGGCGACTTCATGATGATCTCCTCCCTGATCTATCCGTGGACCTACGGCGGATCCGGAGAGTGCAACGTGGGATACCTCAACGATGCCTTCGTCGAAACAGCACTGGAAGCTCCCGGTAAGTTTGCCTATGCTCCCATCGGGGATCTGGAGCCGGTATGGAGCTATCATCAGGGCAATCACCCCATCCATCCCGCCAACAAGTACGAAGTCGGCGCGCGCATGGCACGTCTGGCTCTCACCAATGTGTATGGGGATACCGGTATGAAGTCCCCCGCTTATCTGGATCAGGTACAGCATATCCACAATAGGATGGTTCTGACGTTCAAGGGCGGATACGGGAATCTTCATGTGGGACACACACCCGGTGAGGCGCTTCACGGTCTGTACATTGCCGGTGACGACGGCATCTATCTCCCTGCGGAATACGATATCGCTGACAACAACATCCTCTGCATCTGGAACGACGCCATCCCGGAACCGAAGCACGCGGCTTATGCGGTACAGTCCCTTGACGTCAAGTGCAACCTGTTCTGCGGCGACTGCCCCGTGACTCCCTTCTTCACCGATAAAGAGAACTACATCAACATCGAGCAGAAGCCCTGGTATGACACCTCCGTCAACTCCCGCTGGGCATCCAGACTCCGCGGCGACATCCTCGATCTGTTCTTCCATCCCGTCTTCCATGCGATCCCCGGTTCCGAAGTCTGCTGCGACACCGCGTTCAAGTGCCAGTCAAACGGCAGCATCCGCATTTGCTCCGAGGAGGACGAAAAGACCTTCGGCTGCTATGTGAAATCCTACCCCTACGGCAGACTGGATCTGCAGAAGTACAAGGGACTGCGCGTGAATCTGTACAACACCGGATCCATGACCGCCGAGCTTGTCCTCACCACCGCTGACGGCGACACCGTTCTTCCCATGAAGAAGCTGGAACACATCGGCTACGGCTGGGACAGATACGAAGCCGTTTTCGGCGAACTGGCTGACACCGAGATCACCCGCATGACCTTCCGCTTTACCCGTGACAGCGACCGGTTCCACTTCGTGAACATGGAACGGATCCGTCTGGTCAAGTAAACAACGCAAAAGGGTTCGGAATCCTTTACGGAATCCAAACCCTTTTTTCCATTATTCCTTTTTCTCACCGCTGTCTTCCGGTACGGGTACTTTCCCGTTTTCCGTCCGTTCCGGCGGCTTTCCTTCACCGAGCGGCGATCTGGGAGGACGTCTTTCTCCATTCATGGGCGGTCTTTCCGGGAATCCTTCCCCTCTGGAAGGTCTGCCGTGAGGTCCGTGAGGATGTCCGTGATGTTCACCGTGCATCCCGCCGTTGTCCGTATCATGCCGTACACCGGGTTCCAGCACACCGCCGTCCGCCATAAACTGTTCCGCAGACAAACCGTCGATGGTTGTCAGATACCGTTTTGCCTGTGTGGTGAACAGCTCATAGTACAGACCCTTGTTCTTCATCAGTTCGCTGTGGTCGCCGATTTCCGCAACCGCGCCGTGATCCAGAACCACGATCTTATTGGCAACGGTGGCGCTGGACAGTCTGTGGGAAACGAAAATGGTAGTCTTGTCCTTTCTCAGACGGTCGAACTGGTTGTAGATTTCCTGTTCCGCAATGGCGTCAAGGGCTGCTGTGGGCTCGTCGAGGATAATCACATCGGAATCGGAATAGAACGCCCGGGCAATGGAGAGCTTCTGCCACTGACCGCCGGAAAGTTCGATACCGTTGTCTTCAAAGAACCGCATCAGCGGTGTGTCGTACTTGTCGGGCAGATCGTTGATGAACACATCCGCCGAGGACTGTTCTGCCGCTGTCACGATTTCTTCTTCCACAAGCTCTCGTTCCACCTGACCGAATTTGATGTTTTCCCGGACATTGACGGCGTATTTGCCGAAGTCCTGGAAGATGATGCCGAACATGGAGTACAGATCTTCCACGGCGTATTCCTTCAAATCATATCCGTCCAGAAGAATCCGTCCTTCCGTGGGATCGTACAACCGCGTCAGCAGCTTGATCAGCGTGGTCTTTCCGGCGCCGTTCAGCCCCACCAGAACACAGGTATCCCCCGGATCCAGGGTCAGATTCACGTTGTTGATAACCTTTCGTTCGGTGCCGGGATAGGCAAAGGACACATTTTCAAAGACAATGGTGTGGCCTTCGTGGTGCTTCACCCGTCTGGGTTCGGGCAGAGAAGGTACGATGGTGCGCTTTTCGTTCATGAAAGCGATCAGGTTGTCGATGAAGAGAGTGCCTTCGTAAATGGATGCGGTGGTATTGATGATGGTGCCGATGCCGCTGGCAATATGGCTCAGCGCACCGGTGTACAGGGAATAGTCACCGACTTCATACTGACCGTACGCAACGCCCCGTGCGATGTGCAGGAACAGAACACAGTTGACTGTTGTAGTGATTATGGTAAGACAGATATTCCACAGACCCTCACCCACAAACAGCTTTTTCAAGCCGCGGAAATACCGGAGGAAGGTTTCCTGATATCTGCCGATGAACAGATCGGACAGGTTGAAAATGCGGATTTCCTTGACCATGTCCTTGTTGGTCATCAGCCCGGAGTAGTAACTCATCTGCCGGCGTTCCTTGGAGTGGAACCGGACATAATGGAAATTCTTTTTCCGGTAGGAGAAGTTGATGATCGCCGTGGGAACGCTCATCGCCACGATGACAAGAGGTGCCCATGGGCTGATGGCTCCGAGGATCACCACATAGGATACCATACTGATGAAGGTACTGATGATGGTAAAGTTGTTGTTGAGAATCTGAATGGGCCGGTTGCCGGCTTCCCGCTTGGCATTTTCAAACTTTTCGTAGAATTCGGGCAAATCGAAGCTGGCGAGGTCAACCTCGCGGGATTTGTACATGATTTTCAGGTTGACATGGTTTACCACCAGTTCGCTTGCAATATTGTTGAGAATATGGCTGATTCTTGAAACCACGCCTGTGATGAAGTTGTAGGCAAAACGGATCACCAGAATGGCAATGACTGCATCAAACTGATTTTCCTGACCGGTGGTCGCCGCCACAAAAGCGGATGCCAGCGTATTCAGAAGCTCAGCACCGATGAAGGAACTGATGACCGGGGTTACGCCGTTCCACAGTGCCATAAACACCATGAAAAACAGAATCCACGGCTTGGTCTCCCAAACAATCCTGAATATGTAGAATAAACGATAGAAAAACTTGGATATCAGACGGTACAGATATCCGGGTACTTCTCGGATGGATTCGGGCTTGGGTTCCTTGAGAGACTGCATCATCTTTTCACGTCTGCCAATGAACATTTCAGGCCCGCCGCCGCGTCCTCCGTGTCCTCCGGGTCCCATAAACTGCCTCCTTAATCTTCCTGCTCTTTGCGAGCGTCAATGAGTTTACGCAGAATTTCCGACAGCTGATGCTTTTCCTCATCCGTGAGAGGTGCCAGAAAATCCTGTGCGTGCTTTCTGTGTGCGCTGCGGAATGATTCCACACTCGCTTTTCCCTTTTCCGTCAGGGATACAATGGTCTGTCTTTTGTCTTCCTCCGACTGCCGCCGGGTCACCATGCCGTCCGCTTCTACTTTGCAGATCAGTTCCGACAATGACTGGGGGCGGATGCCGAGCTGCGCCGCAAGCTGGGACTGCACCATGGGACCGTTGTCCATCAGCAGTGCCACCAGCCTGCCCCGTCCGTGACTTTTTTTATCCGGTTCGGACGGAGGAGGGAGTTCTCCCGTTTCACCGTTCATCGGCGCGGGAGATTCCGGTTTGGTCTGACGGCGCGAAATGGCATTGAGCCGTCGGAGCATCCCGAGGATTTCTTCTTCCTGTGTTTTCAAAGTTCCTCCTCATTTATTTGATAAGGTACCTGATGATATTATATCATGGTATATGCACCGTGTCAATAAGGTACCTGATTATTTTTTACTTTTTTCAGAAAAACTTTCACCGTCTCTTGACAGCGGCCAGATCCTGTGATATAATATTATCAAGATATCATTTTGATATCAATTCATCATCAAGGAGTGCATATTATGTCACAGACCAACACATCTTCCCAGGTCCAGGAAAAGATCCTCCGTCCCGCAGGCGGCTGGAAGGTTCTGATTCTGTCCATTCTCGCATACATCATCGCCACCCTCGGTGTGGTTTTCGGCGGCATCGGCATGGACAGCGGCTTCATCCCCGCAATTCCCCTGTTCGTTATCTGCCTTCTCTATATCTGCATCGGCTGGATCTGGTGGCTGGGTCTTCGTGTAATCCGTCCCAATGAAGCCGTGGTTCTCACCCTGTTCGGCAAGTACATCGGCACCGTCCGGGAAGAAGGCTTCTTCTATGTCAATCCCTTCTGCACCGCGGTCAATCCCGCTGCACAAACCAGGCTGAACCAGAGCGGTGACGTAAACTCCGCCGGCTCCGGTATCCATGTATCCGCAAACGGCTCCGTCAACGTGAATGCGGCGGAATTTGCCTCCAAGAAGATCTCCCTCAAGATCATGACCCTCAACAACAACCGTCAGAAGATCAACGACTGTCTGGGCAATCCTGTGGAAATCGGCATCGCCGTCATGTGGCGCGTCACCGATACCGCAAAGGCCGTCTTCAACGTGGACAACTACAAGGAATATCTCTCCCTCCAGTGCGACTCCGCGCTCCGTGAAATCGTGCGTATTTACCCCTACGACGTGGCGCCCAACGTGGACACCACCGGCGACGGCATCGCGGATGAAGGAAGTCTCCGCGGCTCCGCAAACATCGTGGCCTCCAGAATCCGGGAACAGATTCAGGAAAACGTGGCATTCGCCGGTCTTGAAATCGTGGAAGCAAGAATCACCTATCTGGCATACGCTCCCGAAATCGCAGCGGTAATGCTCCAGCGTCAGCAGGCATCCGCCATCATTGATGCCCGCAAGATGATCGTGGACGGTGCTGTCGGCATGGTGCAGATGGCTCTTGACAAGATCACCGCCGACGGTCTGTGCGATCTGGATGACGAGAGAAAGGCGCAGATGGTTTCCAATCTTCTGGTGGTTCTCTGCGGCAACCGTGACGCTCAGCCCATCGTCAACACCGGCACTATCTATTGATCATGAAGAAAAAAGCACCGGGCTATGCAGGAGCCGTGATCACTGCGGTATGCCTGCTCCTCTATGAAATCGGACTGGCGGCTGTGTTTCTGATGCTTCCGCCAGTCAGTCTGTGGATCAGGATACTGTTCTGCCTGATTCCCGCAGTGATTTCCGCCCTGATCATTTACGTACTCGTTCAGAGAATCCGGGAAATCCGGTCGGGCGAGAGTGATGATCTGGATCAATACTGAGATAACGAAAGGATAAGGAACCGAGTCATGCTGATTGTTACCACCGAATACATCGCCGGAAAGGAACTGGAAATGCTGGGCATGGTGAAAGGAAGCACCATCCAGAGCAAGCATCTGGGAAACGACATTGCCCAGAGCTTCAAGACCCTCGTGGGCGGTGAACTGAAAGCCTATACTGAAATGATGAACGATGCCCGCGCACTTGCCACCAAGAGAATGGTCGCAGAAGCGGAAGAAATGGGTGCCGACGCCATCGTTGCTGTCCGGTACGCAGGATCCGCCGTGATGCAGGGTGCCGCGGAAGTTATGGCATACGGTACAGCCGTCAGATTCCGCTGACATGGCTGACAAGGAAAAGAAACAGGTTCCACTGCGGCTGTCAAAATCCCTGTACGACGAGCTGGCGCAGTGGGCAGAAGACGATTTTCGCTCCCTCAACGGACAGATTGAGTATCTGCTGACCGAATGCGTGAAGAAGCGGAAGAAAAACAAGGTACGCCGGGAATCGGAAGATGTACCGGATGCCTTCGAGCGCGGAGGTGAATGAGATGACACTGCAGGATATCTTCAGCTTCACGCTCGGAAACGCTCCCGTCAACATCCTCTGCCGCATGAAACGGGATATACTCGGCGTCCCCGCGGACTCCGCTGAACTGCAGGCTCTGCAGGAGAAAATTCTCGCACTTCCTCAGGTGAAAAAGGCACTGGGCTGCCAGCGTGAGGACGGATTCATCGGCACGGTCATCCACGGCTGTTATTTCGGCGGGTTTGACTCCACGGTGGATCTGCTGAAGCGCAACGGTGTGGAAACCACCCATCCGGCTATGGTAAAAGCCCGTGACTGTCTGATTCACTGGACGGATTACGAAAGCGACCACTTCTACAAGGCGGGAAATGCCATGGATGAGCACGGCCGCGGCGGATTCCGATCAGTTGTGACCAGGATTCTTCTGGATCTGGATGCGGACGAGGATGTGCCGCTGATTCAGTCGCAGATTTCGCTGGCACTGGATGCTTTCCGCGGGGCACTCTCACATAATTCCCCAGACGATTTTTCAAAGAAAGCCACGTTCCGCGGTCAGCCATGCCGGTACTACATCAAAGGCGTACCCTTCCCCGATGCCAGTCATGTGGATATCCTTCAGCGGACACTGTCGTGGCGGACGGAAGAGAATACCGCCATGGTCGAGAGATCATACCGGCACTGTGCGGAGCTGATGAAAGACTACGCCGACGGTCAGATTTATGTCAACTGCGGACATTTTGTGGGCCCGTTCAACTACAACTGGCGCGGAGCACAGCCCGTCGATCCCCATGCGGCTTACCGCATCAGCCTGCGGGATTTTGACAGTCATCCCATCGATTTTGCGTGGTTCATGAAAGGGCTGTCGCGGGTGAGCAGAACCTATCCCATTGTCCGTGATGCGACCGTGAACGGATACACACACGGTCTGGAAAAACTGCTGACGGATGATTTTCTGAATCAGGTCTCCCCGGAGCAGCTGCGGAACTTCAAGAATTATGCCGCCGTGGCACCGTCGTGGCGGAAGAAAGAGCACATGGCGTGTGATTTGTACTTCCCTGTTCTTCTGGAGCTGAGCCGGAGCGGTGTGAGGTTTGAGTAATCAAAAATATATCATAACAACATCGGAGGAATTCGTGAACAATCACGGATCCTCCGGTGTTTTTGTTTCCTTCAGCAGAAGCGCCGCCGCAAATACCATCAGCTCCAGATTCGCCCGTACCCTCAGCTGGATCCACAGCACCGCTGTCCACAGAAGCAGTACCCCGGATATGGAGCAGATCCGCCCGATCCGCCATGCCGGATCCGGCAAGCAGAACCGGTTCAGCAGGCACCTCAGTACACCGCCGCCGTCCAGTCCCCGGATCGGAAGCAGATTCACGGCGGCAAGCGTCACGGAAATGCCGGTGGAGAAGAAATTCCGCAGAAAGATCCATCCGACCGCGGCAGACAGAAGCCCGGCGAAGGGTCCGCTGAGATGCACTGCGGCTTCCCTGAGATAGGATGTGCGGGAAAAATCAAAGGTCATGACTCCGCCCGCGGGATTCAGCCGGAACCGTACCAGCGGAATCCCGAAAAGCTTTGCCGCCGCAAGATGCCCCAGCTCGTGAATCGCCAGTGCTACGATCAGGTAAAGCAGCTCATTCACCGAACAGAAGCCCGGCAAACATTCTGCCGATATAGTCAAACACGGAGTCTTCCGCCGATGCCGCCGATGCAGGCTCGTCAATCTCCTGCAGAACTTCCCGATACTCCCCTGCATTCGTACTCATTACCGCCACCGCATCGGACTGAGGGGCAGTATCCCGGCTGACCGGCACCAGAAGCATCAGGCATACCGCACACAATCCGATGGCGGTTACCGCATCCTCGCCGAATCGGGAGCCATCCCTCTCACGAACCGGCTCCTCCTTTTTTGACTTTCCGCGCACTTTGCCCACTGTGATATGATTCATGTGCCGCTCCTTAATATAATGTAGATTTCCGCGCAATTTCCTGTGATTCCGGTCAAGACTTGACTTTTTCCGCGATTTTTTCGTTTTTTCTTTCAATCGGTTGACAGGACGGGCGCGGTTTAATATAATGTATGGTAGAGAATTTTGTTTCAGGACAGGTTTTTATGAATCACAGCGAAAATATTACGCCCCACAAAACCTCCGTTGCCTCATACGAACGGATGAAAATCACCGGATCCCGTCCCGCCGTTTACTGGATGAGCGGTCTGTCAGGCTCCGGAAAGTCCACTGTGGCGGCGATTTTTGAAAAGAAACTGGTGGATGCAGGCCATGCATGCTTCATGATCGACGGCGACACGGTACGCACCGGACTCTGTGCCGGTCTCGGCTTCTCTCCGGAAGGACGGCGGGAAAACCTGAGACGGATCGCGGAGCTTGCGAAAATCGTGGCATCCTCCGGTCAGACCGTAGTCGTATGCACCATTTCCCCGGACAGACAATCCCGGGATACCGCACGCCGGATCATCTCGGCCTCGGCAGAATTCCGCGAAGTTTATGTAAAAGCGGACGTTGAACTGTGTGCCTCCCGGGATCCCAAGGGGCTTTACAAGAAGGCATTTGCCGGAGAAATCCCCGATTTCACGGGAGTTTCCGCCCCCTACGAAGTTCCCGAATCTCCGGAAATCGTACTGGATACAGCAGAACACACCGCGGACGAATGTGCGGACATCCTGTACCGGGATGCAATCACCGGGATTTATCAGCCCGAAAAGCTGATCCGGGGTATGATTGATGCCGCTCTTGCCGCATCCGCAAAAATCATGGAAATCTACGACGGCGGATTTGAAGTGTCCATCAAGGGCGACAAATCTCCTCTCACCACTGCCGACACCGCATCCAACGCCATTCTGACGTCAATGTTCCGGGAAAAATTTCCCGAGTACAGCATTCTGTCGGAGGAAGAAACCGACTCTGTGGAACGTCTCTCCAACAACGCGGGGGTATTCATCATCGACCCCATTGACGGAACCAAGGAGTTCATCCACAAAAACGGCGAATTCTGCGTTTCCATCGGATTTGCATCCCGTCACAGGGTAACGGCCGGGGTAATCGCGGTTCCGGCAAAGTCCCTCATCTACTATGCCTGCGAAGGCTGCGGTGCTTACCGGATCGGATTTGACGAAATCACCGCTGACTTCGCCATCGGCAGCGGCGTGAAGCTGCAGGTTTCCGACAGAACCGAGAAAGTCATCGTTGCGGCCAGCCGATCCCACATGGACAAGCAGACCGAGCAGATTTTTGCGAAAAACGGCGACCGGATTCTGGACTCCGTAACTGCCGGAAGCTGTCTCAAGGGATGCATGATTGCAGAAGGCCGCGCCGATGTACACTACCGCTACGGCGCATTCATGAAGGAATGGGATACCGCAGCCATGGAAATCATCTGCAAAGAAGCGGGAGCCTCCTTCACAGACATTGACGGCAAGCCCCTGATTGCAAACCGCGCCGATCCCGTCAACCGCCAGGGATTCATGATTCTGAATCATCCCGAGTCCGCCCTTGACACAAGCGGCATCGAATAAAGCAAACAACCGAAAGGATATCCCTATACCATGTCATACAGCCATCTCGATATGCTGGAATCCCGCAGTATTCACATTCTCCGGGAATCCTATTCTGCTTTTAAGAATCTGTGTATGCTCTGGTCCATCGGCAAGGACAGCACTGTCCTGCTCTGTCTGGCACGCAAGGCATTCTACGGACACGTCCCCTTCCCGCTGGTTCACGTTGACACCCACTACAAGATCCCCGAAATGATCGAATACCGCGATCGTCTCGCCATGGAATGGAATCTGGATATGATCTACGGCGAAAACCGGGAAGCACTGGATGCAAAGACCACTTTCCCGGACGGCAATGCAACACGAATCGAATGCTGCCGCCACCTGAAGACCGAAGCGCTGACCCACACCCTTGCCGGTGACTGGCCCCGCTACCGTCTGAATCACGAAACCGGACTGTACGAAGAAGATCCCAACCGTGAGCCCTTCACCGGAGTTATTGTCGGTGTCCGTGCGGACGAAGAAGGCAGCCGATCCAAGGAGCGTTACTTCAGCCCCCGCGACCGTCACAACGACTGGGATGCGGACGACCAGCCCCCGGAATTCTGGGGACAGTACAAGACGGACTTTGCTCCCGGCACCCATGTGCGGATTCATCCCCTCCTGGACTGGACGGAAGTTGACATCTGGGAATACATCAAGCGGGAAGGTGTACCGGTAGTTTCCCTGTACTTCAACCAGGGCGACGGCAAGCGGTACCGTTCTCTCGGATGCTGGCCCTGCACCAAGCCCGTTGAATCGGAAGCATCCAATCTGGATGAGATCATTGAAGAACTGAAATCCGGCAAGTTCGCCCGCATTGCGGAACGAAGCGGCCGTGAACAGGACAAGGAAGACGGAGGAGGTCTCGAAGAACTCCGCCGCGGCGGCTACATGTAATGCCGGGAAGCCCCGGCGGGCGGGCTCGGCGTATTTACGGCTTAGGTTATAACCTGATCCCACGACCTTCCGCCTCACTGTAAACAGTGGGCTGATACAGACTATACAGCCGTTTTGTACGGCTGAAAGCTATTTATCGTTTTACTGAAACCATAAAAATACCGAAGGACATACCATGCAGGATAAATTACATATGAACATCGTTGTGGCAGGGCACGTTGACCATGGCAAGAGTACCGTAATCGGACGACTTCTTGCCGACACCCACACCCTCCCCGACGGAAAAATCGAAGCAATCCGGGAACTGTGCCGACGCACCAGCAAGCCCTTTGAATATGCCTTCCTCCTCGATGCCCTCAAGGACGAACGTGCGCAGGGCATCACCATCGACACCGCCCGCTGCTTCTTTGAAACCGAAAAAAGAAAATACATCATCATCGATGCACCCGGTCACATTGAATTCCTCAAGAACATGATTACCGGTGCATCCCGTGCGGACGCCGCCCTTCTGGTCATCGACGCGGCTGAGGGCATCTGCGAAAACTCCCGCCGCCACGGCTATATGCTGGAAATGCTGGGCATTACCCAGATCGCGGTTCTGGTCAACAAAATCGACCTTGTCAACTACGATAAGGCGGTCTACGACGATATCTGCGAAAAATACACCGAATTCCTCACCTCCATCGGCATCACACCTGCGGCATTCATCCCGGTTTCCGCCATGGAAGGCGACAACATCGCAAATCACTCCGAAAACACTCCCTGGTACGACGGCGCCAATGTTCTCGAACAGCTTGACTGTTTCAACGGCGGCGAAAGCGAGGACGACAAGCCTCTCAGAATTCCCGTTGAGGACGTTTACAAGTTCACCGAAGGCGGGGATGACCGACGGATTGTTGCCGGAATGTGCGAATCCGGTTCTCTCCGCGTGGGCGACGAAGTCATCTTCTATCCCTCCGGCAAGACCACCGCTGTCAAGAATCTGGAAGAATGGTTCATGTATCCTCAGCCGGAGCGTGAACCGAAGGAATTCACCAAGGGCAAGTCCTGCGGCTTCACCACTACCACCCAGATCTATGTTCACCGCGGTGAGATCGCCTGCAAGGTGGGCGAAGAGGCTCCCGCGGTCGGCAGAAGATTCCGTGCAAGTATGTTCTGGCTGGGCAAGACCCCGCTGACTCCCGGCAAGGAATACATCATCAAGTCCTGCACCGCCAAGACCACATGCCGGATTGAAAAGCTGCACAGCGTGCTGGACACTTCCTCCCTTGACAAGAACACCGCACCTCAGTGTGTAAACAAGAATGACATCGCCGACTGCACCATTCTCTGCGGCAAGGACATCGCATTCGACATCGGCTCCGCACTGCCTTCCACCGGACGGTTCGTCATCGTGGATAACTACGAAATCTCCGGCGGCGGCATCATCACCGAAGCACTGGAAGAAGAACGTGCCTCCACCACCGCCCATGCGGCCGTATCTCCCGCAGAACGCGCAAAGCATCTCGGCCAGAAGCCCTTGATTGTTTCCGTTCCCGATGAAGAAACCGGACTTACCCTTGAGCGTGCCCTGTTTGAAGAAGGACGGATTCCCTACTACGCCGCACACCTGTCCGATGAGCAGAAGAGCGTCCTGACCGATGCCGGACTGATCGTGCTGACTCAGGGCGACGGCGAGCTGATCTGCACCGGAAACATCGCGGACGATCTGGCAGAGATTCTGCTGGCAAGCGCCAATGTGCTGGAGCTGTAAGTTTCTCCGTGAAACTTTCCAAAACCCTCTTGACTTGGAGTGTACTCCATGATTTATAATGGAATCGTGCAGAACATACGGGAAAGGAGAACGCCATGACCATCAAGGATGCAAGCCGGCATACCGGGCTGTCACAGGATACCCTGCGGTTTTATGAAAAATCAGGAATGATCCCTCCGGTCAGCCGGAACAACGGAATCCGGGACTACTCTGAAATCGATCTCAGATGGATCTCTCTGGCAAAAAACCTGCGGAATGCCGGGCTGTCCGTGGAAAGTGTAGCGAAATACGTCAGCCTGTACACGGCAGGAGATGCAACTCTTATCGAACGTCTGCTGCTTCTGAGTGAAACCAGACAGACCCTCCTGCTTCAGCGGAAACTGCTGGACGAAACCATCCTCCGAATGGATCAGCTGATTTACGGATGCAGGAGTGCCCTGGAGCTGAATCAGCAGAAAAACCGGCCGTTCCCCGATTCCTATACCGATCATATCCGTCCCGAAGCACTCCGCGTGGAATATCCCGGCGACGGCGATCCCGATGATTACGAACCCTGAATTATATGAGGAGGATTATCATGAAACCTTTGAACGACTACTCATGGGTACGCGGTGTCAACTACTACCAGTGCGGAGAAGAACAGCTCCGCCGTGAACTGGGGTATGGCAAGCGCGTCAACCTGAACGCCGTCCGGATCTGGCTCGACAGAAACTGGTACGAGAGAAATCCCGAAAAGTATCTGGAAAATCTGGTAAACTACGTCCGTATCTGCTACGACTGCGGCTATCAGGTGATGCCCATTCTTTTCAACGGCAATTTTCTCAATCCCGAAACTCTTACCGAAGCCTACTATGAACGCAACGATGTGTACGCCCGTGCCGTGGTCAATGCCCTGAAGGACGAGCCCGGTCTGCTCATCTGGGATATCATGAACGAGCCTGCCTGCAACGGCTGGACCTATGCGAACGACATCTCTGCGGAAGAAAAGGCAAGCCGTTACGAGCTTCTCTGGAACTTCCTCCGCAGGTATTCCGCTTTCGTGAAGGAAGTTGACCCCGTCAATGCTACCACCATCGGCCATACCAACGCATGGGAAATCGAACCTACCGCCGAATGCGTGGACGTTCTTTCTTTCCACGACTACAGCGGCACCCGCAAGAAGCTGTACGAAAACTACAGCCTTGCAGATGAGCTTTCCAAGAAATACAACAAGCCCGTGCTCCAGTCCGAAACCGGATGTCTGGCACGCTGCAATCCCTATGATGTGGCACTGAAAGCCTGTGAAGACTACAAGATGGGCTGGTTTGTATATGAACTGATGATCCAGGGACGCTGCGACTCCGAACACGGTGTATTCTACCCCGACGGCACCGTTCGTGATCCCGCAACCATCGCCGCCATGATGGGATGCTACCGCTGCCGCGATCTTGACACCATGGTTCTGCCCATTCCCAACCGTGAAGGTCAGGGGCAGAGATGCGTGGACGACATCAAGCGTGCTCTCACCGAGTACACCTGTGATGCATTCGACTACCGTCCGTCCGATATCGAGCAGCTTCTGAACGCGTGCGAACGTGCGGCCAACCTCTTGGAATGCTGCGATATGATTCCCATGGCATGCCCGCCGACCGCAAGAATTTTCGCATGGCGCAAGATGGAAAAGCCGCCGCTTGCCGATATCCGCCGTCTGGCATACGATCTGGCAAAGCAGCTGCAGGAAACCTGCGAACTGTTATAAAATGACTAAATCCCGTACCCGACTGAATTTCAGCCCGGATACGGGATTTTTTGTTACTCGATTTCCAGCCCTACAGGAGTCCTGTACGGGATTTCTTTCCGGCTACTCGATTTCCAGCCCTACAGGACAGTGGTCACTTCCCATTACGTCGGAGTAAATCTTCGCATCGGTCAGACGGGACTACAGACGGTCGGACACCACAAAGTAGTCGATGCGCCATCCCACGTTCTTTTCCCGGGACTTGAACATATAGGACCACCAGGTGTACATTCCTTCCTTGTCGGGATAGAAATACCGGAAACTGTCGGTGAAGCCCGCTCCCAGAAGTTCCCGGAATTTGCCCCGCTCTTCATCGGAGAATCCGGCATTGCCCACATTGGATTTGGGGTTCTTCAGATCAATTTCGTTGTGCGCCACGTTCAGGTCGCCGCAGAGGATCACCGGCTTGGTTTTGTCCAGTTCCATGAGGTAGGCACGCAGATCATCTTCGAATTCCATCCGGTAGTCGATCCGTGCAAGTTCCCGCTGAGCATTGGGCGTATAGGATGTGACAAACCAGAAATCCTCGAACTCCAGCGTGATCAGCCGTCCTTCGTCATTGTACTTGCCGTTGATGCCGTAAAGTACCTGCATGGGTTCCATGCGGGTGAAAACCGCCGTACCGGAGTAGCCCTTCTTCTCCGCACTGGAATAGTATACCCGGTACCCTTCTCTCTCAAATTCCGCCTGTCCGGGCTGCATTTTGGTTTCCTGAATGGCAAAAATGTCCGCGTCCACGGCATCGAAAAAGTCCCCGAAGCCCTTGCCCAGAGCCGCACGGAAGCCGTTGACGTTCCATGATACAAATTTCATATGAAACTCCGTTTGTTTTTTTTCATTGTACCACAGAACCGGCAGATTTGCAAGAGTTTATTCCGCGAACACCACAATCATCGGGGGACAGATAAAGTCCACACCACTCATGTGCAGTCCCTTTTCATATGCCTCCCGGACAATCGCCATTTCCATGTACACCGTGGAGTTGCGGTACTGCAGTCCGATTGGCACACTGTCAAGATGCGCCGGGATCGGGATTCTGCCCTTTTTCACGAAGGCACGGAAGTCTTCACCCACAGCCGCATCCAGTGCTTCCACGGTTTCATCCGCCAGTGCCATCAGATTCCAGTACTGTTCCGCGTTCATGTACGGGATGTCCAGCTTCAGCCCATCTTCCCCGCTTGCAAAAAGTCCGGTTTCCACATATTCGGGAATCGCTTCAATCATGCTCTGTGGGATACCGTCATCTGCAGTGGGAACTTCGTTTTTGTAGACCTTCCAGAGCAGCTTGTGGATGTTCATGAAATAAGTATCCGCATTTTCCACTCCAATCCAGTAGCGGCCGGGGTAATCCCACATGGGGGTATCAAACTCAAAGGTGGCAACCTCTTTCGCACCGGGCACATCACCACGGATGCAGGAACGGTGACCGCCGAGAATGCTGTAATGCCGGTATTTTTTCTCCTGCTCAAAATCGTATCCCGGCGGATAGGAATAACCGAATGCCGTCCATGATCCGCCGTCGGGACGATGGATTTCACGGGGTTCTTCCTTTTTCAGTCCTCGTTTATCAACGCAGAAATTCTGCAGAGCCTTGAGTACCGCAAACCGCTCCGCTTTCATCTGCTGCCGGGGATTCATATTCTGCATCCAGTCGAGGGCATACAGCTTTCCGATCAGCTCCGCCACGGGTTTCCAGAATTCATCAAAATGCCCGTGACAGAAGGCAAGCTGTTCTTCAAACCGTTCCTGCGTATTTTCCGGTGTGTAGATGATGAAATCCGTATACACCAGTCCGCCGTCGGTCTGCTTCATCAGCTCCGCTTTCACCAGCTTATCCACAATCGGCTCGATGTACACCGTGGGAATCCCGATCATGCGGGCAAGGCCGGGAACCGATACCGGCTTTTCGTATGCGTTCAGCAGAAGATTCTGCACGATCAGGTCACCCTCCACCATGGACATGGGCATTCCGTTCTTTCCGCTGCCGCCGCTGTAAGTAATTCTGAGAGCCGAAGGCATTGCATTCTTTTCGTGATTTTCCGCCATATCTTCCATTCCTTTCTTCACCATGCGCCGACCCGTGTCAAGGCGGGATTTCACCGTCCCTTCCGGGATGCCGAAGTCCGATGCGATTTTCGCCACGGAATCCCCGGCGAAGTAGAACCGGATGAGAATCTCACGGGTTTGGCGTGCCAGATAGGTCACTTCCCGTCTCACCTCCGCCGCTTCGTCCGTTTCCGTGAAGGCGGCATAGGGATCGTCCCCGTCCGCGATATCCCACGCCGATTCCAGCTCGACGACTATGGGCATTCTGTACTTCTTCCGCAGAGTGTCGTTCCACACATGGAGCAGTGTTCCTCTGAGCCATTCTTCGGGTTTCTCAATGTCGCCGCCCCGGTCAAGATGGTACAGTGCGCGCAGAATCGTGTCCGAAACCAGATCCTCTGCAGCATCCTCACCGCATCGCCGCCGCGCAAAGTGCAGAAGCCCGTCGATGTAATTGCTCAGCTCACTTTTGTTCATGGGTAAACTCCTTTCTCCGCTTTCATAAGTACAGTCGCGGAAATCTGTCTCCGGTTCACGATCCGGTGAAAAAATTCAGGAAAAAATTCCGCTTACATCACGTATTCGCTGAACCGGTCCTCCACATGGGTGAATTCTGTGCCGTTGACGGTGATTTTCCGGTTCTTTTTCATCTTCTCAATCCGTGACTGCGGGTAGTTGTCGCAGCCTTCCATGGAGTGCATGGTCTCGTACCACCGCAGCAGCACCATCCGTCCCGCTCTGTCGTAGAAGGTTTCGGTGAAATACACATCCGCATAAACCCACACCACCTTGATGCATTCAAACTCCCGGTCGCCGATGGTGATTTTCCACACGCCGTCGGTGTATCTGCGTCTGTCCTCGGGAATGGTGACTGCGGTATCCGTCACATCCGCCGGTCGTTCACGGATCAGGATGGGAGTACCGTTGACGCGGTCTTCCCCGTTGACTGCGATATCGTAATCCTCTTCCAGAAAGGTAAAAATCTCCGTGGGGTATTCGTCCTCTCCCAATCTGAGGCATCCCAGATCCCGTCGGTAGTGTTCGGTCAGCTGGGTGAACCAGATGGATTCGTTTTTGTACAGCTTCTTCGCGCCGCAGTTGTAGGTATCTCTCACAATCTGCACGCCCTCCGCCCCGTGGATCCGTGCTTCTCTCTCCGCCGTGCAGGTGGAAACAAGCGCCAGCTTCCGGTCGGGATAGCGGTAGGTTGCCTCGGACAGTTTGAATCCAACCCGCGCAATGGCGAAGCTCTCCTCTTCCGCTCGCACCTCAAAAAACGGGACATCCAGCTTTTCCAGCGACAGACCCGGCATGAATTCCGGGAAATTCTTCGTGTAATTCATCTCTGCATCTCCTTTTGCATAAGTTCTTCGGATTTCGGGCGGACACAGCTCACGGAACAGCGCCTTCGCTTTGTACAGCCGGCTTTTCACCGTCCCCACCGGGATGCCAAGATGCCGTCCGATATCCCGCTGATCCCATCCATCCAGATAGAACCACCGCAGCAGAGCGGCGTACTCCTTCGGCATGGCGGCGAGCACCGGTTCCACATCTCCGGTCACCGGGATTTCGTCCTGTACCGGAATCTCCGCGTCCTCCAGCGGCAGATGCTCCCGTTTTTTCCGCAGATGCATCCGCCATTCGTTCTCCGCGATTTTCAGAATCCACGGTCTGAACAGGGATTTGTCCCGCAGACTGCCGTAATGGGTCAGTGCCGCCAGCATGGTATTCTGCAGAACGTCATCCGCATCGGGGTCGTCCGGCATCCGGTACCGGATAAACCGCTCCAGAATTACCGCATGTTTTTGCAGAAGTTCTTCAAATTCCATGATCGTCCTCCTTTCGTCCGTTGTATATCAGGATGCTTTTCATCCGGAAAAGGTTCATGTTTTTTATAATTTTTTCAAAAAAACAGCGTACAGTTCCCGTTTTCCGGGTTCCGCACGCTGATTTTCGTTATTCGGCGCTTTCCGCAATCCTGATGAGCTGTTCCATGGTGATATCGGGCGAGTAGGATGCCACGGAGTATACCGCCCTGCCTTCCGCCCATGTCACGATCGTCATGGTATCTTCGGTGTGCTGCAAACAGTATCCGGGAATTCCGTTGACTCTGGTTTCCGACATAAGGAAGTCCGTATCATACAGCGTTTCCGCGCGGTCCGTGTTGCCGGAGAAAATCAAAGGCTCACCGGCAGAATTCATGTACACTTCCCACGGTCCGATTCCGCAGTCATTCCGTTCCGCGAGTTCATAACCGTCCGGCACTTCCGTCAGTCCTGTTTTCCACACAATCGGATCCGCATCCTGGTTGTCTTTGAGAGTGCCGGGGTTGAATTCCACCCGGAAGCATTCGTCGTACCAAGTCACAAGGGCGTTGACAAATCCCGCACGCACATTGGGTATGCAGAACAGGATCACCCCGACCGTCAGAACCAGCATGGCCGCCGTCTGACCGATCCGTACCATACGCCGTCTGAGGGCAGATTTCCGCCGTTCTTTTCCTGCTGCTTCCATCACCCGTTCCCGGAGTACGGGATTCAGCTCGGTCTCTTCCGCTGCTGCCCATTCTTCTGCCAGAAGTTCACCGGCAGCTTCCTTCAGTTTTTCATTGAGTTGTTCGTTTTCAGGTTTCCTGTGACGTTTCATTCACATAACCCTCCAGCTGTTTTCTCATTTTCAGCATTGCCCGATGGATCACCACCGCAACCGTGGACAGTTTCATCCCGAAGAAATCCGCGATTTCCCGGTTCTTCATACCGCCGTAGTATTTCAGCAGGATGATCTCTCTGGCCGGTGAGGGGAGGGAGTCCAGTGCCCGTTTCAGGTGAGCGTTATTGTCGCGGATCAGAATCCGTTTCCAGATATCCGCATCCTCGTCCGCATATTCCGCCTCACACAGCTCTCCGTCCTCATCTTCCATTGTCATGGAAACGTGGACGGCCTGATACCGCTCTCTTCTGCGGTACAGATCGATGCAAGTGCTTCTGGTAAATAAGACGATCAAGGCAGTGATTTGTTTCTCGTCATTTCCAACAAATTTATCCTTGTATTTTATAATTCTCACAAACACTTCTACCAAAGCATCATCGGCATCCGTGTCGTTTTTCAAAATCTGCATTGCCATATGCCGGACACGCGGAGCATATGCATCATAAAGCTGTGCGATCAGATCCTGCTCCGGCTCCGATAAGGCACGGCCTGCCGAATCATATTCCGCCAGAAGTGTAAATAACATGGCATTTCCCTTTCATCCGGGTATTCGTCATTCGTCACTTCTCAATTATAGCACACTGTTCCGCCGGCTTCAAGGGTATACCTGTATTTTTAATGAGAATTTAATGAAATATGCAGAATATGAATCACACCCGCACCCACACGGTCATTTCCCTTGAATCCTCACGGTTGGTCCAGAATGCGTAGGGAATTGCAGTAACGGTGCAGGGTTCCTCGTCGCCGGGCTTGTAGGTACGGTACAGTTCGGAGGACGTCCAGGTTCTTCTTCTCATCGCGGAGGCACGGATATTGACAGCGCCTTCGAACAGGCTGTCGTCCGCGTAGGTTTCAAACTCACCGGTGAGACGGATTGCGGAGAGAACATCGCCGTTATCCGCGGATTCCAGACAGTATACCACGGGACCGCGCATGATGGCAGCCTTGCCCGCGTCTTCTCTGGCCAGCGGATTCGCTTCCACCAGTTCCACGGGCATGGGCAGAGTCAGTTCCACGGTGTCGCCGTCCTTCCACTGACGGTTGATGTAAGCGTATCCCTTTCTGATTTCGGGAGAAACCGCACTGCCGTTGGCCTTGACCGCAAAGGATCTCGCCCATCCGGGAATCCGGAACGCGAAGGCATACTTGCCCTCGGACAGGGTGAATCCGATCTCGCCGCTCCACGGGTAGTTGCCGGTCTGGGTCAGGTGAACGGTCTTATCCCCTACGGGAATATCCGCTTCCCCGCCGATGTAGAGGTGGGTATAAACGGTATTTTCATCGGAGGAATAAATGTAGTTTCCGAGAGAAGTGATCATTCTCGCCAGATTGGGCGGGCAGCACGCACAGCCGAACCAGCCGGGTCTCTTGGAGTGAATATGACCCACTCTGGGGCACTTTCTGGTTTCTTCTTCCCACATGGAAAGAGGATTGGTGTAGAAGAAGTGGCGTCCGTCCAGTGCCATGCCGCTGATGGTGCCGTTGTAGATCAGCCGTTCCATGACATCGGAATACTTCCGGTTCACATCCATGCGGAGCATTTTCTGGGCGAAGAACACCATGGAAATCTGCGCGCAGGTTTCGGCATATACGGTGTCGTTGGGCAGGTGATAGTTGAAGCTGAACGCTTCGCCGTATACATGGGCACCCACGCCGCCGGTGATGTACATCTGCTTTTCGGTGATGTTGTCCCAGAGCACTTCCATAGCCCGCTTCAGGCTTTCGTCCCCGGTTTCCGCCGCCAGATCCGCGCATCCGGTGTAGAGATAGCCCGCACGGACGGAGTGACCAACCGCTTCTGTCTGCTGACGGATGGGCTTGTGTGCCTGACAGTATTTCCGGTCAACACCTCTCTGATATCCGCCGCCCCAGAAGCCGATGTGATTCCGGGCTTCCAGTTCCTGATCGAAGTAGTTGGGATCGGTGCCCCGTTCGTTGACCATGAATTCGCACAGCTTCAGATAACGCTTCTCGCCGGTAGCACGGTACAGCTTCACCAGCGCCAGCTCGATTTCGGGATGTCCCGGATAGCCCTTGATCTTGCCTTCTTCCGGACCGATTTTTGAGTCAATCAGGTCGATGTAGCGGCACATGATCTTCAGAAGCTTGTCCTTGCCGGTAGCTTCGTAGTATGCCACAGCCGCTTCGGTCATGTGTCCCGCGCAGTACAGCTCATGGCAGTCCAGCAGATTGGTGAACTTCTTATCGGGCGCCTTGATCTGGAAGTAGGTGTTCAGATAGCCGTCCTCTTCCTGCGCCTGACCGATGAGGTCGATCACTTCGTCCGCGGTCTTTTCCAGCTCCGCATCGGGATCGATGGTCAGACGGTATGCAACAGCCTCCAGCCATTTTGCGACGTCGCTGTCCTGAAATACCATGCCGCCGAAATCACCTTCCTCCAGACCTGCCGCAATGCGGAAGTTCCGGATGGCGTGGCTGGGCGCGGTATCGGGAATTTTATCATTGATAGCCAGCCACTGGTAGGGGATGATTTTATCCTTGGCAATGTCGGTGTAGGTTTTCCAGAAGGGGGATTCGATTTTTACATTCTTCAGGGGAGTGAAATTGTTCATGGTGTTCTCGCTTTCCTCATTAGATTTTCTGTCATTATTATACAAAACACCGCTGAATTTGTCAACATATACGATCAAATTCAATAGAAAACGGACAGCACCCGAAAAATGCTGCCCGCTTTGTTTGAGTTTACTTATGCATCGAGAACACCGTGTTCCATTGCGGGGTTCATGATGGGAGTACGTTCGAATCTGGATTCGATCTTCACTTCACGGCGTTCTTCACCGCTGGTTGCGAAGCCTTCCATGATTTCCAGAACGTGGAAGGTCATATCGGAGTTTGCACGGTATACGCGTCCGGTCTGGAGAGCCTTTGCCATATCGGCAAGACCAAGGGCACGGCTGTTTTCCGGATAGTCGAATGCAAGCTCGATATCCTTCATGCCCTCACCGGGCTTGAACAGCTTGATGGGACCGCCGAAGCCGTTGGGGTCGGGTACGTACAGGGTACCTTCGGAGCCGTATACTTCCAGACGCGCCTGTCCCGGATAGTGTACGTCAAAGGTGGTGTACAGAGTACCGATGGCGCCGGATTCGAAGCGCATATTGCCCGCGTACAGGGTGGGAACGTCTACGTCAACGATTTCACCGTTGTGAGGCTGGCTGGTGATGAGACGCTGGGGGAAGCTGATCTTGGTCATCGCCGAAACATCGCTGACGCATCCGCAGAGGTTAACCAGCGCGGTCAGATAGTAGGGACCCATATCGAACATGGGGCCGCCGCCGTACTTGTAGTAGAATTCCGGGTCCGGATGCCATGTTTCATGACCGTGGCAGATCATGAAGCCTGCGCAGCCAACGATGGTGCCGATTGCGCCTTCATCGATAAGCTTGCGGCAGGTCTGGATGCCGGCTCCAAGGAAGGTATCGGGAGCGCCGCCCAGCATCAGGCCCTTTTCAGCAGCCAGAGCCTTGATTTCGCGGCCTTCCTTCAGGGATGCAGCCAGAGGCTTTTCGGAGTAAACATGCTTACCTGCACGGAGAGCCGCCATGGATACATCGTAGTGTTCGTAGGGACGGGTGATGTTGAGCACGATGTCAACTTCGGGGTCAGCGAACAGTTCGTGCATATCGTTGTACAGCTTGGGAATGTTGTACTTCTTTACGGCGTTTTCCGCACGTTCACGGATCAGGTCGCAGACGCCGATGATTTCGATTTCCTTGAATCTCTTGGTGATGTTTTCCAGATAGATACCGCTGATGGCACCGCATCCGACAAAACCGATTTTTACAGTTTTCATACTATTTACCATTCCTTTCGGCTTAATACATCTTGGCGTTGTTTTCGAATCTTTCGGTGGTCAGGTTATTGTCCAGTGCATACTGCTTGCCTTCAGCTGCCCAGAGCATACCGCGCTTCATGATAACCTGAGCGTTGGGGGAGTTGTCAAATACGTCGTCGTGATGACCGAGGGAGGTGTAGAACACGCGGCCATTGCCCCAGAACTTGGTCCACGCCACGGGCATATCGACCGGCTTGTTGGAAATGT
>JAFQWY010000333.1 GCA_017407225.1 Clostridia bacterium | reverse complement strand
CGAACGTCAATGACCGGCCCGATAACCTGCGTTACGATACCGATGTTTTTGTTGTTCATATAGTTTTTGTTCTCCTGTATGGGATTGGGAGGGGGGATACGCGGCTTTTTGAAAAAAGCCTGGCAAAAACTTTTATGCTGACGGAGTTTCGGTTCGCTGCGGGGAGTGCACTGATATGATTCTGTCAGCTTCGGGGGGATTATTTATGGTTATGTGCAGTTTTGGATAACAGACAGCGTCCTACGGGGACAATTGCATGGCGTATCTGAGGGTGCGGGCCATATTCAGCTTGCAGACCATCAGAAAATTGTTCGCGGGCTCACGCGCGCCGTGGAGTCTGGCTTATTATCTATTATCTATTCAATCTTATCTATTCTCTTAGGCGTTTACGCCGCTTATTGTGCATCCGCGCCGGCGATGATTTCGGTGATTTCCTGGGTGATTGCGGACTGTCTTGCCCGGTTGTATTCCAGGCTGAGCTGTGCCATCATCTCGTCGGCGTTCTTGGTTGCGGTATCCATGGCGCTCCGTCTTGCTGCCACTTCAGAGGCATAGGACTCAGCGGTGCAGGAATACAGCACGCCGGCGATATATTCGGGAATCACCGCATCGAGGACGGCTTCCGCGCTGGGTTCAAACTCATACTGCACGGGCTTGACCTCTATCTGCTCCATTTCCTGACGGAGATTTAAGGGAAGCAGGTAGGTGATATCGGGTGCCTGGGTAAGCATGGACACAAATCTTGTGGAAATCACGCTGACGGAACAGATTTCCCCGCTGTCATACAGATCGGTGACGATTCTGGCAGCTGCCGCACATTCCGCAGAGGAAAAACCTTCGGCGGAAACGAACCGGTCACTGACAGCCGTTCCCCGTCTGGAATACCGATCGACGGCACGTTTTCCGATGGGAAGAACCTTGTCGCCGGGCTTCATGAGGACATCGGCGGAGCGGAAAATCTGGCTGTTGTAGCCGCCTGCGAGACCTCTGTCCCCGGCAACGATCACGAACAGTGCCGGGAGGCTCCGGTCGCGGTAGGAGGTATACCGGCACTTCTCTGCGCCGAGAGCACTGAAGGCTTCCAGCATGACTCTGCGGTAGAACCGGGAATCCTCCATGCGGTGCACGGCTTTATTGATCTTGGAGGACGCCACCAGCTGCATGGCTTTTGTGATATGTCTGGTGGAATCCACGCTTTTCATCCGCGCATGGATTGCTTTGGTATTGGCTCCCATACTGCGCCTCCGTTACGGTCTGAACTTGCCCGTGAATTCGATGAGAGCGGCTTTCAGCTCTGCCTCATCCTCATCGGGGAGCAGACCGGTGTCGGCAATCCGTTTCATGAGAGCATCGTAATGGCTGTCCAGATAGACATACAGTTCTTTTTCGTAGGTTTTGATATCCTTTACTTCCACGGGATCCAGATGACCGTTGACAGCGGCGTAGATGATTGCCACCTGATGTTCCATGGAGATGGGGGCGCTCTTGTCCTGCTTGAGGATTTCCACGATTCTCTCGCCCTGGGCCAGTCTCATCTTGGTATCCGCGTCAAGGTCGGAGCCGAACTGGGCAAAGGTCTGCAGTTCGCGGTACTGGGCGTAGATAATCTTGAGCTGACCGCTTACCTTCTTCATGGCCTTGGTCTGAGCGGCGCCGCCAACACGGGACACGGAGATACCGGGGTTGACCGCAGGGATAACGCCTGCGTGGAACAGCTCGGTTTCCAGGAAGATCTGGCCGTCGGTGATGGAAATGACGTTGGTGGGGATGTACGCGGAAACGTCGCCCGCCTGGGTTTCGATGATGGGCAGAGCGGTGATGGAGCCTCCGCCGTATTCGGGAGCCACTCTTGCGGCGCGTTCCAGCAGACGGGAGTGGAGGTAGAACACGTCGCCGGGGTATGCTTCACGTCCCGGAGGTCTTCTGATGAGAAGGGACAGTGCGCGGTAAGCCACGGCGTGCTTGGACAGGTCGTCGTAAACGATGAGCACGTCCTTCCCCTGTGCCATGAAGTATTCGGCAATGGCGCATCCTGCGTAGGGCGCGATATACTGGAGGGGTGCGCCTTCGGAAGCGGATGCGGACACGATTGTGGTATAGCTGTCGGCGCCCGCCTTGCGGAGGGTTTCTGCGATGGTTGCAACGGTGGAGTTCTTCTGACCGATGGCAACGTAAACGCAGAGCACACCGGTATCCTTCTGATTGAGGATGGTATCGATTGCGATTGTTGTCTTACCGGTCTGGCGGTCGCCTACGATCAGCTCACGCTGTCCCCGTCCGATGGGGATCATGGAGTCGATTGCCTTGATGCCGGTCATAAGGGGCACGGAAACGCTCTTTCTCTTGATGATGCCGGGAGCCTCGCTCTCGATGGGGCGGGTCTCGGTGCATCCGGTGGGGCCTTTTCCGTCGATAGGCTGACCGAGGGCGTTTACGATACGTCCGATCATGCCCTCTCCCACGGGAACAGCCACAACGTTTCCGGTTCTGGAAACCTTGGAGCCTTCCTTGATCTCATCGGCGCTGTCCAGCATGATAATGGCAACGGTTTCTTCTTCCAGATTCATTGCCATACCGTATTCGCCGCCTTCAAACCGCACCAGCTCGTTGGCCATGCAGTTTTCCAGCCCGAACGCCCGGACGATCCCGTCACCGACGGTAATCACGGTACCGGTCTCGCGCTCATCGGTCTGCGCCTTATAGTTCCTGATCTGATTTTTTATAATGTTCGATATTTCATCGGGACGGATTCCCATAATATATCTCCTGAAATTTAGTTTGTGCGGGGGTAGAGTTAAAGGGGATACGCGGCTTTTTGAAAAAAGCCTGGCAAAAACTTTTATGCTGACGGAGTACAAGCGGCTGACGGTTCATGATCTGATTTGATCTCGTCAGCTTCGGGGGGATTTTTTTGACGATGTGCAGTTTTGGATGTTCGACAGCTTTCTGCGGGGACAATTGCATGGGGGACATGAGGGTGCGATGCCGTGTTCAGCTTGCAGATCATCAGAAAATCGTACGTGAGTTCGCAGGGGCCGCCGAGACCTCACTCCACGCAGTGAGTGTTTCGCCATAGCCGTGGAGCGATCAATAGATATAGTAACAATAACTGTTTCTTAATCCGGGCTCACGCGCGCCGTGAAGTCTGGTTTATTATCTATTATCTATTCAATCTTATCTATTCTCTTAGGCGAAGCCGCCTCATGGGCTCACGCGCGCCGTGGAGTTTAGCTGAGGGTTGAGTCTGCACGTTTCAATGAAATTAACTGCGGAGCAATTTCACTTTCCGAAGGAAAATTTCACACCGCCCGGCGGTATTTCACTCTCGCATCGTGAGAATTTCACTGCCGCAGGCCGCCTCACACCACCGTGTCGCTGAGAACTGCGCCGATTTCGGTCAGTCTCGCTTTCACGGTATCGTCAATGGTGCGGTTATCCATCACAAGGCGCATACCGCCGATGAGGGAGGGCACCACTTCGTAGGTGATTTCGATCCGGGAACCGGTGTGCTTTGCCAGTCTTTCTTCCAGCCGTTTTTTCTGGCTGTCGGAAAGAGCGACGGCACTTTCGGCACGGACGCGGGCAATGGCGAAGGTTTCGTAATACAGGCGTTCAAACTCCCGGAAACAGTCGCCGATTTCGCTGACAAGGCGGCGTTCGGTCAGGAGCTTGACGAAATTCGCCAGATACTCATGCACTCTGCCGTCCAGCAGCTCGCCCACCATTGCCACCCGTTCGGATTTGGGCACGGACGGGTCGATGAGCATATGGGTATATTCCCTTGTAAACAAAGTTCTGAGGGCGCGGGACTCTTCGAGGATTCTGTCAGCGGCGTTTTCCTCCAGAGCCAGAGCAAACAGACCGCCGCCGTATTCTCTTGCGGTATCGTTCATATGCGCTCCTTACAGATTTTCAATAAACGAGTCGATCAGCTCCTTGTGGTCTTCCTCGCTGATTTCCCGCTGTACAACAGACTGGGCAATCTGGACGGAGATTCCGGAGATCTCGTCTTTCAGCTCGTTCATAGCCTTCTTCTTTTCCAGCGCGATATCCGCATCCGCCTTTCGGATGGCATCCGCGGCCTTCTTTTCGGCTTCCGCTACGATTTCATCGCTGAGCCGGTCCGCACGTTCTGTCGCCTGACGGATGATGGAATCCGCTTCCTCATCGGCGTTATCCAGCTTATTGCGGTACAGGAGCCTGCTCTTCTCCGCTTCACTGCGGGACACTTCCGCCTCCTGATAGATGGTATCCACCTGATTTCTCCGCTCGGCCAGCACAGCCTGCACTCTGTCCCACAGGAGTTTTTTGATGATCCATGTGAGGACGAGCAGGTTGCCGATGGTGGCAATGATATGCCAGATATTGAGGGATATCAGTTCAAGATATTCTTCGTTCATGTTTTACTCCGATGGTAAAAGGTGAATTACAGCTTGTTGATGAAGAGATTGGGTGCCAGAAGCATCAGAAGCAGACCCATAACGAAGCCGTAGATACCGGTGGTTTCCGCGATTGCACAACCCATAATCATGGTAGAAGTAACCGCGCCCTTGGATTCGGGCTGACGTCCGATGGCTTCACAGGCCTTACCGACGGCATAACCTTCGCCGATACCGGGGCCGATACCTGCGATCAGGGACAGACCTGCACCGATAGCGCAGCCGGACATAATCATCGCTTTTGCATTTACAAGTTCCATAATTGATTTCTCCTGTTATATATTGGAATTTTTATTGGCTTGGTTGTTGTGAATTTATTCTTCATCCGTGGATGCTGCACTGGAAATGTACAGCATGGTCAGCATGGCGAAAATGAACGCCTGCATACAGGAGGAGAACAAATCGAAGTAGATGGAAAGAACTGCGGGAATACCCACCTGCAGGAAGGGGATTTTGCCCAGAACCCCGGGAAGCCATCCCAGCAAAGCCGTGGACGCCGCCGCCAGTGCCGCATAGACCAGTGCGCTGATAACAGTGCCGGATACTACGTTGCCGAAATGACGGAATGCCATGGAAACAGGGGTGCCAAGCTCGGAAAGCACATTGAAGGGCGTGAACAGCGCGAAGGGCTCGGTATAGCCTTTCAGATAACCGCCGAAACCGTTGGTTCTGATCTTGAAATAGGTAATCATCACGAACACCAGAATTGCCCAGCCTGCTACGGTATTCAGATCCGCGGTAGGCGGGTACAGTCCGAACAGGGAGGACAGGGAGGAAAATGCGGACAGACCCAGAATCGCCGCGACAAAGGGACAGAATCCCATGAATTTCTCGCCCATGTTGGAGCGTACCAGACCTTCCACCTTTTCCACGATCCATTCCGCAGCCATCTGACGCTTGGTAACGGCACGTACCTGCAGATTATGGGTCAGGATCAGGCACAGCGCCGTAATGACTGCCATGACGATCCAGGAATTGACCTGTGTTTCGGTAATGGGAATCCCGCCGAATATGGGGATTTCAAAATAGATTTTCGCACCGGTAATGCTGATAGAATCCATAATTGCCTCTTGATTTCTTATTTCTTGTTATCGTTGTCGGAGCCGGGAACATTGCCTTTGGAGAAATGCCCCACGAACTTTTCAAAGCCGTCTTCGTCGTCTTCGTCCTCATCGGGAACTGGATTGATGTTTTCGGGAACGGGATCGTTCCGATGACGGAAGAAGTCCCAATAGCCCTTTGCAGTGATCAGGATCCGGGGATAGAACGTGGACAGAATCACCGGCAGCCAGTGGACGTAATGGGGGAACAGAATGGTAAGCGCGATAATCCCCAGCATGACAACCGTCCGGAAGATCCGGGAATTGCGCATTTTCCGCTTGGCTTCCTTTTCATTTCCGGTTTCCAGCGCCATGATGATGCCGACGGTCATGAAGAAGAAATTTCCGAAGGAAAGAAGTCCGCCGACAATGCATCCAAGCAGCACGGGTACGGTCAGCTCACCGATCAGCAGCGCTCCAAGCACCGCCAGCACGGAGCAGATCCCGCATCCCACTGCCATAAATATCAGGTTCTGCCTGATTTCCTTATCAAAAACCATGTGGTTCTCCTGTGAAATACTTGCACACAATTATGCGAAGTATATTTTACCACAAATCTTCGGATATTTCAATCTCTTTGGAAGATAATTCACAAAATCACAAAAAAGAACGGACAGATTCTTCATCCGTCCGTTCCGGTATGCGTTATTTGTCAGTTAGCCAGTTCGTTGAACATTGCGTAGGCAGCTTCGAATTCAGCCTTCTTTGCAGCGATGAACTTTTCCATGTCAGCCAGCTCTTCCGCAGTGTACTTGTCGGTCATGCCGGGCTTGAGGGTGCCCTTGTACATACGGTCGAGAACCTGGGACCAGCCGATATCACAGGTAGCGATTTCGCCCTGACGTTCCACAACGATCAGGTTGGTGTTGCCTGCCAGAAGTTCTTCCACAGCGCGTACACCCATCTTGGTAGCGGTCAGTCTGTCACGGAGAGTGGGAGAACCGCCGCGTACGGTGTGAGCCAGACGGCAGAACTTGGATTCAACCCACAGTCTGTCGTTGCCTTCCTTTTCGGAAAGTTCCTTGGTAACTGCGGTGATCTTCTTCGCCAGTTCTTCGCCGAGGGTGGGGAATGCTTCGGATACGATGATCAGGAAGCTTCTCTTGCCTTCGCGGCGGAGACGGATGATCTTGTTGATGCATGCTTCTTCATCGAAGGGAGCTTCGGGAATCACGCAGGCAACCGCACCGGAAGCGATCGCGGTATTGATGGTGATGTCGCCGGCGCCGCGTCCCATAACTTCAACAACGTTGCAGCGTGCATGGGATTCGCAGGTGTCACGAAGTCTGTCCACGTTTTCGATTACGGTGGTCATCGCGGTATCAAAGCCGATGGTGTAGTCGGATGCGGTGATATCGTTGTCAATGGAGCCGGGAACGCCGATGGTGGGAACGCCTCTCACGGACAGGTCGGTTGCACCGCGGAAGGTACCGTCGCCGCCGATTGCGATCACGCCGTCGATTTCATGCTTCTTCAGGGTAGCAATCGCCTTCTGCATGCCTTCTTCTTCCTTGAATTCAAGGCAGCGGTCGGAGTACAGGAAGGTGCCGGAGAGCTGGATCTTGCCCGATACTGCACGGTTATCCAGTTCGATCATTTCATCGTGGATCATGCCTCTGTAGCCGCCGATGATCCCCATAACCTGAATACCGCGCGCGTTAGCGGTACGTGCAATTGCTCTGACTGCAGCATTCATGCCGGGAGCGTCGCCGCCGGAGGTCAGAACGCCGATTTTTCTGAAATTCTGTGCCATAATCATAGTCATCCTTTCGGAGTTTGTTAGTTTGTTACTGGATATATTTTAATACAAATCAAAGGAAAAATCAAGGGGTTTGCGCCTTTATTTACATGTCATGTATTTTTTCCGGGACAGTTTCCCCCACCCTCTTGCAATATGCCCTCTTCTGCGGTATAATATACCATTATCGCGGATAATCACGTTTTCCGATTCCGCACAGCATGAAGTATGTTTCTCCAGGGAGATCTGTATATGCGTATCGTCGTCAAAGTAGGCACCTCCACCCTCGCCCACAAAACCGGGCATCTGAATATCCGGCACATGGAAGAGTTCTGCAAGGTTCTCTCCGACATCAAAAACGCCGGCCACGAAGTGATTCTCGTTTCTTCCGGCGCCATCGGCATGGGCATGGGCAAGCTCCATCTCACCGAGCGCCCGAAAACCCTTCCCGAGAAGCAGGCGGCTGCGGCAGTGGGCCAGTGCGAGCTGATGTATACATATGACAAGCTGTTCGCCGAATACAATCATACGGTAGCGCAGATTCTGCTCACCGGCAGCGACGTCCGCGATGAACACCGGCGGCAGAACTTCATCAACACCGTCGAGCGGCTTCTGGCTTTTGACTGCCTTCCCGTCATCAACGAAAACGACACGGTGGCAACCGACGAAATCGTCATCGGCGACAACGACACCCTCTCAGCCATCGTATCGGTGAATCTGCACGCGGATCTTCTGATTCTCCTCTCCGACATCGACGGACTGTACACCGCCAATCCCCGGGTGGATCCCGATGCGAAGCTGGTTCCCGTCGTGACCGAGCTGACGCCAGAAATTCTGGCATCCGCCGGCGGAAAAGGCTCCGAAATCGGCACGGGCGGCATGCAGACCAAGCTGACCGCTGCGGGAATGGTCATGGACGCCGGATGCGACATGGTCATCGCCAACGGAGCCGACCCGGATGTTCTCTACGATATCATGGACGGCAAGGCGGCAGGCACCCGGTTCATCGGCAGACGGTAAACATTATTCGGCTTCTGTACAGGAAAGATAACATTTCCGGTGCGGAAGCCTGTTTTTTGCCGGATTCACGGGAAAAATACCGGGAATATATTGACAAATCCACCGCTCTGTGGTATACTATTCAAGGTTAGGGCAAGCTAACCATACAATCAAAAATCAGTGGTTGGCACAGGCCGGTGCAGGTCACGGAATTGACCGCGCTGTTTTTTACGGCACATCGGTTAGCCTGTTCTAACCTTTCTGTTCCGGCAGACCGGCCGGATTATATATTGGAGGAATCACTATGAGAATCGCGCTCACCGGCAACCCCAATTCCGGTAAGACCACGATGTTCAACGCCCTCACCGGACGCAACGAAAGAGTCGGCAACTGGGCAGGCGTTACCGTAGACAAGAAGGAACACCCCATCAGGAAGAACTATTACAGCGGCGAAGAACAGCTCATCGCAGTTGACCTTCCCGGAGCATACTCCATGTCCCCCTTCACTTCCGAAGAAAGCGTCACTTCATCCTATGTGAAGAACGAAAATCCCGATGCCATCATCAACATCGTGGACGCCACCAACCTGTCCCGCAGCCTGTTCTTCACCACACAGCTTCTGGAGCTTGGCATTCCCGTTGTCGTTGCCCTGAACAAGCACGACCTCAACGCCAGAAAAGGCAACAAAATCAATACGGAAGCACTCTCCGCCAAGCTGGGCTGCCCCGTCATCGATACCACCGCCACCTCCGCGGACGGTCTGAAGGCCGTTGTAGAAGCCGCTGCCGCATCCGTCGGCAAACCCCAGAGCGCACCCTATCACCAGGCTGACATCGACCTGACCGACAAGGCAGCCGTTGTCGCGGAAGACCGCAAGCGCTTCGAATTCGTCAACAGGATCGTGAAGGATGTTGAAATCCGCAGGGTTCTCACAAAGGACAGAAACATCGGTGACAAGATCGATGCAGTTCTCACAAACAAGTGGGCGGGAATCCCGATCTTTGCCGTTGTCATGTTCCTCGTGTTCCAGATTTCCCAGGTATGGGTGGGCACTCCCATCGCAGATCTCCTCGTCGGCTGGCTGGAAGCATTCCAGGGCTGGGTCGGCGGACTCCTCGAAGGGGCATCTCCCCTCCTCTCCGCAATTCTCGTCGACGGCGTCATCGGCGGTGTTGCTGCCGTTGTGGGCTTCCTGCCGCTGGTCATGGTCATGTACTTCCTGATCGCGCTTCTGGAAGACTGCGGCTACATGGCGCGCGTTGCCGTTGTCCTCGATCCCATCTTCAAGAAGGTAGGGCTGTCCTGCAAGTCCGTCATTCCTTTTGTCATCACCATCGGATGCGCGGTTCCCGGTGTCATGGCCTCCCGCACCATCCGCAGCGAACGTGAACGCCGTGCAACCGCAATGCTGGCTCCCTTCATGCCCTGCGGCGCAAAGATTCCCGTTATCGCCCTGTTTGCAGGCGCGTTTTTCGATGACGCAGGCTGGGTCAGCACCGTTATGTACCTTTCCGGTATCGTTCTTATCTTCCTCGGTGCTCTGCTGGTAAACAGAGTTGCAGGCTGGAAGGCAAAGAAGTCCTACTTTATCATTGAGCTGCCCGAGTACAAGGCCCCCCGCTTCTGGGGCGCATT
>JAFQWY010000052.1 GCA_017407225.1 Clostridia bacterium | reverse complement strand
AATACGATCTCAGTGAGCAGATCTGTGAATGCCTCCTGCAGTTCGAGGATGCATGGGAGAAGAAAAACATCCATATCGAAACCGACATGGAAGACGGCGTGAGAATCCTCTCGGATGCGGAACTTCTTTCCCACGTCTGGAACAATCTTTTCTCCAATGCCATCAAGTTCACCGAATCGGACGGCACCGTATCTGTCAGCCTGAAAACCACGGAGCACCACCTGATCGTGAAGGTATCGGATACCGGATGCGGAATGTCTCCGGAAGTCGGCGCGCATATCTTCGACAAGTTCTATCAGGGCGATATCTCACACTCCACGCAGGGCAACGGACTGGGGCTTGCTCTGGTAAAGCGCGTTGTGGACATCATGCAGGGTGAAATCAGCGTGGAAAGTGCCGTCGGAAAGGGAAGCACCTTCACAGTAAGACTCAGGAGGTCATGACATGAATGAGTATAAAAACATTTGGCGGAAGCTGCTGTTTCCGCCGGTATGGCTGATTCTTCTGATGACAATATTCAGCGCAGCGGCACTGACCGCCGTATTTGTGAACGGCTGCGAGACTTCCCCGGTCGCCTGCGCGGTGTATGTAATTGCCTTTTACACGTTATCTGTATTCTGCATCGCCTGCCTGAAAACGTTCCCGGAGTATTACAGAACCATCAAAGGAAAGGTATATGACAATCCGTATTCCGGCCGATACCTGACCGACCCGGTCTTCAGGACCCATGTATCTCTGTATACTTCGCTGACGATCAATCTGCTGTACGTTGCCGTAAACGCCGTCTCCGCAGCGGTATACCGCACGGCATGGTTCGGGATCTTTGCCGTATATTACGCCATCATGGCAGTCATGCGCTTCCTGCTCCTGCGCTACGTTAACCGCAACGCCATCGGTCAGAGCCGGCTCGGGGAGCTGAAGCGTTCCAGACTGTGTGCGTACATTCTGATGCTCGTCAACCTGATTCTGACAGGAGCCGTGCTGATGATGGTGACATTCGACCGTGGATTCACCTATCAGGGAATTCTGATCTATGTTATGGCACTGTATACCTTCTATATCACCGGTTCCGCTCTCCGCGATCTGGTCAAATACCGGAAACTCGGCAGCCCTGTGATGTCTGCCGCTAAAATCATCAAATTTACGCAGGCTCTTGTCTCCATGCTGTTTCTGGAAACCGCCATGTTCGCTCAATTCGGCGGAGAGATGGCACCGGAACATCAGCGGCTGATGCTTATGCTGACCGGCGGCGGAATTGCAATTACTGTCATCATCATGGCAGTCTGCGTCATTGTACGTAATACGAAAGAAATCAGAAAAATGAAACAAACCGATTGAGGAAAATATGGATAACAAAAACAGTGAAAACGGTTCCTCCTTCCACTATACCTACTCTGCGAAAGAGCAGGAGGAACTGAAGCGGATCCGCCAGAAATACGCACCGCCGGAAGAGGATAAGATGGAACTGCTCCGCCGGCTTGACCGGAGCGTCACCGAAAAGGGAACGGTGATTTCCATCGTTCTCGGCGTTATCGGTACTCTGATCCTTGGGCTCGGCATGTCCTGCGTGCTGGTATGGCAGGGTACGCTGTTCCTTCCCGGAATCATCATCGGGCTTGCCGGGATCGGAATCCTTGCGTCGGCTTATCCGGTATACAGCCGTGTTACCCGGAAGGAACGGGAACGGATCGCACCGGAGATCCTACGGCTGACGGATGAACTGATGAAATAACAGACACCGGTGAATCAATACATCCGGTCATGAATACAATTCCGGCGGGAGAAGCTGTTTCGTACACAGCCGCTCCCGCTTTTCTCTGCAGGCATGGACACATATTGTAAATTCTCCTGTTTATCGTGTATATCGTGATGGACGAATCCGGTAATATATGGTACAATATTCAGAGAAAACAGTTGGAATAATATTCTCCCTTGCACATCCGCCGGAAATGCAATATAATAGTAACATAATAATGGAAAACACTGCCCGAAAAGGATCGCTATGAAATACAACCATACCATCACCGAAACCCACACCAATTCCAAAACCGATCCGTCCCCCGTGATCCTGCACGATGCATATACCGACGAGCCCGTATGGCGGGACGGTGACGACATCGTCTTCTTTGTGGAGAACGGCATCGTTGTCCGCCCTCATGCCGAACCCAACCGTACCGCCCGCTATCTCCGGACCGACGGTGCGGAAATCCGTCTCCGGAACGTAACCAAAATCACCGTCCGGAACGGCAGATCCTTCCCGTGCGTCGGTGAGCAGTTCATCATTCTGCACCACAGATACCGTCCCGACGCAGGAATTT
>JAFQWY010000332.1 GCA_017407225.1 Clostridia bacterium | reverse complement strand
GTGCAGATGGTGCAGAATCTTGAGGGGATGGGCTTCACCGTGGTTCCGTTCGGTCAGGGGTTCAAGGATATGTCCCCGCCGACGAAGGAACTGATGAAGCTGGTGCTTGAAGAAAAGATCGCGCACGGCGGTCATCCGGTTCTTCACTGGATGATGGACAATATCTTCATCCGCACCGATCCGGCGGGCAATATCAAACCGGACAAAGAAAAATCCACAGAGAAAATCGACGGTGCCGTTGCCACAATTATGGCACTGGACAGAGCGATTCGCTGTGGAAATGATGTTTCGGAAAGTGTGTATGATTCGCGGGGGATTTTGTTTCTGTGAGATTATTGTCCCGGCATTCCCTTACACCTATCAACTTTCCCTTAAATTGAGCATGATTTTAAGGGAAAGTTGAGTATTCAAGAGCCAAAAATCAGTATTTTTTCAAAGGAGATACCCAAATGTCCCTATTCACAAGCCTGTTTCGTTCCCGTGACAAGCCTCAAAACCGCACAGTCGGCGGCAGCTACAGCTTCTTCATGGGCGGCACAACATCCGGCAAAACCGTAACCGAACGCTCTGCCATGCAGATGACCGCCGTATACTCCTGCGTCCGTATTCTCGCAGAAGCTGTGGCGGGACTGCCGCTTCATTTATACAGATACACCGATGACGGCAGCAAGACAAAAGCCAACGACCACCCGCTGTACCGCTTGCTCCACGATGAGCCGAATCCCGAGATGAGTTCCTTCGTGTTCCGCGAGACACTCATGACTCATCTTCTTCTGTGGGGTAACGCCTACTCGCAGATCATCCGAAACGGAAAAAACGAGATCATTGCTCTGTATCCATTGATGCCGAACAAGATGACGGTCGAGAGGGGCTCCTCCGGTCAGCTATATTACAGCTACTATCGTGGCTCGGATGAAGCATACCGAGATAGAGACAATACCGTCATCCTCCCTCCATCCGATGTCCTGCACATCCCCGGACTCGGGTTCGACGGTCTGGTCGGTTACAGCCCCATCGCTATGGCGAAAAACGCCATCGGCATGGCAATTGCCTGTGAGGAATACGGCGCGAAATTCTTCGCCAACGGCGCAGCTCCTGGCGGTGTACTGGAACACCCCGGCACCATCAAGGATCCTGCCCGTGTGCGTGAAAGCTGGCAGTCCACCTTTGGCGGTAGCGGAAACGCGAACAAAATCGCCGTGCTTGAGGAAGGCATGAAGTACACGCCGATAGGCATCGCGCCCGAACAGGCACAGTTTCTGGAAACCCGAAAATTCCAGATCAATGAAATCGCTCGAATTTTCCGTGTCCCGCCGCACATGGTCGGTGATCTGGAGAAGTCGAGTTTTTCCAATATTGAACAGCAGTCTCTTGAATTCGTGAAATACACGCTTGACCCGTGGGTGATCCGGTGGGAACAGTCCATTCAGCGATCTCTGTTGAGTAATGAAGAAAAGTCACAGTATTTCGCAAAGTTCAATCTGGAAGGACTGCTCCGTGGGGATTATCAGTCCCGAATGCAGGGTTACGCCGTCGGTCGGCAGAACGGTTGGATGTCTGCAAATGACATCCGCGAACTGGAGAATCTCGACCGGATTCCCGAGGAGGAAGGCGGAGACCTTTATCTCATCAACGGCAATATGCTCCCGATGAAAAATGCCGGAGCTTTTGCCGATAACATAAATACTACAGGAAAGGAAGATGAAAGCGATGAAGAAGTTTTGGCATTGGACGGAGCCAATGCGGTGGTCGAATCTGGTGGAAGCCGATCCCTCAGCCGAACGCGTCCTTGAACTGTACGGAACGATTGCGGAAGAGAGTTGGTACGACGATGACGTCACGCCCGCCATGTTCCGCAGTGAACTGTTCAGTGGCAATGGCCCTGTGACGATTTGGCTGAACAGCCCGGGCGGAGACTGCCTCGCAGCAAGCCAGATTTACACCATGCTGATGGACTACAAAGGTACGGTCACCGTAAAAATCGACGGTGTTGCTGCATCCGCCGCGTCCGTCATTGCCATGGCTGGAACTAAGGTTTATATGGCTCCGACGGCTCTCATGATGATCCACAATCCCTCAACGATGGCGTTCGGAGACCACGTGGACATGGCAAAAGCCATCGATATGCTGAACGAGGTCAAGGAGAGCATTATCAATGCTTACGAAATCAAGACCAGTCTGTCCCATACACAACTCTCGCACATGATGGACGATACCACATGGATGAACGCAAAAAAGGCAATCGAACTCGGCTTTGCGGATGAGATTCTGACAGACGAAAAGCGAACCGTGGAAACGGAAGCCTATGCTTTCTCAGGAAAGACTGTCGAAAAGGCTCTGATCAATAAGCTGTCTGCGAAGACACCCGTTCCCGAAAAGACCGGTCGTAAGGTCGATGACCTTTATGACCGACTCAATCTGATGAAATTTTAAGGAGGAAACACAATGACTATTCATGAACTGCGCGAAAAGCGTGCAAAGGCATGGGAAGCTGCAAAGGCGTTCCTGGATGCCCACAGAACCAGCAACGGCACTTTGACTGCCGAAGATGACGCTACTTACACCCGTATGGAGCAGGAAATCACCGATCTCGGTAAGGAAATCGCCCGACTTGAGAGACAGGAAGCACTGGATGCCGAACTGAACAAGCCTGTAAACCGTCCCATCACCGGTCAGCCGATGACCATTAAGAGCGAAGTCAAGACCGGTCGTGCCACTGACGAATACAAGGCCAACTTCTGGAATGTGATGCGTACCAAGGTTCCCCAGCCGCACATCGTGAACACTCTGGAAACCGGTAAGGATTCCGAAGGCGGTTACCTCGTTCCTGATGAATACGAAAGAACCCTTGTAGAGGCTCTGGAAGAAGAAAACATCTTCCG
>JAFQWY010000331.1 GCA_017407225.1 Clostridia bacterium | reverse complement strand
TCAAGCTCGGCGTTGCCATGGCGGGCGGTACGCCCATCGTATTCCCGGCAATCGCCGTCTGTGACGGGATCGCCATGGGTCACACGGGCATGAAATACTCCCTCGTCACCCGTGATCTGATCGCGGATTCCACGGAAGCAATGACGCTTGCCCACGGATTTGACGGGCTTGTCATGGTGCCCAACTGCGACAAGAATGTGCCGGGACTTCTCATGGCGGCGGCGAGAGTGAATATTCCCACCGTGTTCGTCAGCGGCGGCCCCATGCTTGCCGGCAGAGTGGAGGGCAAAAAGACCAGCCTTTCCTCCATGTTCGAAGCGGTTGGCGCCTACAATGCGGGCAAAATCACCGACGAAAAACTCTATGAATACGAATGCAGGACATGTCCCACCTGCGGCTCCTGCTCGGGGATGTACACTGCCAACTCCATGAACTGTCTGACCGAAGCTCTGGGCATGGGACTTCGCGGAAACGGTACGATCCCCGCTGTATATTCCGCTCGGATTGAGCTTGCCAAGCACGCGGGCATGGCGGTGATGGAACTGGTACGCAAAAACATCTGCCCGCGAGACATCATGACCAAAGAAGCCCTCATGAATGCTCTGACCGTGGATATGGCACTGGGATGCTCGACCAACAGTATGCTTCATCTTCCCGCCATCGCTCACGAATGCGGCGTGGAGCTGAATCTGGATATTGCCAATGAGATCAGCGAGAAAACGCCCAACCTCTGCCATCTCGCTCCCGCAGGAAGAACCTACATGGAGGATCTGAATGAGGCAGGCGGCGTCTATGCCGTGATGAACGAGCTGACGAAGAAGGATCTGCTCCATACCGGCTGCATGACGGTCACGGGCAGAACCATCGGCGAGAATATCGCAGGATGCGTCAATCTGGATCCTGAAGTCATCCGTCCCATTGAGAGTCCCTACAGCGAAACCGGCGGAATTGCGGTGCTCAAGGGCAACCTTGCTCCCGAAGGAAGTGTGGTCAAGCGCTCCGCGGTGCTTCCCGAGATGTTGGTGCACGAAGGTCCCGCAAAGGTATTCGATTCCGAGGAAGAAGCGCAGGCAGCCATCAATGCCGGAAAAATCGTGGCAGGGGACGTGGTTGTGATCCGTTACGAAGGTCCGAAAGGGGGCCCCGGTATGCGGGAGATGCTGAATCCCACATCCGCGATCATGGGGATGGGTCTGGGCAGCAGCGTAGCTCTCATCACCGACGGACGCTTCAGCGGTGCGACCCGTGGTGCCTGCATCGGCCATGTAACTCCGGAAGCTGCATCCGGCGGTATGATCGGTGTGGTTGAGGACGGCGACATTATCCGCATCAACATTCCCGGAAATACCATCGAGCTGAAAGTGGATAAGGAAATCCTCGCCGAGCGCATGAAGAACTTTGTACCAAAGACCAAAGAACTCTCCGGTTATCTGAAACGGTATGCGGCACTGGTTTCCGGCGGTGCGGCGGGGGCAATTCTGAACTGACATGAAGGAACTGAAGGATAAACTGTTTACTCTCTGTGTTTTCCGTGATCTGCTGGACGACACGGTGTTTGATGCCTTATTCTCCCACATCAAGCACCCGTCTGCGGCAAGCTACGCAGATTTTGTGTCACGCCTGTACAAAGCAAACGGCGGAGACCTCGGCGAATACATCAAAGAACTTTGCTGGGGAAACGAAAACATATACGTCAGAACCGTCGCTTCCGGCAGAAAGATTCCGAAATATCTGCAGGAGGCACTGGAAGCTGAACTGGATACTCTGGAGCAGGTCTCACGGCTGGATAAGGAAACGCTGACTGCTCCGCTGAAATATACGGGATTTCTTCCCGATTTCCGGGCAACGGAGCTTCGGCTGAAGGAGATTTATCTTCACCGTGCGGAAAACATCGGCAGATACGGGTACGGGATCTATGCGAAAAACCGTATGTTCATCGTCAGCGGCGACGGTGCGATCACACCCGTTCAGCATCCCGACCAAACCGCACTCGCGGATCTCGTGGACTATGAGCGGGAGCGGCAGATCGTGATGGATAATACCAGTGCTTTGCTGGCAGGAAAACCGGCCGCCAATATTCTCCTGACAGGGGATGCGGGAACAGGAAAATCTTCTACGGTAAAAGCGGTCGCCAATGCGCTGTTTGCCGAAGGGCTCCGCATCGTGGAAATCCGGAAGGATCAGCTGAAAATCATCCCGAAGGTTCTCGATGAGCTGTCGCAGAATCCGCTGAAATTCATTCTGTTCATCGACGATCTGTCGTTTTTGAAGGATGACGACAACTTCAACGCGCTCAAAGCAGTACTGGAAGGCTCGGTTACGGCAAAATCCCCCAATGTGGTGATCTATGCGACAAGCAACCGCCGCCATATCATCCGTGAGACATTCTCCGACCGGGACGGGGATGACATTCACCGCAACGATACCATGCAGGAGCTTGTATCACTTTCGGAACGCTTTGGAATCCACATTACCTTCTCTAAGCCCAATAAGGAGACTTATCTGCACATCGTGCATCATCTGGCAGAGGAAAACGGGATTGATCTGCCCGCGGACGAGCTGAACCTGCTTGCCGAACGCTTTGCCCTCGAGCGCGGCGGCAGATCGGCAAGACTTGCAAGACAGTTCATTGACGGACTGCTGGCAAAGTAAACAGGACTTGCGGAAAACAGGATTCCGTGGTATAAGAGTAGCCCTTGTCGACAAGGGACCCGTGAACTATTCCGGATCCGGCGGTTCCGGCGTTGACCACTGGCACGAAGCCTGCGGCGCACCGTTCTGCACGGTAACCCCGGAAGAAGCGACTCAGTATTTTCTCAATACCCCCTGCTGGGGCGGCAAGTTCACCATGGCGCATCAGCGGTATATGAGTGCCGTGGAAAGTTACGATGCTCTCCTGGAGCTGGAAAAGATGGGATGCCCCATCCTCACGAGCTTGGCAGAGTTCTCGAATGCTACGCACAGGTGGAATGCTCCGAGCTGACCCTCCACGCCAGCATGGCACGGAAGGCAAGTACCAAGGTCTTCGACTTCAAGCGCACCGATTATCCGGAATTTGACCCGCCGGAATACGATGTTTTCATCACGGTCAGCTGCGATGATAAGGAAACCGGCGAATTCTTCCGCATCGGCTGCAAAAATCATCCCGATCCGGTGAAAAAGCCGCCCGTCGTAGACTGAATCATCTGACTGGAAGGAGACAATATCATGAATACCCCAACAGCCCTGCGGCAGCTTTCTCAAGAAGCATACCGCAGGGCTGTTTGTTTTACAAGAAAATATATTGGCGTGTTACGCCTTTTTCTTCACGTTTTTACCGAGCAGGATCAGTCCGATCACCAGCACTACCGGGAAAACCGCAGCAACAAGCAATCCGTTTTTCAGGTTCCCGCCGGACATTTCCGCAAGGCTTCCGACCAGGGCGGGACTTACCGTAGCACCGAGATCCCCCGCCAACGCCAGAAATGCGAACATGGCAGTGCCGCCTCTCGGGCATTTCTGAGAAGACAAACTGATCGTCCC